>CAZBOO010000040.1:1250-10660 GCA_964493535.1 uncultured Aquificales bacterium
GCAGGATCAACTACTGGGCCCCTATCCTCAACAAGGCAGTCAGCTGGTCTTCAAAGTGCGCCACTTTTTTCAATGAGCCCATACACCAGAAATGGTTATAACTCTTTGCAGGTTCAGCCGGAATGTGGCATCTTTTCCACCTACGAAGTGGATTTGCGAAAACAGGGGCCTTGGTGATGGCCCTGGTGATTTTTAGGGCTTCTCCGGGGACCCTGTACTCCTCCAGGGCCTGGATGTAGTCTTCCAGAAGGTTTTTCAAAAGGGCTGTGCCTCCCTCAGCCGCAGCCTTCCTCAAGACAAAAAGTCCAGGTAGCTCTTTATTCCAAGTACAAACGCTGCTTTCTCCTCTACCTCCCTCATTTCGTCCTCAGAGAGGACAGTCAGCGGCTCCTCTGTGTTCACAAACCTGGAAAGGTCTATGGTGTAGATCTCGCTCACACACACCTCGCTGGTCTCCCGTAGCTGATCCCTGGCAGGAATTTTCAATCTTAGATCCCCACCTACCAGTTGAGTGGTGAGGGGCATTACAACTACGCCTTTGTAGGCCATCCGTTCTAACACCATGTTGATCACATTGTTCTGCACCACCAGGACAGGACGGGTTTTCCCCATCTCAGATCCATGTCTTTTGCCAAGCCTGGCCAAATATATACTTCCCCTCCTAATCATCTAAAGCCTCCACTACCTCAGCCTCCCTCTCTTTGAAGTCAAGCGCCACATCTTCAGAAAGAGCAAAGGCTTTGTTCCTGCTGAGAAAAAGCTCAGACTCTATCTCTTCCCTGAAGCGCTCATAGATCTCATAAGGAATCACTACACACCTGGGCTTCTTAGTATTGCCATCTATCACAATGATGGGCTCCTTGGTGTTAAAAAGCGAAGGTCTCCTTACAAGATCCCTGGCTTTTACCTTTAGAAGCATTTTCCCCTCCTCTTTTGTCTTCGTTGTTATTGTGATACTTAAATAATCATTTGTCAATCATGTACGGCTATAAAAGCCTCGAGCAGCCAAACGATCATAGTCGGTCACAAACCCTGAAATCATCGCATTTCTTCTACCTACGAAGTGGATTTCGTGAACCTATCGCAAGGAAGTTTGGTAGATGACCATAGGGAACCGTCCAATTAGGATGCGAGAATCCACTTTAGTTTGCAAACGCTGTTTTTGCTTTTCTCCTTGACTTTTGCCGAGACTGAACCTTACATTCGCGATACAAGTTATTAACCCTCCTGGCTTTCCCAGTAGAAGCCAGGAGTTATTGACCCCTGGGGGTTGGGAAGCCAACCCCCAGAATTGTGTGGGGGTGTAAGTGGCCTATCCGAAGAAAGTAATGATATTCATCGATGGCAGCAATTTTTACCACGCCTTAAAAAACCTGGGGGTTACCTCGATAGATTTCAAGCACTTATGTGATTCATTAATAGGCAGAGAAAGAGAATTAGTTAGAGTGTATTATTACAATGCCCCTGTAAACCAATCAGAAGAACCAGAAAGATACAAGAGACAACAAAAATTCTTCAATAGCGCAGATGGCGATTTCGCAGATGTCGTGCAACGTGTGAAAGATTTGGGAAAGCATGTAGAAGTGGCATATCCTGAGGGTGGCAGATTGTATCATTTGAGGCAAGTCTGAGACAGATTCATTCCCCTAGATTCAAGGTTTCTCAAATTATAAATTCTAATGGACTGAAATAGCCCCAAAAAACTGGACCGTATGGTAAGCTTCCTATCCACAAACAGTTTCAGGGGGGCGAGCAATGAATAAGGAAGCGCGAGAAGTACTCGGCAGAGTTTAATGCAAAGGTGGCCTTGGAAGCCATCAGCCTGCACTTCAACCCGGTAGGTTGTGCACCAGCCTGTCCGAGATGCATCGGCTATGGTAGCCTTCCCTATGAGTCGGTGGTGCCAACTTAAATTTGCCGCTGGAATGGAGAAATACTTTCCTCCGGAATCACCAGGGAGCTTGGGCTGGAATGCGAAAAGAACCTAAACCTCCTTGATCCATACGATGATATCGGAATTAGTCTGCCAGGGCCACTTCACACCTTTGGAAATTTCCATTGGATCGGGGGTTTGAAGATGTATTTGGAGCTGAGGGATGAGTGATTGGTGGTTTAAAGGGGCTTTTCTGGTTTTGGTTCTGGTCCTGGCGGCCTGGCTGGTTTGGAATTTCTCCGCCGTGATAGGCCGGGTTTTTGTCTTTTTTCCTGACAGGAAGGTGACCCGTACCCCCGCCCAGGTGGGCCTGGGTTATCGGGACTTGCGGATCAAGACCCCCGATGGGGAGCACCTCCACGGCTGGTTAGTGGTGGCTACATCTGCCGCGCCTCTTTTAATTTTTTGCCACGGCAATGCTGGTAACATCGGAGACCGGGTGGATAACGTGGCCTCTCTGGAGAAGGCGGGAATTTCTGTGCTCATCTTCGACTATCGGGGATATGGGAAGAGCAGCGGTCACCCTTCTGAGGAGGGGATTTATACAGATGCCCTAGCCACGTATCACTATGCCGTGGAGGTCTTGGGGTATTCTCCGGATGGAGTGGTTCTTTTTGGCCGTTCTCTTGGGGCGGCTGTTGCGGCGGATTTGGCCCTCAGAGTGCCTGTGGCGGGGATCATTCTGGAGTCTGCCTTCACCAATCTCAATGACATGGCCTGGGTCCATTACCCTTTCATTCCGGGCAAGTTTCTGGTGAAGGGCAAGTTCGACCTGTTGGAGAAGATTAAAAGAATAAAGGCTCCCATTTTGGTGGTGCATGGGGAGAGGGATGAAATTGTTCCTCTGTGGATGGGGGAAAAGATCTTCGAGACCGCTGGTGGCCCCAAAGGGTTCTATAAAATCCCTGGCGCAGATCACAACGATACGGAGATGGTGGGAGGCCAGGCCTACATCCAGCGTTTCCGGGCTTTTGTTTACAAAGTGACAGGTCGAGGAGGGCTAAGACTTGCTCACCAGCCTTTTTGCTTCTTTTAGAGCCACAACTTTGCCTCCCTGCCTTTTATGATTATATTCGTGAAGGGGAGATAAACGTCAAGATGGGGGAGCTTTCCATTCAGCTGATAGAGGTTGTTTGATCTTCTGCTGATGACTTCCGTGGTTAGAGAAACATTCCCCCTTTCAACATAACAACTCCCAATCCGATGAGGATTAGCCCACTCACCACCTCCACGGCCCGGAAGAACCTGTGGAAGCGTTGAAGGATTTTCATGGCGTAACTGAAGAGCAGGGCGAAGAGGAGGAAGGGTATGGCCAGGCCGGTAGAGTAGGTAGCCAAGAGAATAATCCCTTTTGCCACGTGCTGCTGGGTGGAGGCATAGGCCAGGATAGAGGCCAAGATGGGGCCTGTGCAGGGGCTCCACCCCAAGGCAAAGGCCATGCCCAGGACCAGAGGTCCCAGGACCCCCTTAGGGGTTTTCACCTCTTTGAACTGTAGATGCCTTTGGAGAAAAGGGAGGCGGAAGACGCCCATGATGTGGAGTCCCAGGATGATGACCAGAATGCCCAGGATGCGGGAAATGATATGGAGGTGGCGGTTTAGGATTTCTCCTATGAGGGTGGCTGAGGCACCTAAGGCTACGAAGATGAGGCTGAAACCCAGGATGAATGCCAGGGTGGGGATGAGGATTCTTACAGACGTGGATCTTCCTTCCTTCAAATCCTGCACCGAGCACCCTGTTACAAAAGATACATAAACGGGCATGAGGGGCAGAACGCAGGGGGAAAGGAAGGAGAGTAGACCTCCACCAAAGGCTGCCAGAATGGAGACATCCATGGCTATCTCCAGATCTCTCCAGGCTGGGGTTGGTATCCCCTAACAAAGCTGGCGCCATCCATGGTCTTTTTCCCAGGAGGTTGGATCTGGAGGACTTCTACTCCCCATTTCCTACAGGCTACCACTAAGCGCCCTCCTCTGGGGTCAGCTTCTATCACCTCACCCGGTTTGCCCTGAATGCCTTCTGCTATCCGGGTGCGAATGATCTTCAAGAGGCCTTTGGACCAAGGGAAAGAGGCCCCGGGAGTGGGGCTTAACCCTCGAACCAGGTTGTGGATTTCCTGTGCTGGTTTGTCCCAGGACAAGCGAGTTTCTTTCTTTTTTATGGGTGGGGCATAGGTGGTTTCTTCCTCTTTCTGGGGGACAGCTTTTTTCTCGCCCTTCTCCAGTGCTTCTAAGGCCTTCATGAGCAGTTTGGCCCCCACGATGGCCAGCCTGTCGTGGAGTTCACCGTACGTCTCGTTGGGATCTATGTCCGCCTTTTCTTGGAGAAAGATGTCGCCTTGGTCTAATCCCTCATTCATCCACATGATGGTCACACCCGTTTCTTCTTCTCCATTCATGATGACCCTTTGGAGGGGGGCAGCACCCCGGTATTTGGGGAGGAGGGATGGGTGGATATTTAGGCAACCCAGTCTGGGGATTTCCAGGGTAGAGAGGGGCAGGATCTGGCCGAAGGAGACCACTACGATCAAATGAGGCTGGAGGGCTTTTATCTTTTCCTCTGCCTCTTTCGCCCTCTGGGGAGTGATCACGGGAAGCCCCATATTCAAAGCCTTCTCTTTCGCTGGAGTGGGGGATAGCCTTTTTCCCCTTCCTCGGGGCCTATCAGGCTGGCTCACTACCAGTAGAATCTGGTGGTGGGATTGTTTTAGGGCCTCCAAAGGGGGTAGAGCAAAGGAGGAGGTGCCCATGAAGACTAATCGCATTCACCCTGCTCCCAACACCAGGGGTTCAACTCTGGGAAGAGGTTGTCCCTCTCCTGAAGGCTCCTGAGGAGGCGGATGCCCTGGGGAGACAAATCCCCTTCCATTAGGCCTTTTTCTATGGTCCTGTACAGTTCAATGAAGGCTTCATAGTGTTCCGCAACCCTACTTTCTGCATAGTCCCGGGCGCTCCAGGTGGTGATGAGAAATGGCCAGTCAGAGCTTTGAAGCAAAAGGAGTTCTTTGGCTAACTGGGCAATAGCCTCGCTGAGCAGGGAAGGCAACTCTCTGTCTCTGGTGGCTCCTAAGAGGGGAAAGAAAAGGTCCTCTGCCTTGTAGACCTTTTCCCATACCCATTGGGTCCACTCGTTCAACCAGATGTAGTGGAACCCTCCTTCGCCCCAGGATCCTTCGGGTAAGGTCACTACCTCTCGGGGAGAATGTTCCTCCAAGTATTGGCTGCAGGTCGTAGCCTCTATATCTTCTTCTGCTGCAACTCTTTCCAACACCTCTTCCAGCCAAAGGGGTCCCTCAAACCACCAGTGTCCAAAAAGTTCGGCATCATAAGGGGCCACCAAAACCCCATCCGATTGGTTTTTGAGAGTTTCTCTGATGATGGAAACGAAGTGATCGGCATGCTCCCCTATGGCCTGTCGGGCTTTGTTAGGTTCGTAAACCATTTTGGAGGCCAGGTCCGTCTTTGCTCCTGTCACCATCCAGTAGCGGAGTCCCCCGGGGAAATGCTTCTTATGGAACTCTAAGTAGCGGAAGTCTCCGGGATACCCGTGCTCGCCACTCCACACCTGGATGGCCGTTTTGGGGTCCCTTCCAAAGGCTATGGCCCCTTTGTCTTTCCCCTCAGAGACTACATAGTATGGGTAATACAGGCTTCTCTCTCCTTGAGTAGGGGTATACTCCTTTTGGAAATGCTCCCATAGGAGCTTTAGGGCTTCGAAACGGGCCATATAGGTTCCAATGGCCTTTCCACCTTTTAGGAGATGGGTGTCTGTAAAAAAGTACTGGATGCCGTTTTCATATAGGAATTCCTCTATCCCTTTTCTTGGGTAGGGCCCTTTCTCCCCCAAGGGGGGCTTCCATGGATAGGATGGTCGGTATCCACATTCCGGGAGCCATATGCCTTGGGGTTCCTTACCGAAGTGTTTTTCGTAAGCCTCTATTCCCGTGCGGATCTGGGCTTCCACTGATTGGTCCCTTTTCAGCAGGGGCAGGTAACCGTGGGTAGCGGCTGATGTGATGATCTCCAGCTCTCCTTCGTCTTGGAGGGTTTTAAGGCCCCAGATGATGTCTCTCCCCCATTGAGAGACAAACTCCTTCAGCAACCCTCCGTAGAAGTCGAACCACATGTCAGCCAAGTTGGCCATCTGGATATGGCCCTTTTCCCTGAATTCCTTGGCGTTTTCCCGAGTCGCTTTTATCTTCAGGTTGAGATAGTCCAAGAGGTTTTCTTTAAAGGCGTCTTGGCTGAGTTGCTCAGCTAAAACGGGGGTAACTCCCATGACCACCCTTACAGGGATTTCCCTTTCCCAGAGGCGGTAGAAGGCATCTAAAAGGGGAAGGTAGGTTTCAGAGGCTGCTTCATAAAGCCAGTCGGTACCGTGGGGCCATGTTCCGTGGGATAGCACATATGGAAGGTGGCCGTGGAGCACAAAGGTGAAAGACTTCGTTGGTCTTTTCCCGCTCATATCTCCTCCGTTTTTTCAATAGGTCCTTCAATATTTATAAATAAATTATCAGAGAACTATCAAGGTGTTTAGAAAATTTGCACTTTCTAAACCATGCCTTTTTGGAGTATATACTTACATTAAATGAAAAGAAAAACCAACTGGTAGGAGAGAAACGGCGGCCCGTGGGTGCAAAGGGATCTTCTGGTTTGGGGGGTGCGAATAGTAGGAAGATACTGCTGGTGCTTATGGGCCTGGTTTCTTTGGCCTGGTTTGGAGGGGTCCTGCTTCTGGACACCTTTGCTGTTCAGGGAATCTTTGATCCCAAAAATCGGGTGGTTTTGTGGTCTATAATCCTGTGGGGTGTTTTTCTCTCTCTCTTAACCCTTATGGGATATGCTTTGGTCAAGGGTGATCTTGATGGTCAACTGAAGCTTTTGGGACTGGCTATGAAAAGGATAGCCAGGACCGGCGAGATTCCCAAGGAACTCCCGTTAAATCTGGTGCCCCTTGTGCAAACCTGGGGTATAGCTGTGGATCAATTGAGGGAGGCCTATGAGGAGAAGGAGCTGGTGACCCGGGTATTGGCAGAGGCTGCCTCGTTCAGTATGGTGGGGGCCTTTTGTAGGAAGGTGGCTCCTGTGGTGGCTTCTTATGGGGGTTTTGAGGCGGTGAGGTTCTTTTATCGTCGCTTGGACGGATTGGGGTGGAATGAGGTTTATACATACCCCGAAGTGGGTGAGGAGGACGGCTCTAAACCTGCTTATGGTGGTGGCACCTTTCTCTTTTTCCTTCAGGGTCAGGTGTGGGGAGGAATGGAGGTTGCTCCTTTCCCAGAAGAGGTAGAGAGGTGGAGCAGGATTGCCCACTTCGTTGCGGTAGCCATGGCCAGTGTGGTTTCCATGGAGCGAGTGAGACAAGCTTCAGTCACCGATGAGCTTACCGGTTTTTATAGTAGGAGGCATCTCTTTGTTTCTATCCAGAGGGAGATCAGTAGGGCAGAGAGGTATGATCAGACTTTCAGCATCGTCATGCTGGAGGTAGACAATTACAGGGAAGTGAATGAACTCTTTGGCCTCAGGATGGGGGATCGGTTGTTGGTGGAGGTGGGCAGGATTATTAAGGGATGCATCAGGAAGGCAGATAAACCCTTCCGCTTTGGGATGGGGGAGTTTGTCATCCTGTTGCCTGGCACCCACCTTCCCCAGGCCGAGAAGGTGGTCGGTAGGATTGTGGAGGGAGTTGGAAACGTGGTTTTTCAGGCTGACCGCAGGGAGATGGGGGTGCAGGTGAAGGTAGGAGTGGCATCTTACAGGTCTGGAGATACCCCTTCGGTCTTGCTAAAGAGGGTGGACAGGGCTTTGTATAAGGCGAAGAAAGAGGGAGTAAATCACTACACCATTGATAAAGGGGAGGGGTAAAGTGGCCTTTCCAGTGCACAGACCGAGGAGATTGAGGGGATCCGAGGGTATAAGGCGGATGGTGAGGGAGGCCAGGCTTTCTGTTGATCAGCTCATTCAGCCTTTTTTCGTGATCTACGGGAAGGATGTGGCCCATCCTGTTTCTTCCATGCCCGGGGTGCTTCAGTTTTCCGTTGATCGTTTATTACCCCAGGTAAAGGAGACCTGGGACATGGGTATACCCGCTGTTCTTCTCTTTGGTATCCCCGAGGAGAAGGACCCCTTGGGCTCTGGGGCTTATGACCCGGATGGCATCATTCAGCGTGCTGTTAGGGCTATCAAGGAAAAGGTACCCGAGATACTGGTTATCACCGACGTCTGCCTCTGTGAGTATACGGATCATGGCCACTGTGGTGTGGTGAGGGGGGGAGAGATTCTTAACGATCTCACCTTAGAGCTTTTATGTAAAGAGGCCATTTCCCATGTGGAGGCGGGGGTAGATATTGTGGCCCCTTCGGATATGATGGATGGTAGGGTGGGGGCCATCAGGAAGGCCCTTGACGAAGTTGGATTCAGTCATATTCCTATCCTTTCTTACGCGGTGAAGTATGCATCTGCCTTTTACGGTCCTTTCAGGGATGCTGCCGAGTCGGCCCCCCAGTTTGGGGACCGTTGTTCTTATCAGATGGATCCCTGTAATGTGAGGGAGGCTGTGAAGGAGGCCCAGATGGACCTGGAGGAGGGGGCGGATATCCTCATGGTGAAACCTGCTATGCCCTACCTGGATGTGATTAGGGTTATCCGTGATGCCTTTCCCCAGGTACCCCTTGCGGCCTATAACGTGAGTGGGGAGTATTCCTTGGTAAAAGCTGCTGCCCAGCTGGGCTGGGTTGATGGGGAACGGGTGATGCTGGAGATGCTCCTGGCCATCAAAAGGGCTGGGGCGGATATGATAATCACCTATTTTGCCAAGGAAGCGGCTTCCCTATTGGGTTCATGAATTATCCTCTTGTTAAAAGACCTCTACCTTAGCTCCTAAGGTAGAGTGTTCTTTCCTTCTGGAAGGGGCGTTTAGGGTCAAAATTTTCATAAAATTGCGGTTTAAATAAATTTATTTTTTTTATGGAATATTTTTTGCTTCTCAGGTTTGGCTGATTAAGGGAGAGTAACGGCGTGTCATAAATTTAATTGTTCCTTTAGACTTTTGATGGAGGGTTGAAAAAAAAATCACAATATGCTAACCCTTGCCCCGGTTTGAATTTCTGTGGGGGTGATGAATGTACCAGCATATAAGTCAGTATACGCCGGTACTTCTCTTTTTTGGGTTGGCTATTGGGTTTGGCGTGGGCGCTCTTGTGGTGGCGTACCTGGTGAGACCCGACAAGCCCGATGCAGAGAAGCTCTCCCCCTATGAGTGTGGTATTCCTCCTGTGATGTCTGTGATGGAGAGGATCCCAGTCAGATTTTTTATTATAGCTTTGCTCTTTCTTCTCTTTGATGTGGAGGCGGTCTTTATGTATCCTTGGGCGGTGGTTTATGAGCGGATTGGTTGGTGGGGATTTATTGAGATGTTTCTCTTCATTGTTATTCTGCTGGTGGGTTACATTTATGCCTGGGCGAAAGGAGCGTTGGAA
>CAZBOO010000041.1:0-5028 GCA_964493535.1 uncultured Aquificales bacterium
ATATAGGCCTGGGAGCGATCCAAAATGAAGGGGGGTCTGCCCTGGACCCTGAGGGCAGCGTTGATGCCCGCCCACAGACCCTGGGCCGCCGCCTCCTCGTATCCCGAGGTCCCGTTCACCTGACCTGCCAGGAAGAGACCTCCCACCAGCTTGGTTTCCAGAGTGGGCCACAGCTGGGTGGGCTGGACAAAATCGTACTCAATAGCATACGCGGGCCCCATGATCCCCGCCCGGTACGGAGCGGACAAGCTGGATCTGGATCTCGTAAGGCAGAGAGTTGCCCAGGCCGCTGGCGTAGATCTCTTGGGTATCCAACCCCTCGGGCTCCAGGATGACGTGATGAAACCCCTTCTCGGGGAACTTCATCACCTTGTCTTCCAGGGAGGGGCAGTAGCGGGCGGGTACCCCTTTGATGGCACCGCTGTAAAGGGGAGACAGGTGGATGTGCTCCCGGATAATGCTGTGGGTGGCCTCCGTAGTGCGGCCCATGTGACAGGGCACCTGGGGCAAGGGAATCTCTTTGGTAAAGAGAGAGAAAGGCCGGGGCTGGGGATCCCCCTCCAGCAAGCCGAAAACAGAAAAGTCTATGGTGGAGCGCTTCAGCCGAGGCGGAGTGCCCGTCTTCATACGGCCCATCTGAAAACCTAAATCCGCCAGACTCCTGGCCAGGGCATTGGCGGGGAATTCTCCTGCCCGCCCGGCGGGAACGCGCCTGTCTCCAATGTGGATGAGCCCCCCTAAGAAAGTGCCCGTGGTAAGGATCACCATCCTACCCATGAACTCCACCCCCAAATGGTCTCGAATCCCCACCACTCGATGGTTCTCCAACAGAAGCTCTTCAACCATAGTCTCCTTTATCTCTAGATTCTTCTGAGCCTCCATAACGGCTTTCATAGCCATACGATAGCGCAGCTTATCGTTCTGGGTCCTGGTACCCCACACGGCCGGGCCATTGCTGGTATTGAGGGTGCGGTACTGGATAGCAGTCCCGTCCGTCAGCCGGGCCATCCGGCCTCCCAGGGCATCTATCTCTTTCACTAAATGACCCTTGCCCACCCCGCCCACAGATGGAGAACAGGGCATGTGGGCCACCATGTCCAAGGAGATGGTGAGGAGCAGGGTGCTGCACCCCATACGAGCCGCTGCCAGGACCGCCTCGCAACCGGCGTGTCCGCCTCCCACCACTATAACATCATAGGTCTTGGGATAGATGGCCATGGCAAATCAACCTGCTCCTTCGATCAATTTAAGCCTCAAAAACATTATAGTCCCTCGACATCCACCGGACAGCGAAACCAAGGAGAAGTGGTCCTCTTTATCATCTTTGATGAGCGTTCTTATGCTTCCGTCCAACCGGTCAGCACCTTTCCGGCGCCACGTCATTCTGAGGTCAGGTGCAAGTGTGGTTAGCCGCCAGTTCATATTTGCTGCACATACTCGTCCAGCGAAACAGCGTCATTTGGAAATTGCTTCAAGATTTGTCCATCTACCGTCACCAACGGCACGTCCAAATCACGTGCCAATGCTACAAATTCACAATCATAGGCCGAACATGTACTCTCTTCCACCAACTGCAAGACTTGATACGAGGCTACCTCGTATTCATTCCCCTGCATAAGTACGCCTGCTTCTTCCATAATGCCCAGCGCATCCTCCAAAGAGAGTATCCCCTTGCGAATATACAGAGCCAACACATTTCGAAACTCACTTCGCCAGAGCAATGGCGCAGCCCACTCAGCATCGGTGGCCAGCACCTTCTCCACCTGCCCGGAACGCTCGCTGCTGAGGTACAAGTACCCAATGATGTTGGCATCTACCACGATCATGGACGCCCCATCATTTTGGCCTGCGTGAACCCCTGGTCGCTGATGGGATACTGACCTGTCTTTGCCCGCAATTTACGCGCCCTCGCCAAAGCAACCTCGGGGGAAACTCTACGACCGCGAACAGCCTTCTCTATGCAAACGATTACTTCGCTGTTCAGGCTGCGGCGGTTCATCTCGGCGTGCCGCTTCAGTTGTGCGTACAGGTCATCGGGGATATTCTTTATTGTCAGTGTAGGCATACCAATCACCTCCATAGTGGTTCCAATACGCTGCCACTATGGACGATTTTTGGCAACCCGTCAAGATGAATTTCAACAGCAGCAGCTAACGCCCAAGCTCACCGGCGGGGAGTCGAGCGCAGCGGAATCCCCGTCCGTGTGCAGCGCCTTGGCTCGGCAAAGCCTATGCCGTCTGGGGAATCATTTCTTGGTATGAAAATTCCCACAATCCCGCATTAGCTTTTGCATGTTCAATTGTTATGTTTACTAGATTCCCATTTCGATCTACGTCTACATAAATATTTTCACTGATTTCTTTCGTCTCATAGACTTCTTTGTCAGTAAATTCCACAAGAGCAGTATCAGTGTCTGGAAAATATTTGACCTTCATTTCTTAATCCTCCTTAAAAGACCTATCGAAGAAGGCATTATGTACTGTTTCTCCATCCTCTAACAAAATGACTCTCAGATACTTATCCTCCTCTGGTATTTTTGCCCACTTCTTAATCCTTCCATCCGATTGGACTTCAGTTTTTGCAGGATTATTGATTACGAATTCTATCCAATCATTTTTAATCCGCGCACGATCAGGTCTTTTCCTCGTGTAATCAAAGTATTATGTTGTTTTCATTTTCTTAATATCATTTTCGACCAGTCCTTTTCCGTCATTTCCGCCGAACAAGTAATTATATGATTTCTGGATAAATCCATCCTCATGCCTTCACGCTACAATGAACTCTCTGCTCCCAGACCAGCCGTTGGGTCCTAACCCCTCTCAACTCACTTAATACACTCTATATACCAGGGAAAAGACTTTGACAAGCCCTTTTTGATACCTTGGGTTGACCTTCTGGATATCATAAGAGTGTGCGTAAGTATGTTCGCGTCTTGGATTTTGCTCTTTTTTATCCTGATCTGGACTCTGGTGCTCAGGAAACCTGCCATCAAAGCTGTTTTTACAGTAAGCTTGGAGCTTGTGTCTATCCACAAGGCGGCGTGTTTCAACTATTGACAGCGAGACGACTGATGTGGTGCATGACCTGCGACAAATTCGATGGGGAAGTTCTCAGTAAAAGTAAAAAGACCGCCCGGGGTATTGGTCTCGTAAAGGTCTTCCTATTCCCGCTGTCTCTTCCGTATCTGTTCTTTGATGGACATTCCACTACTATACTCAAATTATCTTGTAAGTTGTTGAGACACAACACCTTATGCACTCGACATTATGCACTGCGCTTCACTGGAAACCTGGGGCTGCTCCCGGCAGAATGACTTTTGTCTCGCGCCAACTGGTTTTTGTGGCGACTCCTCATTATTATACCCCTTGCCATGATTGCCAGGCGTTACAGGGACCTTAACAGCCACCTCCGACAGCGCTTTGGGTGCCGGGTGCAGCGCATAGCCCTGGACGCCGGTCTCACCTGTCCCAACCGGGACGGCACCAAGGGTACAGGGGGCTGCATCTACTGCAATCCGCGGGGTTCGGGTACAGGCCTATCTGGTACACTATCCATCACCCAGCAGCTCCAGCGGGGCAAGGAGAGACTGGCCCGGCGGTACAAGGCCAAAAAGTTCATAGCCTATTTCCAGTCCTTCTCCAACACCTACGCACCCGTGGAGAAGCTAAAGGGCCTCTACAGGGAGGCCTTAGCCGTGGAAGACATTGTGGTTCTGGCTATAGGCACCCGGCCCGACTGCATGCCTCCAGAGGTACTGGATCTTTTGGAAGAACTGAACAAAGAGACCTGCCTCTGGGTAGAGTGCGGTCTCCAGTCCGTCCATGAAGCCACCCTAAAACGTATAAACCGAGGCCACACGGTGGAGGATTTCCTCCAGGCCGTGGAAGAGACCCGCCAACGGGGTATTGAGGTGGTGGTCCATGTGATCCTGGGTCTCCCCGGAGAAGGCAAGGAGGAGATGCTGGCCACGGCCCGGGCCCTGGGAGAGATGGACATCCAAGGGGTGAAACTCCACCTCCTCTATGTCATCCAGGGCACACCCCTGGCCCGTCTCTACCAGAGGGGAGAGTATCAATGCCTCGTCCGAGAGGAGTACGTAGATATTGTATGCGAGTTTCTGGCCCTGTTATCTCCCCACGTGGTCATCCATCGCCTCACGGGAGATCCCCATCTCCGTGAACTCCTGGCCCCCACCTGGGCCTTGGAGAAGCAGGCCAACTTCAAGGTAATCAACCAGACTCTGGAGGCAAGAGACCTGTGGCAGGGTAAGTGGTGGAAAGGTGTATGCAAGGAGGGGCGAGACTTTTAGAGATTATGATCTTTGCAATGGTTCCGAGTCATGACAAGCTATCTTCACAACGGCTCCGTTGTACCCTGAAAGGGCAGGGTGATACTGAGCGCGGGACCTGCCTGCCTGTGCGTTGCACCTGTCTGCGTGCGGGCATGCACAGGCAGGCGCAGACAGCCCTTCGGACTTGTTGCAAAGATCATTTAAATTTTTTCACCCTCTTTTCTGGGGTCTTCCACGGTACTCACCATGGCATAGTACAGGGCAATGTCTCGATCTTCCTGAGGCCCAGGGAACGGGGCCTGCTTACATGAATCTTGCCCTGATCTTCACAGCCGCCCTGGCTTTAGGGGTAACAGGGGTACTTATGGTCATCACAGGGATCCTTTCAATGAAGACAAGGGCCCCCAGACAAGATATCGAAGACATCAAAAAGGGGAAAACTGAGGAGTGGGAGGAACCAAAGAGTAACTGACAGGTGACGAAGGGGTTGGACCTCACCTTTCACCTTATTCCATCAGTCTCAACCAACCTCCATAAACCTTTATCTATAAGTCTCCATGCTCCCCCTTAAGCATTCCCTACAAGAGGAAGAATCCCATCCTCCGGCCCTTGACAAGGGCAAAGGTGAGGAGCATCCAAGCCTTCAAACCTTTTTGGGGATAAAATAGCTGGTAAGATAGAGGGGGAAGCGGCCATCCGGTCAGGGTGCCGGTACTATTTTGGATACCCCATCACAC
>CAZBOO010000041.1:5128-10495 GCA_964493535.1 uncultured Aquificales bacterium
GGGGAAGCGGCCATCCGGTCAGGGTGCCGGTACTATTTTGGATACCCCATCACACCCCAAAACGAGCTTCCCGAGTACATGTCCAGGAGATTGCCGGAGGTAGGAGGGATCTTTGTCCAATCGGAGAGTGAGTTGGCAGGCATCAACATGGTCATAGGAGCCAGCATGACAGGGGGACGGGTGATGATTTCCGGCTCCAGCCCAGGCATCAGTCTTATGCAAGAGGGGCTCTCTTTTATCGCTGGTCAAGAGTTGCCGGCTGTGGTGGTAAACATGGTCAGGGGTGGCCCTGGTTTGGGTAATGTAGCCCCTTCCCAATCCGACTATTTCCAGGCTACCAGGGGAGGAGGCCATGGTGACTACAGACAAATCATCTTGGCCCCTTACTCCGTCCAGGAGGCGGTGGACCTCACTCACCAGGCCTTCAATTTGGCCGATACTTACAGGATGGTGGTGATGATTTTGGGGGACGGCATGGTGGCCCGGATGATGGAGCCTGTCCGTTTCCCACTAATTGGAAGATGACCCCTGTACAGGCTATGAAATGGGTGAAGGAGGAAATGACCCTTCACTTCCCCTTAGGGATCTTCAAAGAACCAGAGGCAGTAAAAGGTGTTGATTAAGACCGTTTTTGCTGGATTCGGCGGCCAAGGGGTGCTTTTGGTAGGGTATGTTATGGCCTATGCCGCTATGTTAGAGGGTAATCATGTCACCTATCTCCCCAGTTACGGCGCCGAGATGCGAGGAGGCACGGCCAACTGTGTAGTTTCCGTCTCTGACGAGGAGATAGCTTCTCCTGTAGCCTCAGCTCCCGATGTGGCAGTGGTACTGAATAACCCTTCCTTAGAGAGGTTCCAGAATCAGGTTCAGTCTGGGGGGGTAGTTTATCTCAACAGTGATCTGGTGAAGTTCAGGCCCATCAGGGGAGATGCAGATCTTAACGAGGTGCCAGCCAACAACTTGGCTCTGAAAGCAGGAAGCGACAGATCGGCTAACATAGTGATGCTGGGTGCCTTTCTTAATAAGACCTCTTCAGCCACTTTGGAAACTACCCAAAGGGTGATAGAGAAGGTATTCGGGGAGAAAGGGGAAAAGGTAGTGGAAATTAATAGAAAAGCCTTATTAGAGGGCTACAGATATATGGAGGGTAAATAGGTTATGGTGAAACGAATCAGCTTTAGGTTGAAGAATGTTCCTGGTATGCTTTCCGAGGTGAGTGATCTGATGGGAGAGGAGAGGGTTAACATCATTGCTTTCAGTGTTGCAGAAATAGATCAAGAGGAAACTGTTGTACGGATAGTGGTGGATAACCCTGAAAAAGCGGTAAATGTCTTGAAGAGCCACGGATACGATATTGAGGCGTCCTCTGTGATAGCAGCAGAGGCACCCCATCATCCAGGGGGCCTCAACGCTATTTTGAAGCCTTTAAAGGAAGCCCATGTAAATGTTTCTAACACGTATCCCTGTTTAGGTACGGGTGATAAAACCGTTCTTATCGTGGAAGTTGATAATCCCCAAGAAGGAGAAAGGGTATTGGAAGCAAACTGGGTCCATCTTTGGGGAGAGGAGCTCTACTCTTTTTAACCAGATATGCAAAGCTCCTGGTGGTTTAATTTTAGCCCTACAACCCGTTTTAGCTTAGTTCTCTGGATGATTTATCGCTGCATACAATAGAAACAAGATGCTGCAACTAAGATATTTTTGGTTTGCTTTCTTGACTAATAGATCATAGGCATATATAGAAAGTCGAAAAACCGGTTCAAGGGGGTTGTAGTTATGGAAAGGAAAAGAGGTGGAGCAAGGTTTGAAGAGGTATGCTTAAAACTGGAGAAGAAGCATTACAGGGTCATAAACGCCGTCTGCGGAGGAGATCAAAGAAAGATTGGGCGTGTTATAAGGGCCCTGGTGGCAGAAGCTATCAAGGGCAAACAGGTAAGTGATCTTATGGAGTTGGCAGGCACCACTCCTCGCAGGAGGAAAAAGGAAGAGCCTGTAGTAGCGCCTGAAGCATACTAAAAACAGCCTTAAATGGCATAGGGGTAGGTGTCTCTAATCTGCCCCTTTTTTCTTTTTGCATTGCATCGAGAGAAAAAGCTGTGGTATCTCTGCTCCACTACCAAGGAATTCGGAGAATGAGATGGTTGAGGTTTTACCTTTTAAGGGTCTTTTGTATAATAAAAACAGAGTGGCAATAGAAAAGGTGGTGGCACCTCCCTACGATGTCATCACTCCCCAGGAGCAGGAAAGACTCTATAAGAAGAGTCCATACAATGTGGTGAGACTCATTTTGGGGAAGGAGTTCCCTAAGGATACCCAGAAGAACAACAAGTATGCCCGGGCCAGGGATTACTTACACAATTGGCTATCCCAAGGTGTCTTGAAAAAAGATTCCTGTGAGAGGTTTTATCTTTACAGGCAGGCATCTTCGATTTTTTGGGGAGGGTGGGAGAGGACGGCCCTTTTTGCAAGGGTGAGGCTTGAGGAATTCAGCAAAGGAGCGATTTTGCCCCACGAAAAGACCCTCTCTGCTCCCAAGGAAGATAGACTCCGGTTAATGAGGGAGTGTGATACGAATTTTAGTTCTATTTTCTGCCTTTTTCCTGACAGCCGCATGAAAGTGCATAGACTCCTTACAGAATCTATCCAGGATTCGCCCCTTTTCCGTTTCACTGACGATAAAGGGGTGGAACACTCCCTTTGGCTTTTGGAGGGGGAGGATAGAAACAGGGCTATTACCGAGGCCTTTGTCCATCAGTCCATCCTTATAGCCGATGGACATCACAGATACGAAACGGCCCTTCAATACAAAAGGGAACGGGCCCTCTCTCATCCTGATTTTAACCCTCAAAAGCCTTACAATTTCGTCTTAATGGCCTTGGTAAGCATGGAAGATCCTGGTCTTTTGGTGTTTCCCACTCATCGGGTGGTAAGGGGAGATTTGGGGATTTCCATTGGGGATTTCTGGCATAGGATGGATAGGTACTTTGAGCAAAGGGCTGTTTTTCAAAACCTGGATGAAACCTTGAAGGCCTTGGATAAAGCCCCTACCCATACCTTTGGCCTTTGCCTTAGAGGAGGACCTTTCTATTTTATGGGCTTGAGACGGGAGGTGGATTTGGACAAGACCCTTTCTTTTCTCCCTACCGTCTTGAGGAAGTCGGATGTTGTTATTCTGCACTCCCTCCTGATAGAGGGGATTTTGGGCATCACCCTCCAGGAGGTAAGGGATAAAGGGAGGTTAGAATACTACAGAGATCCCCGCCTCGCTCTCAAGGATGTGGACGATGGAGAGGGGAGCTTAGCCGTGTTTCTTAGGGCTCCTACCGTATCTGAAATTGAAAGGATAGCCCGGGCAGGAGAGACCATGCCCCAGAAGAGCACCTTTTTCTATCCAAAACTCATAACGGGTTTGGTGATGTATCCCCTTTTCCAGTGAGAGGTGGTTTTATGCCTTTTTTCGTGGGGATAACAGGGGCAAGCGGCGTAGGGCTCGGCCTCCGATTGGTGGAGACCTTGTTACCCATAGGTAAGGTCCATCTTTGTGTAAGCTCCAATGCCCGTTCTGTGGCGACTCAGGAAACTGGGGAACTCTCCTTTCCTCCAGAGGTAGCTCTATGGCCTCCAGAGGCTCTTCATGCCCCTGTGAGTTCTGGTTCTTACAGATTGATAGGATCAGTGATCATCCCTTGCTCCATGGGGACTGTAGGAAGGATAGCTGGAGGAATCTCTTCCAATCTCATAGAGCGTGCCGCCGATGTGGCCTTGAAAGAGGGATGGCCCCTCATTCTGGTGCCCAGAGAGACCCCCTGCAACACCATTCATCTGGAGAACATGGCTACCCTGTCCCGGGCTGGTGCAGTGATCTTACCTCCCATGTTAACCTATTATCACAAACCCCATTGTATAAAAGACATGGAAGACTTTATCTTGGGCAAGGTCTTGGATCGGTTGGGGGTAGAGCACACCCTATTTCGGAGGTGGAGAGGTGAGACTTAGGGGTAATAGGATTACCTTGGGGGTTACGGGGGGAATAGCCGCTTACAAAGCCGCTGAGTTGGTGCGGCTCATGGTGCAAGGTGGGTTGCAAGTAAGGGTGATCATGACAGCCAACGCTACCCGATTTGTAAACCCTCTAACCTTTCAGGTCCTCTCCCAATCCCAGGTGAGGGTGGACACCTTTGAAACAGTATCCCCCAAAAGGGTAGAGCACGTGACCCTGGCCCAAGAGACTGATCTTTTAGTAGTAGCTCCTGCAACGGCCAATATCCTTGCCAAAATGGCCAGGGGGATAGCCGATGATATGCTTTCCACCTTTTATTTGGCTTACGATGGGGTAACATTGGTAGCCCCTGCCATGAACACCAAAATGTACGTCCACCCTGCCACCCAGAAGAACCTGGAGATACTGAAAAACAGGGGGATAGTGGTGCTGGATCCTGAAGAGGGGGAGTTGGCGTGTGGAGACTCAGGGCCAGGGCGATTTCCGGATCCCCCTTATACTATGGAAAGGGTACTGGATCTTCTGTATGAAAAGGATTTGGAAGGCAGGAGTATCTTGGTAACAGCAGGCCCCACCCGGGAGTTTTTAGACGGGGTGAGATTCATAAGCAACCCCTCTTCTGGCAGGATGGGTTTCGCCATTGCCCAGGAGGCCAGAAGAAGGGGAGCCAAGGTTTACCTGATTTCTGGTCCTACTCATCTGGACTCTCCCTGGGGGGTAGAATTTATACTTGTCACCTCTGCCCGGGAAATGCATGAGCAGGTGATGGCCCTGTTTCCTCGTGTGGATGGGGTGATAAAGGCCGCCGCCGTAGCCGACTTTTACCCATTGCCCCTGGTGGAGAGGGGAAAGTTTAAAAAGGGTAATAGAGACTCTCTCACCCTGGAATTAAAGGCCAACCCTGATATCCTGGCCCAGTTGGGGAAGAAAAAGGAAGGCCAGATCCTGGTGGGTTTTGCCGCTGAGAGCCAGGAGCTTTTGAAGAACGCCCAGGAGAAGCTGGAGAGGAAAAACCTGGATATCATCGTTGCCAATAATATCTCAAATGGCTTCGCTGAGGATACTAATAAGGTGACCGTCCTTAAAAGGGATGGAAGTATCCTGGAGTTGCCCCTTATGTCTAAGGAAGAAGTAGCAAGGGTTGTCCTCGATGAGGTAGAGCACCTGCTATCCTAAATCCAGATCCACCCAGACCCCGTGGCGATTGAACTTCCCCATCTCGATGTTTATGGTGTCCACCAATGCGTTGTAAAGATCAATAACCTAAATTGAGCGATTTTGCCACCTTTTTCCGTTGGGGCTCTGCCCCGAACCCCTATCACTTGGCTTTTTATAGGTCCCTTTCGCCAAGTAATACAGACCGGAGA
>CAZBOO010000042.1:0-10440 GCA_964493535.1 uncultured Aquificales bacterium
CACGTGGATGGTGTAGCCTCGCCAGGGGGGAAGGTGCCTGTTGAGATCGGCCAGTAGGGCTTCTACGTAGACCTCCAGCAGCTCTTGATCCCATGCTCCTGTGGAGGGAAAGTCACAGTAGGCGCATTTCCTTTTGCAGAAGGGAATGTGGATGTAGATGCCCTTCATCGTTCTCCTTCTACTCTCTGGGTGCGGACCTGGCCCTTCACCATGCCCTTGAAAAATGCCTTCACCCTCTGTCAGTGTCCTTTCCTCCTCTCCAGTTGCCTTCATCATAAGGCCCAGGGAAAGGAAATACAAAGGCCCCTTTTTATAGGAAATTTCAATTTGACAATTTCATAAGGAAAGAAGAGGTGTACGGTATGGCAAGGAAACTCTTCACTTTCGTCAACATCCATGCTCTTATTAAGGCCGAGAGGCTTTTGAAGAAAAAGGGCCTGAGCGCAAAGTTGATCCCCACACCCAAGACCCTGAGTTCAGAATGCGGCATGTCCCTTTTGGTGGATGAGTGCATTGTGGATAAGGCCCAGGAGGTTTTGCAGAAGGCCGGCGTGGAGGTGACAGGCTTATATGACTACTCAAGAAGCTGAGCGGATTATCTATCTGGATAATGCGGCTACCACTTTTCCCAAGCCTGACTGTGTTTGGAAGGCCATGAGGGAGTACTTTTTCCATATTGGAGGAAACCCTGGCCGTTCGGGGCATCGCCTTTCTTTCAAGGCCTCAGAGATCCTCTTCGATACCAGGGAGACCCTGGCCAGGCTCTTCAACATAGGGATCTCGGAGCGGATAGTCTTCACTAAAAATGCCACCGAGGCCATCAATCTGGCCCTCTTAGGTCTCTTGAGCCCGGAAGATCGGGTGGTGACTACGGCCATGGAACACAATGCCGTCATGAGACCCCTGCGCCATCTGGAAAGGACCCAGGGTATCCAGGTGGATGTGGTGCCTGCCGATGCCCGGGGGCTGTTGGATATGGAGTCCCTGGCCCGGTCTCTGGGGGAGAAGGCTGCCCTTTTGGTGGTGAATCACGCCTCCAACGTGGCGGGGAGCTTGGTGGATCTGGAACAGGCGGGTATTCTGGCAAAGGGGGCTGGTGTGCCCCTCATGGTGGATGGAGCCCAGACAGGGGGCTGTTACCCCACAGACGTGGAGGCCATGCATATTTCCATTCTGGCTTTCACCGGGCATAAGGGACTTCTGGGGCCTCAGGGGACTGGGGGGCTCTATGTGGCCCCCGGTCTGGAGCCTGTCCCTTTCATTCTGGGGGGTACAGGCTCCCATTCGGAGTTGGAGGAGCAGCCCACTTTCTGGCCCGATATCCACGAAAGCGGCACCCCTAATGCTGTGGGGATAGCGGGGCTCAAGGCAGGAGTGGAGTTCGTCATGGAAAAGGGGGTGGAGAGGATTAGGGCCCACGAAGAGGGGCTCTTTAGGCGTTTCTGGCAGGGAGCCAAGGAGATGCCTGGAGTCCTTCTGTATGGGCCGGAGAGTTGGAAAGACAGGACGGCTGTGGTCTCCTTCAATATAGAGGGCATAGACCCTGCCTATGTGGGGTATACCTTGGATAAGGAGTTCTCCATCATGGTGAGGCCTGGTTTGCACTGTGCCCCTTCGGCCCACAAGACCTTGGGTACCTTTCCCCAAGGGACAGTGAGGATGGCCTTTGGCTTTTTCAATACCCATAAAGATGTAGACGTGGTCCTGGAGGCCCTATGGGCTATTGGGAGGAGAAACCATGGATAGGGTGGTGGATGCACGGGGATTGGCCTGTCCCCAGCCTGTGCTCATGACCAGGGAGGCCTTAGAGGGCATCGAGGAAGGCATCATCACCGCGCTGGTGGACAATGTGGCCTCCAAGGAGAACGTGAAGCGTTTTGCCCAGCGCATGGGTTGCACCGTGGATATATTGGAGAAGGAGGGGGTCTTCGAGTTAAGGATAGTCAAGGGCTTTACCTGTGAGATTCCCCGGGTTCAGGAGGAACTGGGAGAAATGCAAGAAGGCCCTGTTGTCCTCATCACCTCGGATAAGCTGGGTGAAGAGGAGGGGTTGGGCCTTATCTTGATGAAGGGGTTTATCTCTACCCTGAGAGAAGCCAGCCGGTGCCCCTCCAAGATCCTTTTCATGAACACAGGGATCCTCCTCACCATAGAAGATTCCCCTGTCCTGGGGTCATTGAAAGAGTTGGAGGAGCAGGGCGTGGAGATCTACTCCTGCGGTACCTGCTTGGACTATTTCGGCCTGAAGGATAAACTGGCTGTGGGCCACATCACCAACATGTATGATACGGTGGAAAATCTGACAGGAGCGGAATTAGTGGTGAAGGTGTGAGTATTTAAAAGGGGGAGACAGTGGCCGATAAGCTACGACTCACCACCACCGTCAGGGCCTCAGGGTGAGGGGCCAAGATAGGGCCAGGGGACCTGGCCCGGGCCTTGGAGACCCTGGATCTCCCTAAGGACCCCCATTTGCTGGTAGGGCTGGCCACGGGGGACGATGCGGGCGTCTATAAGATCCGGGAGGACCTGGCCCTTATCCAGACCCTGGACTTCATCACCCCTGTGGTGGACGATCCCTGTATCTTCGGTCAGATCGCTGCCGCCAATGCCCTCTCCGATGTATATGCCATGGGGGGTGATCCCCTCATGGCCGTAAATGTGGTCTGTTTCCCAGCCTGCAAGCTGGATATAGGGGTGCTCCGGGCCATCCTAAGGGGTGGCTTGAGCAAGGTGAAAGAGGCAGGGGCCCTGCTGGTGGGGGGCCACTCCGTGGACGATCTGGAGTTGAAATACGGCCTCTGTGTCACGGGAGTGATCCATCCCCATAGGGTAGTGACCAACGCCGGTGCCCAGCCAGGGGATCTCCTCTTCCTCACCAAGCCCCTGGGTCTGGGTATAGTGGCTACGGCCATTAAAGGGGGACTGGTGGAGCCTTACGTGGAGGAGAAGGCGGGGACCATCATGGCTACCTTGAACAGGGAAGCCTCCCACCAGATGGGGGAGCGGGGAGTCCATGCCTGCACCGATGTGACGGGATTTGGCCTGACGGGCCATGGCCTGGAGATGGCCAGGGCCAGTAGGGTCACCTTAGAGATAGAACTGGAGCACCTGCCCATCATAGAGGAGGCCTTGGAGTATGCCGCCATGGGTCTCATTCCCGCCATGGCCTACGACAACCGAGAATGTTACAAGGTGAATGTGGAATTAAATAGAGACCCTGGGGATTCAGAGATCTTTCTCTATGACCCCCAAACCTCCGGGGGCCTTCTCATAGCCCTGCCCCCCGACACCGCCCGGGACTTCCCCTGGCCTTGCATCGGTCGGGTTGTGGAGGGGGATGGGAAGATCAAACTGGTTTAACTCGTTCTATGTTCAATGTTCTATGTTCAAGGTTTTCATAGAGGAATTTTCGATTTAACTTTAAACTTTGAACCTTGAACATAGAACGTGGGGGGTTGGATGAGGGAGGTATCTCCTCAACTTGTGGCTTCCATTGATGAGGCCCCTTCAACCACGGGGGTCTATATATTTAAGGACGCCCAGGGGCGAATTCTGTACGTGGGGAAAGCCAGGCACCTTCGTTCCCGCCTCAGGTCTTATCTCCAACCGGACCACCTCACCCCCAAGATCCGCCACATGGTCTCCCGGGCGGCGAAGGTGGAGTGGATGGAGACGGCATCAGACTTAGAGGCCTTCATCCTGGAATCCAACCTCATCAAGGCCCACAGGCCCCCTTACAACGTGATGCTTAAAGACGATAAACGTTATCCTTACCTCTGCCTGGCCCTGTCGGATCCCTACCCTTATCTGGAGCTGGTGAGGCGTCCCCGGGATGATGGTTCCCTCTATTACGGCCCCTATGTCCCTGCCTGGGCCGTGAGGGAGACTATGGGTCTTCTCACCAAGATCTTCCCCTTGAGGCAGTGCAGAGGCCCTTTGAAGGAAAAGACCCGGCCCTGTATCAACTTCCAGATGGGCCGATGCTTAGGGCCCTGTGCCCATCCTGTAGACCAAGGGGAGTACGCCTCCTTGGTGGAGGGGGTGAGGCGGGTCTTGGAGGGAAAGGGCCAGGAGGTGCTCAAGGAGCTTGATGCCTGCATGGAAAGCCTTTCCCAAGGTTTGCGTTTTGAAGAGGCAGCACGGGTGCGGGATCAGATTTTTGCTTTGGAAAGGATTATGGAGCGCCAGAGGGTCCTTCTTGCCCGGGAGATGGACCTGGACTTTATTGTGTGGAGAGAGGAGGGGGATCGTATCTATCTTTTTCTCCTGGTGGTTCGCAGGGGGATGCTTTTGGGGGAGAGGGGTTTTGCCTTGGAGGCCCAGGAGGGGATGGAGGCCTTTTTTAGGGAGTATTACAGGAGAAAGGAGATCCCTCCCAAGGTGGTGCTGGTGCCTTCCCATCCCGCCAAGGCTGCCCTCCAGGGGTGGCTCACCCATCTTGGGGGGAAGAGGGTGAGGATCACCCAGGGAAGGGGGGAGGAGAGGGTCCTTTTGTCCTTGGCTCGGGAGAAGCTGGAGGGTTACCTGGTGGAGGCGAGGGATCATTTCAGGGCAACCCAGGTCCTTCTGGAGGATCTGGCCCGTCTGCTCCGTCTCTCCCAGGCCCCCCGCTGCATTGAGGCCTATGATGTTTCCAATCTCATGGGCAGGGAGGCTGTGGGTTCCATGGTCACCTTCCTGGATGGTGAACCTGCCGGGGAGGGGTACCGTCATTTCACCATCAGGACCGTAAAGGGTATAGACGATTACGCCATGATGGGGGAGACCCTGGCCCGGCGCCTGAACCATGGCGAGTGGGAGTTGCCCCAGCTCATGGTTATAGATGGCGGTAGGGGCCACTTGGAGGCGGCATTGAAGGTGCTCAGGGAGAAGGGTGTGAAAGGGGTGGAGGTGAGGGCCCTGGCCAAAGAGAGAAACGACAGACCCGAGCGCATCTTCTTTCCTGATAGGAGGGCCCCCTTGTTGTTGGAGCCCTCCAGCCCCGTCACCCATCTTCTCCAGAGGATGAGGGATGAGGCCCACCGTTTTGGTATCTCCCATCACAGGGGACTCCGGCAGAAGGGCCGGCTTTCCTCCCTTTTGGAGGAGATTCCCGGGGTGGGTCCCAAGAGGCGGGAGCGTTTGCTTAAGGCCTTTGGCAGCGTGGAGGCGGTGGCTAAGGCTTCCACAGAGGAACTCTCCTCCTTAAAAGGGATTACCCCCTCCCTGGCCCAAAGGATAAAGGCCTTTCTGATTGAAAAACCTTGAATGGATAGGGAGAAAGATGGTATTTTTCAAAAGAAGGAGGCATAAAGATGTGCCGCATGGCTGCCCTCTCGGCCCGCCACCCCCTCTCTCTGAAGACTTTTATGGCCTATTTTTTCTGTCCCCTCATACCGGACAATTACAACAAGGACGGCTGGGGACTGGCCTATTTTGCGGATAATGAGTGCCTTCTCTTCAAGGGTCGTGAGCCCGCCCGGGACAGCCCTCTTCTCAGGGCTATCCTGGATTGGGTAGAGTTGAAGAGTCGGCTGGCCGTCCTCCACGTGAGAAGGGCCACCAAGGGGAAGGTGACGTTGGCCAATACCCATCCCTTTGTGAGGGAACTATGGGGGATGTCCTGGGTCTTTGCCCATCACGGTGAGGTGGGGGGAATTGCCCAGTGGAGCCTCGCGGGATCTCAACGCTTTCAGCCCGTGGGAGAGACAGATACGGAAATGCTGTTTTGCTGGCTTCTTAACAGCTTGTGGGAGCGATTCCGAGACCGGTCACCCCCCAAGGTGGACTTGGTCTTATGGATGAAGGATCTGGTCCAGGGAGTGAATTTTGAAAAAGGAAAGTTCAACTTCATCTTGGCCAATTCCTCTCTTCTATTTGTCTTTTATGGAGGGCATCACAGGCTCTTCTGGAGCACTTTTGACTGGGACAATCCCGTGGTTCAGGTCTCTTCCACCCCCATTCACGGGTATGATTCATGGCAGCCTTTTCAAACAGGGGAGTTGAAAATTATTGAGCATGGCGTTATTCAAAGTCTCTTGTGAGGCTTATTATAACGGAGAGGCCCTTTGGGGTGGAGATAGAGGTGCATCACCTGTTTTATGGGTACTTTTTGCCCATTGACAGTGGCGTGCTGCCTTCCTACCGGATCCCCGACGGATTGAAGAAGGCATTTGAGGAGGCAGGCCTCCCCATGGGCAACAGGGAAGACACCTGGAGGCTGGAAGAGGACCACTCCATCAGGGGAAGGGGGGCCGTGGAGGTGGTGAGCCCTCGTCTCAGGGGCCTTGAGGGTTTAAGGGATGTTGAGAAGGCCATCAAGATCGTCAAAGATCAGGAGGCTATAGTTAACGGCACCTGCGGCTTTCACGTGCACCACGATGCGTCGGATTTCGGTGGCAGTGAACTGAGAAACCTTCTGAAGCTTATGGAGCTGTGGGAGCCCCGGATATTTCAGGCCATTCCCAACAATGAAAAGAGGATGGAGAGGGCCTGTCGTCCCCTCTCTCCAAAACTCCTGGAGTTGGTCAATACGTGCTGCGATGAAGAGGGTGAAGATATTCAGCGTCTTAAAGGGATGTGGTATGCCCAGGAAAAGAACTCTCCTGATAAGGTTCAGTACAACGAGACCCGGTACCACGGCCTCAACCTTCATTCCTACTGGTTCAGGGGCACGGCGGAGTTCCGCTACATGCGGGGAACTCTGGTGAGTGAAATAGCAAAAAGCTGGGTCGTCTTCACCCATGCCCTCATGGAGGCAGCCAAAAAGGGATTCATACAGGCTGGGGATACGGAAAAGGCCCTTAGCCCTTATTTTGAAAGGTGGAGGAAAAACCTGGTCTTTTTAGAGACTTGAGCTTTTGTAACTGCCTATCCCCTTTACCCTCATTACCACCCCCTTTAAGGCTTCATTTATCGTGACTATTTCCTCATCTCCTTCCCTGGGAAAGACCTCGCTGGGCACTCGGTCATTGGCCTTGGCATAGCACAAAAGGGCGGGGATTGTCCTTCCAAAGATCTCTCTGTAGTTTCCTTTCATCTGGGAAAAAACGGGTTTTTCGTTAGGATCGGGTCCTGAGAGGGCCTTGTGATAGGCCCGGAACACGTCCCTTAACTCTTCCACATCAATGGCCCTGGCATCTAAACCCCTGTTGGCCAGAAACTCTATGTTCTTCAGGGCCTCTTCAATGTGGCAAGTATACCTCTCATCAGGCGTGACGGAGCTGCTGTAGTAGAACTCTATCTTTTCAAACCGCGGTGTCACCTTCCTTCCCCCTTTGCGGTGCTTCGCTTCTTTTTTCCATCTCTTTCCTGCTCTTTCCTGCTCTTTCCTGAACCTGTCCACCAGCCCGGTTTTAAACTCCTTGATCTTCAAGGCCTCATCATGACGCCCCAGGAGATAGAGGGCCATGCCCTTGTAAATTCGGGCGATCTTTGTATCAGGACTCACAGAAAGCGCCTTGTCAAAGTAGGGAAGGCTCTTCTCATATTCCCCAAGGCCCATCAGAGAGTATCCTTTTCCTACAAGGGCAAAGGGATAGTCTCTCTGTTTCTGTTCCAAAAGGTCAAAGGCCTTCAATGCCTCTTCAAATTTCCCTGTATCACTAAGACAAGAGGCTTTCAGTTCCAGGGCCCTCATATTATCTGGCGCCTCTTCCAGCTTCTTCTCGCAGCAGAAGAGGGCCTCCTCTAAATACCCCTTTTGGGCAAGCTGACTTGCCCCCTCTAACCAGGGGGTGCGCAGGCCGATAACCTGTTTGATGGCCCCGGCATAGGATCCTTCGATGACCCGCTTTCCCTCCCTGGCAACGGGCATGCCGTGGCCGGGGAGGAGGTGTTCGATGTCCATGCCAAGGAGGATCTTCAGGGAGAAGAGGTGGTAATCCGCCCTTCCCCCTGCTATTTCATCGGGGGAGGCCACGGCATAAGGAATCACCGTGTCTCCCGTGAAGATGGACTTGGTGGGGGCGTGGTAGAAGCACAGGCTGTCCATGGTGTGACCGGGGGTGTGGATCACCTCCAAATCAAATCCGCCGAGATCAAGGATGTCCCCGTTTTTAACCTCGGTCAAGGTACAGCCAAACCCCTCAACCATCTTTTTAAAGGTGTCAGGCCCCTCTTCGTCCAGGAAGATCTCGATGTTCTTCTCCTGGGCGATGCTGGGATATCTGAAAAGCTCAAAGGTGCCCATGGCGTGCTCGGGATGCCCATGGGTAAGCACGATCTTCCTTATGTCTGTTGGTTTATAGCCCAACTCAAAAAGATTAATGAAAGCGGTATAATCATTACCAGGGTCTATGATGCTCAGATAGTCTCCCACTACCGCGTAAATGTTGGATGATATGTCGTATCCCTCCAAGAAAAGGCATTTGTCGAAGAAGGGATGGGACACGCCCAGAATGGCAGAAAGAGGGTTCCAGCCGCCCTCTTGTATCTCTTTTTTCTCCATAGGATTTTCTTCTCCTCCCTACAGTGGTTTCCATAAAAATGCTCCCCCTCCGTATAGAAGGGGGAGACATCAATGTCAATCGAGCAAAATCACTCTATGGGCGGTATGTAGTCCAGGCGGTAGGGGTGCACCTTACCCATGGTCTCTATGGGCCACAGCTTAAAGGCCTTTTCCTCGCCGGGATAGATCTCCTTGCCGTCTATTGCTTCCACGATAAGCTCCAGATACTTCCAGGCAGTAAGCTCGTGCTTGGTGATGACCTCGGGGGGAAGCAGCACGGCATAGGCCGACTCCTTGGTGGTGGTCCACTCGAAGTGCTCGTTGAGATTCTCCTTCAGCTTTTCCCCACCCCAATCATAGACGGCCAGCAGTTTTCCCGTCACCTTGGAGCCTATATGGGGCTTGTACTCATCATAGGTCTCGTTGCTCAGGTACCACCAGACAGCCCTGGCACCCGTTGTCACGTATCCCCTGACGAGCATGGGATCAAACGCACACAAATTCACTCTATACCTTTCTGGCATCGTTTTCCTCCTTATTCCGATATAACCTCCATCTCCGTTAACGCCTCATGAAGCTCCTGGCTCTGGGCCTGGCAAAAGCTCATGAAATCCTGTAGTTCCCACGCTTCCATGCCTCCCAGTCTCATGATCTTGTAGACGTAGGGGAAGACAAACTCCTCTACCTCGGCATCATACTCCTTTAGCAGGTATTCGCTTCCTCCCCCTTCCTCCAGGGCGAGCTTCATATAGCTCTCCTTCCAGGCCAGCACCATGGTCTTAAGAGACTCGAGCTCCCTTTTGACGTCCTCATCCATGTTCGTCCCTTCCCTCGCCTCACTTTATGGGTTCATAGGTATAGCACTTCTTCACTACCCTGTGCTCGGGGACGCACCAGTAGTGGGGCCAGTGGATCTTCTTGCACCATCCGATGATATCTGCCGGAGGAAAGAAAGAGCCCTTGATCACAGGCTTGAAGTGCTTGCAGTTCCAGCATAGATGATCAGTGTCCTTCTCCGGCTCTAAGACCATGAGCCTAAACTCATCCGCCGTCATCTCCTCGCGGGGTTTATCCAAATAACTCCTGTCTACTCCCATAATATCCCTCCTTATTTACCAGTCTGTGGCCTCGCCCTTCTTTTTCTTCTCCAGAAACTCCTCCCACACCTCAGGGGAGAGCCTCTCGATCTCCCACTTGAAGCCAGTGGACCCCGCTATCCCTGTGGACCATGGCTGGTTGGGCCATCCCCTCTCGGGATATCCCCTGATGCTGAACCTCCTGGGATCGGGGAGTCCCAAATATTTCTCTTGGGGCAGACAATTATACGGCCTCGTCCTGCCCTCCACCCCTGGCAGGTAGCGGGTGTAACCGTTCAGTGGCTGGTCGGCATAGACGGGAAGGATGTCAGGCTTGGTGCCGGCGGGCTGCTTTTCGGGGCCCTTGTACATCCACCCCTGGATCATGTGGATATAGTAAACGGTACCGCACTCGGCGCAGGCTATGGTCCCCTCCCAGTTCCAGAAGTTGAAGGGGTCCAGATAGTTCACGGTGTTGCACACCGTGCCGTCCGCCTTCTTCTCTTTGCACCATATGATATCACACATCGTCTCTTCCCCCTATATGATGGTCTTCTCGTACCAGTCTTTGATGGTTTCCATGGGGACGCCCAAAAGCTCGTGGTAGATCTTCACGTTGTCGGCGCCCACGGCCCGGAGGTCCCAGAACTTCCGCCTGGGGGTCTTGGACATGAGGCCGCAACCGTAGCTGCTGTGGACCAGTGCATCGCCGTACCAGGGATCGGCCTGCCACCTGATGGTGCCCCTCTCCCTGTAATGCTTGGAGTTGTATACGTCTTCCATGTTCATGACGGGCATGGCCAGAAGACCTGCGTCCTTCAGGATCTTTGTCACCTCGGAGCGGCTCTTGTCGGCGGCCCACTTCTCCATCTCGTGGTATATCTCCACCTGGGCCTCGGCCTCTACCCTGTCCTTGTGCTTCTGGTACTTGGTGTA
>CAZBOO010000043.1:0-10164 GCA_964493535.1 uncultured Aquificales bacterium
CCTCTGAAGCCCTCCCCCGGCCTGGGCCCCTGCTGCCCAAGCCACGGAGTCCAGAATAAGTAAACCCGCTGTGTACATTAGCCTTCCTCCTGAATCTTCATAGTAAAAGAACAACGGAAGGAGAGATAGCATTGATAGGTCCCAAGTGTCAACGAAGTGACCCGGGTAAAGTCTCTGTTTTTTTGAGGGAAGGCTATTCTCCCAGTGTACTGAGGGGCTGAAGGACCTTTGCCACTATGGTTAAAATGAGGCATGAGAATAGCATTTTTGCTTTGGTCATACTAAATTAACCCCTCCTGGCCCTTTCAATAAAAAGGGGAGGGGACCACTAAGGTGATGGAGAGATTCACCTTTTTTCCCTCCTCCTTTCTTCTTCAGATTGGGGGTGTACCTCTCTGGGGTATAGGTAGGGCCTCTCTGCTTCCCTCAGGGGCCATACCTGAAAGAGGTGATTCTCTTGCCACTGGTAGAGGGCGGTAAGACCGTATGCCCGGTTCTGATGGGTGTAGCCTCCAAAGTTGTCAAATCCAACATGGCCAAAGACGGTATTCATATCTATTTGGGTCAAGTTCTCCTTTAGCTTCTCTCTCACAACTTGTAAATCTTCCCAGGATGTGATCCCTTCCAATGCCCTTGCCAGTACCTGAATAGCCGCGTAACCTTCTGTTTCCTGGATCCCTGGCTCATAACCGTAAATACTTTTCCACTGCTCCCGCCAAGCTTGGGTTTCAGGGGAGGAAATGTTCCCCCTCCATGGCATGGAGACGAAGTACTCTTGAGATGCTTCTCCAGCCTGGGTGGCAAAATCCAGCAATCCATGGCCCGCGTCCACCCCTGAAAAGAAGCTGACCCTTATTCCCATCTCGTCTGCCTCCCTGGCCAGAAATACGGCATCAGACAGGTAGGAGGTGAGAAGGATCAGGTCGGGATGGCTTCTCTTCACCTGGAGGAGGAGACCCCTGAAATCCAAGGCCACCCCTTGGTATGGAACCACCATGATGAGGTCGAAGAGGTCCCTGTGACTATTAAAGAAGGGTTTTAGACCAAACTCCCACACTTGACGGGCAAAAGGGTTGTCGATGAAGAGATAGACCACCCTAAGCCTCCTTTTCTCTATGGGGGCCACTACCTGGGTGAGGAACCCTTCCAAGGCTGCAGGGTACATGCCTGCCGTGGGTTGGAGCCTGAAAATCCAATCTAATCCCTGGCGGGTGAGCCTGTCTGAAGAGGGATGATCCAACAAATAAGGAACTCCAGCCTCCTGAGCTAAAGGTGCCACCAACTTGGCTATGTCACTGGACCATCCCCCAACCAGGGCTACTACCTGGGATGGACCCAGGAGTTCCTTGGTGGCTTTTATAGCCTCTCGAGGCCTGGATTGAGTGTCCTTTAGAATAAGTTCCAAAGGTTTGCCTTGAATACCTCCCTGGGCGTTTGTCTCTTGTACCGCCAGGGTATAAGCTTTTTTAAAGGCTTCTCCGTAAGAGGCCTCTGATCCTGTTAAAGGCAGAAGAGCCCCAATCTTGATGGTCTCCTGGGCTGAGGCTAAGGAGGCCATATGAATGAATATCAATATCCAAAGCAGGATACGCCTCATCTCCACTCCTTTAGTCTCTATGGGCCCCTTTTATATCAAATTTCCAGGGAAGAGGAAGGGACCTTGGAGGAAACTACGGATTTTGCCGGGGGACAAAGGCCACCTTTAGCCCCTCACCAGAGGTGTAGGTCTGGAAGGCCCTTCTCCACTCCAATAGAAGGAAGAGGCATCTCCGTCAGTCCTAACCCCTTTTGGGGATAATAGATGAGGGCCAGCATTTCAACCTACCAATTGCAGGATCAATCTTCTCTTTCTGGAGCGGTTGTCACATTCAACAAAAACAATCTGTTGCCACGTGCCCAGTATGGGTTTCCCTTTCACAAAGGGGAAAGAGAAGGAGGCCCCAAAGAGGGCCGATCTCACATGGGAAAAACCATTGCCGTCCCCCCAAGCCTGATCATGGTGATAGGGCTGATTTCTGGGGGCTACCTTTTCCATAGCCTCTGCTAAATCTTTGATCACCCCTGGCTCATACTCAATGGTGGTGATAACGCCCGTAGATCCAGGGAGGATAATGCAGGCTATACCCGAAAGGATGGAGGATCGGGACAAGATCTCCTTTATCTTGGGGGTGAGATCTATGGTGTGGTTAGTACCCCGAGTTTCTATCTCTAAGGTATGAGTCTCTACCACCATGTTTTAATTTATATCTTCTTTGAAGGATTTTTATCAACAGCCCCTGACTGGAAAGAGACGTTTTTCCCCTGTATACTTTTCAGGGGAGGTGACTTATGAAAAGGTCCTTCATTTTGGTGGTACTATTGGGTGCTTCCCTCTTGATAGGAGGATGGAAAGGAAATTTGAAGGGAGAGACAAAGCCCACTTTCCAGAATCAGATTAAGGAAAAAGATGACGAAGTCACCCTTCTCTTGAAAAAGGCCCTTAAGTTTTATCAGCGGGGCAGGTTTGAGGAGGCTATAGGGGAGCTTCATTTTGCCATCTCCCAGATCCGGTCCCGTCAAGTGGAGGAGTGTAAGAAACTCTTACCGCCGCCCCCTGAAAGTTGGAAGGCGGATGAACCCACCAACACCATGGCGGCACCTTCCTTCCTGGGAGGGGGAATAAAGGTCTCCAGAAGGTACCATGGTCCATCCCAGGAGGAAGTGGAGGTAACCATTATATCCCAGTCCCCCATTATTAACTCCCTCCTCTCTCTCTTTTCCAACTTTTCTCTCTTAGGAGGAACGGACAACACCAGATTCTTTCTGTATAAGGGAGAGAAGGCCCTGGAGCATTTCGATCCCCAAGGGGGAAAGGGGGAAATCTACGTGATCGTAGGGGGCAAGGGGCTTGTCATCGTTAAGGGAACGGGGCTTCCCAAGGCCTCTTCCCTCAAGGTTTTCCTGAGTGCCCTAAACTGGAAAAAGGTGGAGGCCTTCATTGATCAGGGTTAATGCATTCTTATTACTTGGGTAATTTGGATTATGCCCAGGTTTTGTGGAAAGGGCTGTGAAATGTAGGATCAAGCTTATGGAAGAAGAGAGGTTTCCTGCATTGCTTAAAAGGTTGGCATAACCTTAGGCCTGATTGAAGGCCTATTGAGAGGGAAAAGGGGGAAGGAGATGGATGAAAGGGTATTGGGCAGGTATCCCAAAATCATGGAATTGAGGGATGGCAGCATGGTAAAACTGAGGCCCTTGAAGGGGGAAGATGTGGAAATGCTCTATCAATTCTTCCTAACCAGCGTGTCCGAGGATGATCTCATGCTTTTGAAAGACAATGTGAAGAACTACTACGTGGTGGAGGGTTGGTGCAAGAATATAGACTACGACAGGGTCTTTCCCTTAGTAGCTGAAGGGAAGGAAGGAAGGATACTGGGCAACGCCACCCTGCATCATAGGGATTATGGCTGGTCCAGGGCAGTGGCTAAGATAAGGATTCTGACCTGCGCTACATGCAGAGGGCTGGGGCTGGGTACGGCCATGATCAGGGAACTCCTGGAGGTGGCCCAGTTTATGGGAGTAGAGAAGGTGATGGTGGAAGTACTATCTAGTCAGGAAGCAGCCATGGAAGCCTTAGAGAAGCTGGGTTTTCAGAAAGGAGCCTGTATTCCTAAGTTGGCCCGGGATTACAAAGGGGGCGAGCACGATCTGTGCATCTATGTCTATACTGTCAAGCCCCGATGGGATGAGTTTTAGCGTCTGCCAGGATCTTCAACTCTCTGTAGATCTTTTCTACCTGTTTTTCGGTCTCTTCTAAGAGGCCCGAATTGTCCACCACGTAATGGGCAAAGGGGAGCTTTTCGTCCAGAGGCATCTGATTTTTGAGCCTCTCCTCAGCCTCCTGGCAGGTGAGTTTGTCCCTTCCTATGAGGCGCTGAATCTGGGTTTCCCGCGGAACCCAAACCACGATTACCCTATTCACTTTCCTATGAAGGCCTGCCTCTATGAGAAGGGGGATATCAAAAATTATCAGGGCCTTGGGGTCTTCTCTCAAGATTTTCCGGGTAATTTTTCTCCTTAGGGACATAATCCGGGGATGGATAATGGCCTCCAAGAGTTCTTTGGCTTGGGGATCCTGGAAGACCAGTCGAGCCAGTCTCTTTCTATCCAACTCTCCGTAGGGGGTGAGGTACTCCTTTCCAAAGGTTTCAACAACCCTATGCCATCCTGGGGTTCCGGGTTCCACCACCTTTCTGGCCAATTCATCGGCATCGATCACCTGGGCTCCCAGCTTGCCAAAGAAGCGGGCCACCGTGGATTTACCACTGGCTATCCCCCCGGTGAGACCTGCGACTAAAACCACGCTAATGGGCCTCCTCCCAGTTTTTCCCCGTTCCTATGTGGACTACCAAAGGAACATCTAAGGGATAGACCCCTTCCATGATCTCTTTCACCTTCCCCTCCACCTCTTCCATTTCTTGGGAAGCAATCTCAAAGAGGAGTTCGTCGTGGACCTGAAGAGTCATCCGGCTTTTTAAGCCCCTTTCCTGGATATAACGGTCTATCTCAATCATGGCCAGTTTGATGATGTCGGCGGCGGAACCCTGGATGGGGGTGTTTATGGCGTAACGTTTACCCAACTCCTGAGTATTCCTGTTGGAGCTGAAAAGCTCGGGTATGAAGCGCCTCCTCCCCAGGATAGTGTTGACGAAGCCCTTCTCCTGAGCTTCCACCACTAACAGATCAATGAACCCCTTCACCTTAGGGTAGCGCTGAAAGTAACGCTGGATGTAATCTGAAGCCTCTTCTACAGGAATCTTCAGCTCCTGGGATAAGCCGTAGGGGCTCATGCCGTAGATGATGCCAAAGTTGACCACCTTGGCCCGCCTTCTCAAATCGGGGGTCACCTTTTGAGGGGTTACATCAAAGATCTCGCATGCCGTGCGGGTATGGATGTCTTCTCCCTCTTTGAAGGCTTCTATTAGCTTTTCGTCCCGAGACAGAGCAGCCAGGATCCTCAGCTCTATCTGGGAGTAGTCTGCGGAGAGGAGGATGTAATCCCCTTCTGCTACAAAGGCTTCCCTGATCATGCGGCCCAACTCAGTGCGTATAGGAATATTCTGGAGATTTGGCTCGGAACTGGAGAGACGACCTGTGGCTGTTACCGCTTGGTTGAAGGAGGTGTGGACCCGTCCCGTTTGGGGATTGATCACCCTTACTAAACCATCCACATAGGTGGATTTGAGTTTGGTGAGCTGACGGTACTCCAGAACCTTCTCTGGAAGGGGATGTTCCAGGCTGAGCTGGGCCAGAACCTCTACATCGGTGGAGTAGCCGGTCTTGGTCTTCCTCAAGGGCTTGAGCTTCAGTTTCTCAAAGAGGATCTGGGCCAGCTGGCGGGGGGAATTGATATTGAAGGGCTCCCCTGCCAAATGATGGATCTCCCTTTCCAGATTATGGATCTGGTTCTCCAGCACCTTGGCCATGGCTTCCAGCCTGGTTCTGTCCACCTTGACCCCGGTAAGTTCCATCCTGGCCAGTACGGGCACTAAGGGCATTTCCAGCTTCTGGAAAAGCTCTGTGAGGCCTTCCTCTTTTAGTTGCTTTTCCAGGATGTGCTTCAGCCTCAAGGTGACGTCGGCGTCTTCGCAGGCGTAATCCCTTGCTTCCTGGAGTTGCACCTGGGCAAAGGGGATCCCCTTTGCCCCCTTGCCTGTCACCTCTTTGTACGTGGTGGTGCGGTACCCCAAGTACTCCAAGGCCAGTTCATCCAGGCCATGGGATCTCTTCCCGGGATTTATGAGATAGGAGGCTACCATGGTGTCAAATAGGGGACCCACCACCCTGTAACCCCTGGAGAAAAGGATAACCAGCTCGTACTTGATATTCTGCCCCACTTTCTCTTTGAAGGGGTCTTCCAAAAGGGGGGCAAGGGCTTTGAGGACCTCCTCTTCGGAGAGGTTGGTTCCTTCCCTGTGGCCCAAGGGTACATACCAGCCTTCCTGCTCCCTTTGGGTAATGGCCAGTCCCATGAGTTCAGCCCTAACTGGTGACAGGGAATCCGTTTCAAAATCAAAAGAAAACGCGGAGGTCTCCTGGAGCTTTTGGAGCACCCCTTCCCATTCTCCTGAGGATTCAACTAAACAGTAATTTCCCTTCTCTCCTTCGTCCTGGGGCAGATCCCTGAAAAGGGATGTGAACTCCAATTCCCTGAAAAGCTCCCTTAGCTCAGAGTGATCCGGTTCCTTAAGCTTCAACTCCTCCCAGGGCACATCAATGGGGAGATCCCGACGCACCCTTACCAAGGCCTTGCTCATTTGGGCTATCTCCTGGGCCCCTTCCAGCTTTTTCTTGAACCGGGGGGGGATTCTATCCATGTGTTGGAAGAGGGCTTCTACGGAGCCGAACTCTTTTACCAAGGCCAGAGCGCTCTTGAGGCCTATTCCTTTCACGCCAGGGATGTTGTCTATGCTGTCTCCCGCCAAGCCCAGGATGTCTGGTATCTGGTGGGGGGTCACTCCCACACGCTTTTCCACCTCTTGGGGTCCATAGAAGGCCTCTTTCATAGGATCAAAGACCAGGACGTTATCCGTGACCAGTTGGAGCATATCCTTATCTCCGCTTACGATAACTACTTGAAAACCTCTGGATTCCGCTTTTATGGCCAAGGTGGCTATAACGTCATCGGCCTCGTAGTTCTCCAGTTCCAGCATAGGGATCCTCAAGGCTTTCACCACCTCTTTTAGATAGGGGATCTGGACAGCCAGCTCGCCGGGCATGGAGGGTCTCTGGGCCTTGTACTCTTTGTAGGTCTCTCTCCTGAAAGTCTCCCGACTCACATCAAAGGTTACGGCTATATACTCTGGTTTGTGTTCCTTAATGATTTTGAGGAGCATCCGGGTGAATCCATAGGCAGCGTGGGTAGGGATACCCCGTGAGTTGGAGAGAAAAGGGAGGGCAAAGTAGGCCCGGTATAGGTAGGAGGAACCGTCTATAAGATAGAGCCTATCCCTATTCAGGGGGAGATGGGAGATTTGGACCACTTTGGTATTCCTCCATGAGATCCTGAAAGAGGCTATGAACGGTGGTGATCCCTTTCACTTCAGCCACCCGGGTCCCTGCGAAGATAAGGCCCCTCTTCACATCCCCCTTTTTGGCCAAAAGGAGGGCCAAGGCAATGCAATAAGGACTGTTGTGGGGATCGCAAGGTTTGAGACAGTGGTAGGGACAGATTATGGGTCTCTTTTCCCCCCTGAGAATCGCTTCTACAAAGGGATTCCTCAGGGCCCTTCCAGGCATGCCCACGGGACTCTGAATGATGATGACGTCTTCCTCCTTTGCTTTTATATAAGCCTCTTTGAAGCTCCGGGCGGCGTCGCATTCCTGGGTAGCTACGAATCGGGTAGCCATCTGGACCCCTTGGGCCCCTACCTCTAAAGCCTCCCTTATCTCCCATCCATAGAAGATACCCCCCGCTACTATAAGGGGTATGGGCTCCCCTTGTTCTAAAGGTTTCAGGGCTTCTCTGGTCTCCCGGAGAATGGTGAGGAGGGGGGTGTAAGTGTCTTTGGCCAGTTCCTCGTATTTGAATCCCAAGTGTCCTCCTGCTTTAGCTCCCTCTATGACAAAGGCATCGGGGCGCCTGTTGTACTTTTTCATCCAGTTTCGGAAGATGAGGACCCCAGCCCGGGCAGAAGAGATGATGGGCACCAGTTTGGTGGGGGCTCCATGGGCGATCTTGGGGAGACTCATGGGAAGACCTGCCCCCGAGAGGATGATGTCTGCTCCTCCTTCTATGGCTATCTCTACCAGGTTTTTATAGTCGGTCTGGGCCACCATGATGTTTACCGCAATGGGTTTCCCCTCTGCCATCTGTTGGGCCTTCTTCAGCTCCTCTTTCAGGGCCCTCTTGTCGGCTTGGGAGAGGTCTTGGAAGGCATCTGGCTCTTCCAGTCCTATAGCAGCAGAAGCAATAGTGCCTATACCCCCTGCCCGGGATACGGCGGAAGCCAATCTGTGAACAGAAATCCGTACCCCCATACCTCCTTGAACAATGGGATGGGGGACCTCTATGTCCCCTATATGAAGGGATGGCCAGGGTTTGTTCATGCTATTTAGTGTAAGTCTCCGGTTCCTTTGTGCCTGTCCTTATAGTGAGGATGGTGTTGAAAGGTTTTTCCTCTACAGAAATCTGGCAGGTTTTGTCTGGTGCGGTGAAGTCCAGGAGGGCCTGGTTGCTGTACTGGTAAGCGGATACCAGGGTCCACCCATAGCCAGGCATTTCCTGCTTATAGAAGTTTACCATGTCCCCTACCTTGGATTTACCCTGAAAGACCATCACTCCTGCCTTTACTCCGTTGGACTCAAAGAAGAAGCTCTTATCCGGCTGATATTTGAACTTGGGGTAGAGGGGAATGTTATTGGCTAACCTCTGAACCACATCCACCTTCTTTTTGACCTCTTTGGGAGTCTCCTTGTTCTTGGATAAACTGGCACACCCCATGGTTAGGGCCATAACTAATACCGCCATCAACACCTTAAATCTTCTCATGATTCTCCCCCTCTTTATTTTTGTGCTTGGAGGCAGTTTAAATTATGAAGGACGGGAGAATCAAGGGAGGGAGAGAGATGGGTGAGGGAATTAGCTTAAATAAGGGTTTAGTCTTTCATGAAAAGTACCTTCTCCACGATACGGGGGACCACCCGGAGAGAAAGGAGCGCTTAGTAGCTATTATAAATTTTTTAGAGGAGGGAGGCCTCTTGACAAGGCTGCAAAGAATGGAGGCCCGGAAGGCCTCTGTAAATGAAGTAATCCTGAACCATCCTATGAATTACATATCCACGGTGAAAAGTTTCTGTGAGGGGGGTAGGGGTTCCTTGGACCCAGACACGGTAGTTTCTGAGGAATCCTATGAGGTGGCCCTGTGGGCTGTGGGAGGGGTTTTAGAGGCAATAGATAGGGTTTTGGAGGGGAGATGCTCCTCTGTTTTTTGTGCTGTTAGGCCCCCAGGTCATCACGCCTTGAGGAATAGAGCCATGGGGTTTTGCCTTTTCAACAATGTAGCCATAGGGGCAAAATACGCCAGGGGAAAAGGGATAGAAAGGGTACTCATCGTTGATTGGGACGCCCACCATGGAAATGGGACCCAGGAGGCATTTTATCGGGACCCTACCGTCTTTTACTTTTCCACCCATCAATGGCCCCTCTATCCTGGTACCGGCAGTTTTCAAGAAGAAGGGGAGGGCCCAGGTCGGGGCTACACACTTAACTGTCCCATGCCTCCCAGGAGCGGTGATGAGGATTTCATAAGAGTTTATGACAGGGAATTTCTTCCCCGGGCCAAGGATTTTAGTCCCGGACTCATCCTTATTTCTGCAGGGTATGACGGCCACAGAATGGACCCTTTAGCCTCCCTGAAACTTACCACCCAGGGGTTCGCTGAATTGACTTTTAGAATATCGGATTTGAGCAGGGAAACCCACACTCCTGTGGTAGGGGTCTTGGAAGGGGGGTACAACCTCTCTGCCTTGGCGGAGTCGGTGGCTGCTACCATAGAGGCATTGCCCTGATTCTATAGGTACGTTGGTTTAACCAGTAATTCAAGGCCACCAAGCCTTCCTTAGAATCCTTTTGCTTTCTGTATTCCCCTTTTTGTTTTAATATTGGGTCCCGGAGGAGGAGATGCCTATAATCAGTCATAAGAACCCCAGATTCAAAAGGCTTCTTGGTCTTCGTCAAAGAAAGCAGGGGGAGAGGGAGGACCTATTCCTCATAGAGGGTGCTATGGAGGTGGCCATGGCCATAAAGGGAGGGGTGAAAACAGAGTCCTTCTATTTTTCCCCTTCCCTCTTCAGAGAGGATGGAGAGAGGCTTTTCCAGGAGGTCTCGCAAGGGAAAGGATCTTGGGTAGAGCTGGCCCCTTCTCTATTCCAGAGGGTTTCTTACCGGGACACCCCCGATGGGGTTCTGGCCGTTGCACGCCGATATAAAAGGGGGTTGAGTGATCTGTCCCTGGGAAAGAATCCCCTGATAGTGGTGGTGGAGGCCTTGGAGAAGCCGGGGAACTTGGGGGCTATTCTGAGGACCGGGGATGCTGTGGGGGTTAATGGGGTGGTGGTGTGCGATCCTGTAGTTGATCTTTTTAATCCCAATGTGATCAGGGCCAGCCGAGGCACCCTTTTTAC
>CAZBOO010000044.1:0-10146 GCA_964493535.1 uncultured Aquificales bacterium
CTTCAAACCATGTATCTGGACAAGCCATTGAAGGAGCACCGGCTTTTGCAGGCCATTGCCAGGACCAATCGGCCCTATGGGGACGTGAAGGAGGCAGGGCTGGTCATTGATTACGTGGGCGTGCTGAAGGACTTGAAGAAGGCCTTCGAGATCTACACCAAGGAAGACCTCCATGGTGTGCTGAAAGACTACAGCCTGCTCCGAGAGGAGTTCACTTCTCATCTGAGGAAACTGGCAGGGATGTGCCGAGGGATCCTCGGGGATTACGGCCGTGACAGCCTCCTGGAAGCCCTGGAGAGGGTCACCTCCGATGAGGAGGCTGAGAGAAGGTTTGTGAAGGAATACAAGGCGCTGCGCAGGATCTTTGAGATGCTGGGGCCCGATGAGATAAAACTGGAGAATCTGGAAGACTACAAGTGGCTCTCCGCTATCTACGCCTACTGCCTGAAGGAGGCCATAAGGAAGGAAGAGGATCCCGAGATCGCCAGGTTCTTCAGAAAGACCGTCCAGTTCATCCACAAGACCACAGAAATAGAGGAGTTGAAGGAGCTGCCCACCCTGGAGTTTGACGAAAACTATCTCAGGAGGCTGGAAGAGAAGGTGAAAAGCGAAAGGGAAAAGGCTGCAAACGTGCTCTTCACCCTGAACCGGCTGGTTCTGGTAGAGCGCTCCAAGGATCCCATCTACGAATCCTTGGTAGACAGAGTGGAGAGGCTGGTAAAGCTGTGGAGACAAAAGGTCAAAGACTACAACAGGATATACCAGGAAGGCGCCCGCATCATAGAGGCCCTCAACCGCTTATCCGAAAGACAAAAACGCTTGGGGATCTCTGATGCAGAGTACGGGCTCCTTTTGGCCTTGGAAGAAGAGCTGGGAGAGAGAGAAGAATTGATTGAAGAGATAAAGGGGCTTTACCAAGGGGTATCCCCATGGTTGATCCCGGGGTGGGTGACCCAGAGCTCCCTGAGGAAAAGGGTGGAGGAGAGGGTGAGGGCCTATATGAGAAAGGCCAAGGCCCGTTATGGGCTCTCCCTGGACGAGATGAATCGGCTGCACAATAAGCTGATGGAGAGGCTGGAGAACTATGGAGTTTAATAGCCTTGGCATAGGGGAACCGGAGGTGCTGGTCCGTGAGGTGAAGTACCCCCGGATTGAGTTCAAGACAGGCAGGCTCACTCTGATAGTGCCTCCGGGGACAGATCCCCAGGAGATCTTGGAGAGGCACGAAGGCTGGATTGCCGGGAAGGTGGCTTTCATCAGGGAGCATTTGGAGGCTGCCAAGGGGTTGGCCTTGGCGGAAAGATCCGACAGCGAGTTTAAAGAGTTAGTGCACTCCTGTGTGGAGGAGGGAGAGGAGATTTTGGGGGTTGAGGCGAACAAGGTCTTCTTCCGCAGGATGAACACCAAGTGGGCCAGTTGCAGCTCAAGAGGGAATATCACCATCAACAACTTAGCCAGATTCCTGCCCGATAGACTCGTCGAATACCTGGTTTTTCACGAATTGGCCCATCTTCTGGAGATGAGGCACAGCGACAGGTTCTGGAATATTGTGGCCACCAGGTTCCCGGATCACCCAGCATTGGAGGGTAAACTGTTCAGCTATTGGTTTCTGATTTGGGAGCAAGGGAAGTCTCCGTGAATTCTAATTGGCCGGAAAAGGTTGCACCCGAGGTTTTTATTCGTTACCTGATAGACCCGGACACATCAGGAGGTGATGAGAGATGGAAGTAGATGCCTTGAAAGGGGTATTTCTGGTTTTTCAGAAGAATGAAATCACGGAGCATCACGTCTATAGGCGCCTGGCTAAAAAAGCCAAAGGGGAAAACGCCCGGGTGCTCGATAGGATTGCCCAGGATGAACTGAGGCACTACAACATTTGGAAAGAACTCAGCGGTCAGAATGTTTCTCCCTACCGCTGGAAAATCTTCTTTTACACCCTTCTCATAGGGTTGATGGCCCGAAGGTTCTTGGGATTGGAGATATAAGGTATGGCCACGATAAGGAAGATACTTCTCCTAATGGTCCTTGTCTCATTGATAGTGGCTTTTTACCGTTTGGGGGGGAACCAGTATTTCAGAGAGGAGAGATTCTATGCTTACAGAGGGAGCGTTCAGCTCTATGTATCCCATCATCCCTTTTTATCTGTCCTTTTATATGTAGGGATTTATCTGTTGGTAGCTACCCTGTGTATTCCGGGGGCTACTGCATTTCTTACCATGGTGGGGGGGTTTCTTTTCGGCTTTCTGAAAGGGGCTTTTCTGGCTGAAGTGGCATCCACTGCCGGCGCCATGTTGGCCTTCTTTGTGGTCCGTTATCTGCTTAGAGCGTGGGTACACCGTCACTTGGGAGGTAAGCTCCAAGGCATCTATGACAAATTAAAAAGGGACGGGGTGCGTTATATTTTAGCCTTACGTTTTTCCACGGCCTTTCCCTACTTTCTTCTTAACCCCCTTTTGGCCCTATCCCCTTTGCCCCCTTCTACCTTCCTGTGGACCACGGCCCTGGGCATCTTTCCAACCACTCTCATGTATGTCTATTTGGGTTATCACTTTGGAGTGGTGATGGCCCATCCTTTCAGGGACCTTTTGATAGTGGCCCTTTTACCCATAGCCGCAGTGGCATGTTTTTGGCCACTGGCCAGGAGGGTTTTTTTAAAAGCCAGAGGGTTGGGAGCCGGATAAGGGCGTTTAGGAGGTGAGCCCATGGTAAGAAGGGTGTTGGTGCTCGTGATGCTTTCCCTGGTCCTTCTGGGCTGGGAGAACACTTGGGGAGGTGGAAGGATGAAAATTTTTTCTTCGGCTTTTAGCGATGGAGGGAAGGTTCCTGTGAAGTATGTCATGCCCGGAGCGGGAGGGGAGAACATATCACCTCCTCTACAATGGGAAGGGGCGCCGGAAGGCGCCAAATCTTTTGCCCTATCCTGTTACGATCCCCATCCCGTGGCAAGAAACTGGGTCCATTGGCCGGTGATCAATATTCCCTCTACAGTTCATGCGTTGCCTGAGGGAGCTTCGGGAAAGGCCATGCCCACTGGAGCTGTGGAGCTGGTCAACTCATTTGGTTTTACAGGTTACGGTGGCCCTCAGCCCCCGCCAGGCACAGGGGATCATCCCTACATGTTTACTGTGTATGCCTTGAAGGTGGAGAAGGTGGATCTGTCCGGCAGGCTCTCCATCCGGGAGTTCGAGGACTCTCTGAAACCCTATATTTTAGATAAAGCTGCCATAACTGGATACTTCGGTCGCTGATTTTTCACTGGGGGTAACCTTCATGGTTACCCCTTATTTTGTTATATGATCTTTACAACAAGTCCGAAAGGCGGGGTGTTCTTCCCTTGTGCCTGATTCGCCGTGAAACTGCAAACGTTCAATATCCAATACCTCTTATTGAGCGTTGCACAGTAAACATCGAATGAGGCTTTTGTGACGGCTCAGGATTACGGGGCCCCCAAAAAGTCGCAGACTTTTTGGGGATGAGACCTGTCTGCGTGCGGGCACGCACAGGCAGGTATGCCCTGTGCTCAGCATCACCTTGCCCTTTTATGTGAAAATTGCTCATCATGATTCGGAGCTATTGGAAAGATCATTTTCTGATTTTCCCTATAGCATTCCTATGTTCCTCAGGCAACACCCTGGTTCTTCTAATCTTGTGCCTTTTCTCAGAAGCCTTTGCTTGGTGGGTATGGGTCTTAACACCTTATTTCCTTGATTTCTCTGCGAGTGGCTCGAGACATTTCCATCCACCGCCCAGGGTCTTGTAGAGCCGCACAAAGTTGGATGTTACGGCCCCTTCGCTCTGGGCCAGCTTGTCCTGGTAAGACTGGAGGGATCTCTCTGCATCGAGCACATCTGTAAAGTCCACCAGCCCTGCCTTATATCGGTCCCAGGCGATTTCGTAGGCGAGTTTGGCCGCCTTGACAGCGGACTTCAAAGATTCGAGGCGTTGTTGCTCCTTGGCATAGGCCACCAGGGCGTTTTCCACCTCCTCCATGGCCTTGAGAACAGTTGATTCGTACTGGATGAAGGCCTGCTTCTGGCGGGCCGTTTGCACTTTGATGTTCTGGCGGAGGGCGCCGGCATGGAAGATTTTCCATAAGACATTCAACCCGAAACTTGAGGTACGGCTGACCCACTCCCACAGGTGCCCGGTGGAGACAGATTCGAGCCCGATGGTGCCGGACAAATTGAACTTGGGATAGAGCTCCGACTTGGCCACGCCTATACGGGCCGTTGCAGCGGCCAGCTCTCGTTCCGCCCTGCGGACATCGGGCCTATGGCGCAGGGTGTCTGCCGGTATCCCCACGGCCACTGTGACAGGTGGAACGGGAATGGTTCTATTTGGGGCCAGCTCCTGATGAAGGGAACCGGGCTTTTCGCCCAGCAGGACCGCCAGGCGGTTTTCGGCCCTTTCCAGACCGGTTTCCAGGGCGGGTATCTGGGCACGGGTGCTCTCAAGGACATAGCGGGACTGCTGGACGGCGAGTTCATCAATAAGCCCTGCATGATACCGGGAGAGATTGAGTTCATAGATGTGCTGCTGGGCCTTCATGTTTGTCCTGGCTGCGCTCAGCCTCTCCTGGTAGGTCCGTACCTCCACATAGTTCAGGGACACTTCGGCCAAAAGGCTCACCAGCACGTCATGCAGCTCTTCCCGGGTGGCTTCAAGCTCTGCCTGAGCGGCCTGAATAGAGCGCCTGATACCGCCGAAGATGTCCAGTTCCCAACTGGAGTCGAAGCCCACTTTGTAGAGCTTGCTCTCCTCTCCTCTTCTTCCCCCCTCCATGGTCTCCTCGGTACTGTAGGCGCTGGTGCGGATCTCCTGGGCGGAACCCGACGCATTCAGATTGGGAAAGAGCTTTGCCTTTTCAATGCCCCTTAAAGCTCGGGCCTCGCGGATTCTTTCCAGGGCCTTTTTCAGGTCCAGGTTGCCCTTGACGGCCCGCTCTTCCAAACTGGAAAGAACCGGGTCTCTTAGGGTGGTCCACCAGCGCGCCAGGGTCTTGGAATCAGGCTGACGGGCGGTTAAGCCGCCCTGGAGTTCCGTGTGCCATTTGTTGGGGGCCTCGGGTTTTACCGGAGTGTATTTCGGCCCGGCGGCACAACCGGCGAGGGTTAGGGAGAGGAGTACTGCCAATAGAGAGATGAGACCGTTGCGCGGAGCCCAAGATCCTATGCGAAAGGCCCTTGCAACTGTAGGGGCGGGGTTTATCCCCGCCCGATTAGGCCTAAACACTTTCACTCCTCCTGCCCCCCTCCCTTTGCGTTGTTGGAGTGGGAACCTCTGCGCAGTGGGATGCCACGCTCACCCAAGGATTGAAAGAGATAGTAGAGACCGGGGACTATAAGAATCCCTAAGGTCGTGGCCACCAACATCCCTGAGAATACCGTGGTGCCTATGTGTCTTCTGCTGGCCGACCCTGCACCGCTGGCTATAACCAGGGGGGCCACTCCCAGTATAAAGGTGAAGGCCGTCATCAGCACCGGGCGAAATCGTATCTTCGCCCCATCCAGGGCCGCTTGCTCTATTGACGCTCCCTCTTTTCTCCTGTCTCTGGCAAACTCCACGATGAGGATGGCGTTCTTGCTTGCCAGACCCACAAGCATCACCAGGCCTATCTGGGCATATATGCTGAAGCTGAGCCGCGCCACCCACAGACCTGCCAATGCCCCCAGGGCCGCCACAGGTATGTAGAGCACAATGGGCATGGGCAGTGTCCAGCTCTCGTACTGTCCCACGAGGAAGAGATAGGCAAAGATGATGGCCAACATAAAAAGGATCTTAACCTGACCTTTGGTTTTTTGCTGCTGGAAAGAGGAAGAAGACCATTCATAGCCGTATCCCTTGGGGAGTACCTTTGCCGCTATATCCTCCATGATGGACATGGCCTCGCCGGAGCTGAGCCTCGGAGCTGCCTGGCCGTTGATCTGCAAGCTGGGAAACTGGTTGTAGCGGTAGACAACCTTGGGTCCCAATATGGTGGAGAGAGAGGCCACACTGGTGATGAGCACCATTTTCCCTTCATCGTTGCGCACATAGAGATCGGTGATGTCCGAAAGGCTTTTTCTGTAAGGAGCCTGGGCCTGAACCTTGACCTGATAGGTCCTGTCGTAAAGATTGAAGTCATTTACATACATGGAGCCCAAGTAGGCCTGAAAGGTGGAAAATACTCTGTCCACCGGTACCTTGAGATACTCGGCCTTGGTACGGTCTAAGTCAACATATATCTGTGGCGTATCCGCCCGGTAGGTGGTGAAGACCCTCATAAGACGAGGATCCCGGTTGGCCGCGATTACCAGGGATCCGGCAACAGCGGCCAATTCCCGGGGGCTCTGGCCTTCTCTGGCTTCCAGGCGAAAGTCGAATCCGCCTGTGGTGCCAAGGCCCAGGATAGCAGGAGGGGCGAAAGCGAAGGAGACGGCGGAAGAGATGTTCATCAATCTTCCCTGCGTCTTCCCTATCAGAGGTAGCAGATGCAGATCTGCCCGTTTGCGTTTATCCCAGTCTTGCAGGTTCACGACGCCTAAGCCTACGTTGGGGGCGAAACCACACAGTATACTAAATCCGCTAACAGTGATAGCATTTTCGATGCCTTCTATCTTTTTAATCTCCCTGCTCATTTTCTTTACCACTTCCATTGTGCGGGCCTGAGACGTCCCCTCCGGAAGCTGGACATCCATGAAGAAGTAACCCTGATCTTCCAGGGGCAGAAATCCTCTTGGTGTGACATTGAACAATAGGTAGGTGACCCCCACCACTAAAAGGAATACCACCCCCAGGACGATGAGTTTTCTTATGAGCCAGCCCACCGCCGCCACGTATCCCCTGCGGGAGAGATTAAGGATCTTGTTGAACCAGGCGAAGGGTCCTCTCCTGTGAAGATGGATCTCCGATGTGAAGAAGACTCCACAAAGGGCGGGACTCAGGGTAAGGGCACACACGGCAGAAATGATCACAGAGGCGCATATGGTCACGGCGAACTGTTTGTAGAGCTGACCACTAAGACCAGGCACGAAGGCTATGGGTACGAACACCGCCAGAAGCACAAGGGTTGTTGCGATGATGGGACCTGTCACCTGATTCATGCTCTTTATGGCTGCATCCTTCGCATTGAGGTGCTCCTCCTCCATGAGTCGGTGAACATTCTCCACAACAATAATGGCGTCGTCCACCACCAGGCCGATGGCCAATATCAAGGCAAAGAGGGAGATGGTGTTGGCGCTGTAGCCTGAGGCCAGTAATACCGCGAAGGCGCCGATGATGGAGACGGGAACGGCAGCGCTTGGGATGAGGGTGGCCCGCCAGTTTTGCAAAAAGAGATAAATAACAAAGATCACCAGAAGGGCGGTGAGCACGAGGGTGATTATGATCTCATGGATGGAGGCCCTTACATATTTGGTGGAGTCCATGATGATTTTGTACTGGACATCCTCTGGCATACTCTGCTCAAGGCGTTTTAACTCCTTTATCACCTCATCCATGGTCTCCAGGGCATTGGCCCCTATGGTCCGGTAGAGGGCCATGCTTATACAGGGTCTGCCATTCAAAAAAGCGCTTCTGGAGTAGGTTTCTCCTCCCAACTCCACACTGGCTATGTCCCCAATGCGCACCACAGCACCATTCTCATTGGTTCGGACCACGATCCTCTTAAACTCTTCCACATCCTTGAGACGCCCCTTGGTCCTCAGGGTGAGCCGAAGGGGTTGGTCTTTTCCGATGGGCTCAGCGCCTATGGAACCCAAGGCCGCCTGGATATTCTGCTGGCGAATGGCAGCGATCACATCCCCTGGGGTGAGTCCCATGGCGGTCAAACGGTCGGGGTTGAGCCATACCCTCATGCTGTATCGTCTCTCCCCAAAGATGTAGGCGTCACTTACGCCTTCCAGGCGAAGGAGATCTTCCTTTACGTATCTGTCCACGTAATTACTCAAAAAAAGGTCGGATCTTGTGCCCTTAGGGGAGTAGAACGTTATTACTACCATCATATTCAGGGATCTCTTGCGGATGTCTAAACCCTGATCCGTTACCTCCTTTGGAAGCCTTGGGGTGGCGAGCTGCACACGGTTCTGGACGTTCACCTGGTCTATATCGGGATTTGTGCCCACGGCGAAGGTGACGGTGAGCATGTATGATCCATCATCGGAGGAGGTGGATTCCATATAAAGCATGTTGTCCACTCCGTTCATCTCCCTCTCGATAGGTGCGGCCACGGTCTGGGCCACCACCTCCGCACTTGCCCCGGGATACTGGGCGGTCACCCTTACCTGGGGGGGGAGAATGGAAGGGAATTTGGCCACAGGGATCCTTGTGAGGGCGATGACCCCGGCCAATGTGATGATGATGGAAATCACAACGGCAAGGCGGGGGCGCTCGATAAAGATGCGAGAAAGCAATTGTTACCTCTGCTTCCCTTTTTCGGTGATGGTTTTCACAACCTGACCCGGTCTGACCTTTTGAATGCCCTCTACTATGACCTTCTCTCCTGGAGATAGTCCCGATATTATCGCCCAGTTTGTGCCCACCTGGGGGCCCACCTTTACCCGTCGCTGCCTTACCCGGTTGTCCTTGTCTACCACCAGGACAAAATGGCCCTGGAGATCCGCCAGGACTATGCTCTGGGGGACCACCACCATCTTTTGCGGCTTGGTTTGACTCACCAAGACATCCACATACTCCCCGGGTCTTAAAGAATGATCACGGTTTCGAAAGACAGTCCGCACAGCGATAGTTCCCGTGGAAGGATCCACTTCGTTGTCTATAAAATCCACCTTCCCCGCTTCTTGATACATTTCCCCATTGGGAAGCCTGACTCGAACATCCAAAAGGGGGCTCTCCTTATCTTCAGAGGCTCCTGCCAAGGCCCTCTGAAGGGCTATAAGGTCCCTTTCACTTATTGAATAGACCACCCTAATGGGTTCTATTTGGACAAGCCGGGCCAGAGGCCCCTTTTCAGGGCCCACGAGATTGCCCTTGGTGAAAAAGGTACGGCCGAGAAGACCGGTGATGGGCGCCTTGATGGTAGTGTATCCCAGGTTGATCCCGGCCAGCTCCAACTGGGCCTGGGCCTCCTTCAGTTTCGCCTCTGCTATCCGCTTCTCTGCCACCGCATCATCCATTTGGGTTGCAGGCACACTCTCGCGCCGGGCGGCCCGCAGCCTCATCAGCCGTTTGCTTGCCCTGTAGAGATCGGCTTGTGCCTCTGCTACCTTTGCCTCATCCGCCTTCACCTCGGCCTGATAAGGCGCCTGCTCAATGATATAGAGAAGGTCCGATTCATGGACATAGTCGCCTTCCTTGTAGTTCACCCTTTCCAGGTAGCCGCTAACACGGGGCTGGATATCCACGGTCTGAATGGCCTCAACATGACCCACGTATTTTTGGGGCGGATTAATGTTTTGCAAGGACACCGGTTCAACGGTCACTAAGGGGGGAGGCCCAGCTCCGGGACCTGGTGGTCCGGCGTTTACAGCACCAGAAAAGAGCAATACCAAAACCGCAGCCACCAAGAAGAAAGCCTTTCCAGGATGATATGACCTACCTTTACATTGCATTACTCTTCCCCCCTCCTCCGGTTCAAATGAACTATCGCAGAACAGCTTGACAATTTCAAATGTGTATTTTAAATACAAATTTAAGAAAGTCAAGGGGAGATTTATAATGAGAGAAAATGGGCAAGATACAAGCAGTCGTTTATTAGAAGCTGCTTGCGAGTTGTTCGCGGAAGAAGGCTACCACGCTGCCACGGTAGCAAAGATATGCCAGCGTGCAGGGGCCAACGTGGCTGCGGTCAATTACTATTTTCATAGCAAGGCCAACCTTTACATTGAAGCCTGGAAGCACGCATTCAAAAAGTATCTCTGGCCTGAATTGTCCGATTCCTATGCCTCCTCCGAGGAGCAGCTTCGAGCCTACGTCCATTACTTGATTAAAAAATTTACAGAGCAAGGGCCTCAGGGACAGTTTACCAGGCTGTACCTGATGGAGTTACTCAATCCCACCGGCCTGATCCAGGATGTCTGGCACGAACTGGTCAAACCCAAAAGGGATGTGCTATTGGAGATCATCCGCAAAATTATGGGAAAGAAGGCCATAGACGAGGATGTGGTGTTTTGCGAGCTGAGCATCATTAACCAGTGTCGTGTTCTTTTA
>CAZBOO010000045.1:0-10038 GCA_964493535.1 uncultured Aquificales bacterium
CCAAAGCCCACGGCACAGGCAAAGGGATAGAAGGCCCTGTAGCCCCAGGGAAAAGGGTGATTGTTGTAGATGACGTAGTGACCACAGGTGGCGCCACCCTCACGGCTATTGAGCGGGTTCTGGATGCAGGCATGAAAATCCTCAAGGTGGTGCCCCTGGTAGACCGCCAGGAGGGAGGCCGGGAAAACATAGAGGCCTGGGGACTGGAATACGATCCCGTGTTCACCAAAGAAGACCTGCTGAGAAGGTACAGCAAGCAAGCAGGACAAAGGAGTTAATCACCAAAAACGAAAGAGCGGGTACCAACACCCTTTCCTCACTCCAGCCAGTAATTAGGGGCCTCTTTGGTTATGATGACATCGTGGACATGGGATTCCTTGAGTCCCGCCGCCGTGATCCTGATAAAACGGGCCTTCTCCCAAAACTCAGGGATGTTGGCGGCCCCACAGTAACCCATGCCCGCCCGTAACCCCCCTACCAGTTGATAAACCATATCAGCCAGGGGACCCCTATAGGGCACCCGCCCCTCGATGCCTTCTGGAACAAGCTTCTTGCTCTCTATATCAAACTGCTCTTGGAAGTACCGGTCCCTGGCCCCTTTCCTCATGGCATCCAGGGAGCCCATGCCTCGATAGACTTTATAGCTGCGTCCCTGGTATAGCACCACCTCTCCCGGACTCTCTTCGATGCCCGCCAAGAGGTTGCCGATCATTACGGAATTGGCCCCCATGGCCAAGGCCTTGGTGATGTCCCCCGAGTATTTGATGCCCCCATCGGCTATGATAGGCACATCGTGCTTTCTGGCCTCAGCGGCACACCAGGCTATAGCCGTCACCTGGGGCACGCCTATACCCGCTACCACCCTGGTGGTACAGATGGATCCTGGACCAACGCCTACCTTCACCCCATCTGCTCCTGCCTCTATGATACGCCTCACCCCATCGGGGGTAGCCACATTGCCCCCCACCACCTCTTCCTCCGGATAGGCCTTCTTGACACGTCTTACCGTCTCCACCACCAGGCTGGAGTTTCCATGGGCCGTGTCCACCACAATTACGTCTACACGGGCCGCCATCAAGGCTGCCACCCGGTCCATGGTGTCGGGACCCACTCCCACGGCGGCAGCGCAGCGCAGACGCCCAAAGGCATCTTTACAGGCATGGGGGTACTTTTTGATCTTCTCTATGTCCTTAATGGTGATGAGACCCTTGAGTTTGAAATACTCATCCACCACCAAAAGCTTTTCAATGCGATGCCTGTGGAGAAGCTTCTTGGCCTCTTCTAAGGTGATCCCCTCGGAAACGGTCACCAGGTCCTCCTTAGTCATGAGCTCCTGGATCTCTTTCTCGTAGTCCGTCTCGAAACGCAGATCCCGATTTGTGAGGATGCCCACCAAGGTGCCGTCTTCTAAGATAACAGGAACCCCCGATATCCTGTAGCGAGACATAACATCCAATGCCTCTTTTATCTTTTGCTGAGGCCGCATGGTTATGGGATGGACGATCATGCCGCTTTCTGAACGCTTCACCTTGTCCACTTCCCGGGCCTGTTCCTCGATGCTCATGTTTTTGTGGATAACCCCTATACCCCCCTGTCTCGCCAAGGCAATGGCCATGTTAGCCTCGGTAACGGTATCCATAGCAGCACTCACAATAGGGACGCTGATGGAAATTCCCCGGGTAAACTGGGTCCTCACCTCCACTTCGGAGGGAAGGGTTTCAGAATAACCGGGAAGGAGAAGGATGTCGTCGAAAGTGAAGGCCAAAGGCACCTGAAGGGGAATTTCTCCTTCCACTATATATACTCCTTCACCAGAACCTCTCCTATCTGCACAGCGTTCAAGGCCGCTCCCTTCCTTAAATTGTCAGCCACCACCCACATGGAGAGGCCGTGATCAAAGGCCAGATCCCTCCTTATCCTACCTACATATACATCATCTTTTCCAGCAGCTTCTATGGCCAAGGGATACACATCACCTGCAGGATCGTCCTGAACCACCACCCCCGGGAAAGCAGAAAGGAGTTCCCGGGCCTTCTCCGAAGTGATCTCCCTCTCCGTCTCTATTGTTACAGACTCGGAGTGGCCGATGAACACAGGCACCCTCACCGTGGTAGCAGAAACCAAAATGGTGCCATCCCCCATGATTTTCCTGGTTTCATTATACATCTTCATCTCTTCTTTAGTATAACCATTATCCTGGAAAACATCTATATGGGGCAGGCAGTTAAAGGCAATCTGATGAGGAAAAACATTACACTCTACGGACTGTAAATTAAGAATGCCCTTGGTTTGGTTCATAAGCTCATCCATGGCCTTCTTCCCCGCCCCGGAAGTGGCCTGATATGTGGCCACTATTATCCTTTTAATCTTGGCGTAATCGTGGAGAGGTTTCAAAGGCACCACCATTTGAATGGTGGAACAATTAGGGTTAGCAATAATGCCCTTATTCCTATAACCCGCCACGGCATGGGGATTCACCTCAGGCACCACTAAAGGAACATCGGGGTCCATCCTCCAGGCACTGGAATTGTCAATTACCACGGCACCGCTTGCAGCAGCATCAGGGGCAAACTCCAAACTCCTGCCCCCTCCGCATGAAAAGAGAGCTACCTCCACGCCGTCGAAGCATCCCTTCTCCAGCACCTCCACCTTTATACGCTCACCTTTATATTCCAACTCCAGCCCCTTTGACCTGACAGAGGCAAAGAGTTTCAACTCTTTCACGGGAAAATTTCTCTGCTCCAAGGTCTTGATCATCTCCCGACCCACAGCTCCCGTTGCACCAGCTACCGCCACTACATGCTCTCCCATGGCTCTTATCCCTCCCTTTCATAAGGCCCTAAAGGCCCATAGTTTCCTGCCCCTATACTCCTGGAGAAGGAGGGGGTCAACAACATAACCACCTGGATATCTCCCATTCTTTCAGAAGATTCAGAGCCTTTACATGTCAAGGTGACTTTCCAATTTTCACTGGGGATGTCCCCCTTCCCATTTCCCTTTCGCCCCCAGTGAAGTAATAAGGGTAAAATTAAAAACCAAGGAGGCGTTCATGAAAAACCCACCCTTGCTCATCTATACTTCTCGATACGCCCAGTTCGACTATGGCCGGGCTCATCCCCTAAGGCTCTACAGGCTGGAACTGGCCTACGAACTCATGAAAGATCTGGATCTCCTGTCCCCTCCTGTAAAAATAGATGAACCCCAGGAAGCCCCCGAAGAGATCCTGCTCACCTTCCATGATCCTGATTATCTTGACGCTTTAAAAAAGGCCGATCAGGAAGACCCAGCCCAAATTGGGTACGGCGTGGGAACCAAGGATAATCCCTTGTTCCCAGGGGTGTACTCCTTCTCCCGTTTAGTGGCGGGAGGAACCTGGAAAGGAACCCACAGGGCCTTGGAAGGAAGAAGGGTTTTTCACATGGGAGGAGGCATGCATCATGCCCGGCCTGGCAAAGCCGGAGGTTTCTGCTACCTCAACGATATTGTGATCGCCTTAAAGGAACTGGAGAAGAAGGGCCTCAAGGTCCTCTACCTCGACGTAGACGCACACCACTGCGACACCGTTCAGGAAACCTTCTACTCCAGCCCCCAGATCCTTGTAGTATCCTTCCACCAATACGACGGAGAGATCTATCCTGGGACAGGGGCACTGGAGGAGACAGGAGAAGGGAAGGGAAAGGGATACAACCTGAACCTGCCTCTGGACCGCTATACGGAAGATGAAACCCTATGGTGGGCCTACCAGAAGCTGATTCCCCCCTTGTTAGAGGCCTTCCAGCCGGATCTTCTCTTCACCCAGTTGGGGGTAGATGGCCATAAAGACGACCCCCTGACAGCCCTTTTTCTCACCACAGGATTCTATGAGCGTTTCGCCCAGGATCTGGCCTCTCGATGGCAGGGCCCATGGATGGCCGTGGGAGGGGGAGGGTACGACATAGTCAATGTGGCCCGCATCTGGACCATCATCTGGACCCATATGGTGGACAGAAAAATCCCTGATGAGCTGCCAGCATCCTTTCTAAGAATAGCCATCATGGAGGGTTACGATGGCCCCCTCATGCAAGATCTTCCCGGCTGGACAGGCACCCCCGGCCACGTACCTCCAGAGATGAAAAAACGGGTGGCGTTCTTGAAAGACCACTGTCCGCTGTTGGGATAGGCAACCAGGGTATGAAACCCTCCCCCTACATCAAGCTAAATAGTTCGGCGAATTCATGGACACCTGTCTGCCGTGTCCCCGGCACAGGCAGGATGGAAGCGTGCCTGCCTTTCATCTGCTTGATAGGGTAATCTTCCTTGTTTTAAGGAGTTGGATGTGGGTAGCACTGACTTTTAGGATTGGAGGTAAGGGTTGGCGGCTTTTGATATTCACAGGGCCATAGAGACGTTGGAGAGGGAGTATCCCAAGTGGCGGGAGCCCATAGTGACCCGGTTGGCCAGGAAAAAGAGGGATCCCTTCAAGGTGCTCATATCGTGCATTCTCAGTCTCAGGACCCAGGACAAGACCACCAAGGAGGTCTCCCAGAAGCTCTATGCCCTGGCAGAGACCCCCCAGGAGATGGTAAAACTCTCCCAGGATGAAATCGCCGAGGCCATCTATCCTGTGGGTTTTTATAGAAACAAGGCCAAGCAAATTAAGGAGATATGCCGCATCCTCCTGGACAAGTACGGGGGGGATGTCCCTGATGCCTTAGAGAGCTTACTTGGGCTTCCGGGGGTGGGTAGAAAGACGGCCAATCTGGTCCTCACCCGGGGCTTCAACAGTCAGGGTATATGCGTGGACACCCATGTCCATCGCATATGCAACAGGTGGAGTTATGTAGACACCCCTTCCCCAGAGGAGACGGAGATGGCCCTTCGGAAAAAGCTCCCTTCCCGGTATTGGCAGAGGATCAACGATCTCTTGGTGGCCTTTGGCCAGAACGTATGCAGGCCCCTTTCCCCATTCTGCAGCCGCTGTCCCCTGGGGGACATATGTCCCCGGCTGGGGGTAGACAGGCACCGCTAAGTGATGAAGGCCTTCTTGAAGCGGGGGAGCTCTTCTAAGGCCTTTCCCGCTCCTTTCACCACGCTGGTGAGGGGATCCTCCACCTTCTTCACGGGTACCCCTATGTACTCCTCTATGTAACGGTCCATGCCCCGGATGAGGGATCCTCCCCCTGTAAGGAAGATGCCTCCTCGATGGATGTCCGATTGGAGTTCGGGACTGGTGTCGTTTAAAACCTCTCTGATGATCTCTAAGACCTGGTGGAGGGGGCCCTGAATGGCTTCCGCCACCTGGCTTGGGGTGAGGCGCACCTCTTTAGGTACCCCCCTCACCAGGTCCCTCCCCCGGACGGGGAAAGATTCGCTTTCATCCTGGGAATAGGCTGAGCCTATCTGGATTTTCACTTCTTCGGACTCTAAGTCCCCAATGATCATGTGGTGCTTTCCCTTCACGTATTGGACGACGGCCTTATCCATCTCGTCCCCTGCTACCCTGGCCGACTGGCTGTTGGCTACTGCCCCCATGGAGATGACGGCTACGTCGGTGGTGCCTCCTCCAATGTCCACCACCATGAACCCTTGGGGGCGATCCACGGCCAGTCCTGCTCCGATGGCGGCGGCCATGGGCTCTTCTATAAGATGAACTTTCCCTGCACCACACTGGAGGGCGGCGTCTATGACAGCCTTCATCTCTACCTGTGTAATCCCTGATGGCACACAGATGACAAATCGGGGCTTGAGGATCCTGATCCGGGAAAGGGTTTTGCCTATGAAGTGCTTGATCATGAGCTGGGAGGGTTCCAGATCGTTGATGACACCATCCCTGATGGGCCTGTGGATTCGAATCTCCCTGGGTGCTCGTCCCCACATGACCTTGGCCTCCATGCCCACGGCATGAATAGACTTGTTTTGGGTGTTGATGGCGATGAAAGAGGGCTCGTCCAGCACGATACCCTTTCCCTTCACATAGATGAGGGTGTTGGCCGTGCCCAAGTCCATGGCCAGATCCCTGGACCCTGAGGTTGGTAGTTTGTCTAAAACCTTGGAGATAAGCTTCATCATCTAATCCCCAAGAGCCTTTTGTTGGTATTCAATTCTTTCAGCATGTTCTTCACCAGTTCCTCGCTCCCTTTCTTGTTGGGTAGAGGGGTCAGTTTCCAGACTACTTTTATTTCAGTTTTGCCACCGTTGAGGGGCAGGTTTTTCTCCATAGCTCTTCCCTCGGCCTCCAATCTCTTTTTATCATGATGGATCTTATACCCCATGATTATATGACCCCTGAAGAGGCAAGCGGGCCTTCCTAAGTGACGAGTAAAGTCTTCCTGGAGCCTTTTTATTGTCTTCTCTGCTTCCTTTATGCCCTTTCTCCTGTCCATGTCTTCCAGGTTTTTTACCTTGCAGCCCACCAAAAGGAGGGTGGATTCAGTTCCCTGGGCTTCGGTCAAGACTTCTTCCAGGTTCTGGAAGAAGTCTAAGGTGGTCATGGCCTTGGAGTGGGCAGGTTTTTCTTCCAGTTTTTTAAGGGCCGGCTCCAAGAGGAAAGTCAGAAGACCGACTAAATCAAGGAGTTCCACAGAAAGGCCCCGGGGGTTTTTAGAGGCCATGCCCAGCATCCCTGGGATTTCTTCTAAGGGCACAATGAGGAGGGATGTGAAGGTGTCCCGTTTCATCTCAACCATGAAAGGCACTCCCTTGGGGTCCCTCTGAACCAATGGGTCTTTGGTAGTCCATACCTTTTGCCAGGGGGTGTTCTGGATGGGAAAGGATGAGTGGAGGCGTTCCGTGGAAAGGGGGCCGTGGCTCAGGGCCATCTCAAATTCCCCATCCCTTTTCAGAAGGACCGTGGCTTCCTCTACCCCCATCCCCTGGATAACCCGGGAGAAGGCATCCTGGAGATCCTCGGTCTTGGAGGGAGGGGAGGCTAAGTGTTGAAGCATTTCTCTTAGAAGCAGGTATTTACCACTGTCCACCAGCTTGGGTCTCAGAAACCTGGCCCTCTCCATTAAACGTCCCATGAGGAGGGAGAACTGCTGGAGGAGTTTCCGGTGTCTCTCTGTGAAACTGTACCTCCGCTTGGTATCTACACATAAAAGGCCTTTTCCGTTACCCACTTGGACGGCCATAAAGGCCTTTATCTCCTCTTCCTGGGCATAATATGGAATCTCGTAAGCTTCCCTGTCCATGTGGTTTGCTATGAAGGCTTCTTTCTCTAAAACCAAGGATAGGACTCCCCCTTCTCCCAGATTCAGGACCAAAGGGGAAGTCATGTGGCTGCTCAGGGAATGATAGGCTACCAGGGCCAGTTTGTTATCCTTCACCAGGAAGAAGGCTGTAGTAAAGGCCTCTAAGGTGTTGCTGGTTAACTCAACGATTTCCTGGAACTCTTCCCTGAAAAGCATCTCTTCCTCTGGTCCTGGATGTGCCCTTATACTAAGGGGACCCTACCGTGGTGTCAATGGAGCGGGCCAGAGAATTGCCCCCATCGTAAAAAAGTTTTCAAAGGTCTCCCTGGCCATTTTTTATATTTTGTTTTACAAGGGATTCTATGGTTTTTGTCAGGGATCATTCGGCCGGAGGTGTGGTTTTCCGGAAAGGTGAAGGGGAAGTAGAGATTCTTCTGGTGGCCACCAAAGGGGGGACCCGTTGGCAGTTGCCCAAAGGGAGGGTAAAACCTGAAGAGAGCCCCCAAGAGGCCGCTGAGAGGGAGGTGGGGGAAGAGGGAGGAGTAGACGGGGAGATCATTTGCCCTTTGGATACCATCTCCTATTGGTACTACTGGGAGGGAAAAAAGCACAGGAAGCTGGTGGACTTTTTCCTTTTTAGTTATCAGTCTGGCGATCCCCAGAACCATGACTGGGAAGTGGATGATGCCTCCTTTTTCCCTGCCAGTGGGGCTTTGAAGCTCCTCACCTTTCCCACGGAGAGGAGGGTGGTGGAAAGGGCCTTGGAGGTCATCAGGAAAAAGCGGCTGGCATGTTGAGTTAGACCAGTTGGAGCCCCAGGTCTTCTACGAGCTGGAGGTCCAAAGCAGGATCTCTTCCTGGCCTGGTGAGGTAGCCTCCCACCATGAACCCGTTCACCATTATGGCTGCTAAGGACTGGAAATCCCTAAGATGGGCTTCCCTGCCCCCGCATATCCTTATCTCTGTCTCAGGAAGGACTAAACGGAACATGGCCACTATCCTCAGGCAGTGAATAGGATCCAGGTCCCTTTTGCCTTCTAATGGAGTACCGGGGATGGGGATGAGGAAGTTCAGGGGGACAGAGTCCACCCCCATCTCCTTCAATGTAAAGGCCAGATCCACCCTGTCTTCGTCCTGTTCCCCTATGCCCAGGATGGCTCCACAACAGAGGGAAAAACCCATCTCCTGGACCCTTTCTACAAAAGTCCTTTTATCTTTCCATTGGATCCTGGAGGTCACCTGGGGATAGAATCTCTCAGAGGTCTCTAAGTTGTGATGAACCCTGTCCACCCCTCCTTCCCTTAAGGCCTTGAGCTGGTGGGGAATGAGGATACCCAGGGACACGTCTACAATGAGGCTTGTCTTTTGCCGGATTTTCTCTATCCCTTTTACGATACCTGAGAACTCCCTTTCCTTGGGGCTCCTGCCGCTGATGACGATGCTGTATCTGCTGGCTCTGGCTTCTGCGGCTTTCATGGCTCCCTTAACCATCTCTTCCGGAGAAACCAAGGGATAAACAGGCACGTGGGTTCTCTGGGGGTAAGCCTGGGCACAGAATATGCATCCTGCATCGCACAAGCCACTTTTGGCGTTTATGATGGAGCAGAAAGAGAAGCTGTTCCCCCAGTGGACCTCCTTTACCTCCCTGGCTTCATTCACCAATTCCAGAATCTCCTCCTGGGGACATTCCAGGACCTTCAGGGCCTCATCTCTGTCTATGCCCCCTGTAAGGGCCCTATTGTGGGTTCCTTCCTTCCCTGTCATGGCCTCCCCTTATAGCTCCTCTTTCTTTGCCGGTAAAGGGAAGAAGCACACGGTCTTTGAGATGGTTCCGGGGGAAGCGAGACGGGCGAGAAAAGCTAAGGGCGAGACTTGTGGAGATTGAATATCAACAAGTTACAATAGGTCTCAACGAGTTTCTATTCCTTGACAGCTCACACATCTCCTCCCCTCAGCATCACCTTACCCTCTGAGTTCGGGTAAATCGGATTCATTGTGGAGATCATATAAAAATATTATAGAGTTCATGAGGGTTTAGGCTCTCTTAATAACTTGAATATAAGGGGGAAGGTTTTTTGATATGTCTCTTTTGAATCCCGGGTCTGTCACGGTATTTGTCACGGGAGGGGCAGGTTACATCGGCTCCCATGTGGTTAAGGCCCTTGGAGAGGCGGGTTACAGGGTGGTCACCTATGATAATCTGAGCACGGGGCATGATTGGGCCGTCCTTTATGGAGATTTAGTGGTGGGAGATCTGGCTGACAGGGAGAGGCTTAAGACTGCCTTGGAGGGTTGCCGTCCCCAGGCTGTCATGCATTTTGCGGCCCATATCGTGGTACCCGAATCGGTGAGGGATCCCTTGAAGTACTACAGGAACAACACGGTTAACGGGGTGAATCTCTTGGAAGCGTGTTTAGATCTTGGGGTAGAGACCTTTATCTTCTCCAGCACGGCAGCGGTCTACGGCATTCCCCGGGAGGTTCCAGTAAAGGAAGACGCCCCTTTAGAGCCCATCAATCCCTATGGCCAGTCCAAGGTCCTGGTAGAGAGGATCCTGGCCGACTGTGCCCAGGCCTATCCATTCCGTTATGTTTCCCTTCGCTACTTCAATGTGGCGGGGGCTGATGCCCAGGCCGGAATAGGCCAGGTTTCCTCTGAACCCACCCATCTCATCACCCGGGCCTTAAAAACGGCCCTGGGCCAGATAGACAAACTGGAGATTTATGGTACCGACTATCCCACTCCTGATGGGACTTGTATCCGGGATTACATCCACGTAGACGATCTGGCCCGATCCCACATCTTGGCCCTGGAGCGCCTCTTGGCAGGGAGCCAGAGTCGGGTTTTCAACTGTGGCTACGGGCATGGA
>CAZBOO010000046.1:0-1855 GCA_964493535.1 uncultured Aquificales bacterium
GGCATTTGCCCTGGCCTTTGTGGTGAGCTTCGTCTATCTCATCCAGGAACGCTACATTAGAAAAAAGAAGCTGGGAGGTCTCTTCCAGAAGCTCCCCTCCCTCAGCCAACTGGACGACCTCAACTACAGACTCCTCACCCTGGGCTTTCCCTTCCTCACTCTGGGCATCATCACTGGCGCTATCTGGGCCCAGTATGCCTGGGGCTCCTACTGGAGCTGGGATCCCAAGGAGACATGGTCCCTCATCACCTGGCTCATCTACGCCGCCATTCTCCACGGACGGATGACTGTTGGGTGGCAGGGGAGAAGGGCCGCTATCCTTTCTGTTATAGGTTTTGGAGCCGTGCTCTTTACATTCTTGGGGGTCAATCTCCTTCTTCCCGGGCTCCACAGTTACTCCGCCATGTGAGGATACCATGGACATTCTTGTAGTGGGGCTCAACTACCGCACCAGTCCCGTGGAGCTTCGAGAGAAACTGGCCTTCAATATAGCAGAAGCCCAAGAGCTCTATGAAAAGCTTTTAGACTATCGAAAGATAAGAGAGGCCGTCTTGCTCTCCACCTGTAACAGGGTAGAGGTTTACTCATGGGCCGATGAAGAGGGGAAAGACCACATCATCTCTACCTTAGAGGAAAGCAAAGGCATCCCTTCCCAGACCATTATCCTATCCCTTTACATTTATCGAGGCAAGGAAGCGGTAAAACACATCTTCAGGGTAGCCTCCAGCTTGGATTCCATGGTACTGGGAGAACCTCAAATAGTAGGCCAGGTAAAGGAGGCCTTTGAAGAAGCCCTCACATGTGATGCTACCGGGGTCATACTGAATCAGCTCATGAAAAAGGCCCTTTCCGTCTCCAAAAGAGTAAGGACGGAAACAGCCATAGGGGAAAGTGCTATATCCGTAAGCTATGCCGCCGTGGAACTGGCCAAAAAGATCTTCGGAGACCTGGCCAACAGAAAGGCCATGCTGGTGGGAGCAGGAGAAATGGCAGAGTTGGCAGCCCGCCATCTGGTACATCAGGGGGTCTCCCGAATCACAGTGGTGAACAGGACCCTCTCCAGGGCCCAGGAGCTAGCCCAGGAACTCCAAGGCCAGGCCTTGCCCATGGACCGCTTGGAAGAAAAACTGGCAGAGGTGGACATCGTTATCACCTCCACCGGGGCCCCCTACACCATTATCACCTCAGATGCAGTTCAGAAAACCATGAAGGAGAGAAAGCGAAGGCCCATTTTCTTCATCGACATCGCTGTACCCCGGGATGTAGACCCTGAGGTGGAAAAGGTAGAAAACGTGTACCTTTACGACATAGATGACTTGGAACAGGTGGTAGAAGAAAATCGCAAGCGCAGGAAAAAGGAGTCCTTAAAAGCTGAAGCCATAGTAGATGAAGAGGTAAAACGGTTTCTCCAATGGCTCAAGAGCCAGGAGGTAATACCCGTCATCGTTTCCTTAAGGAACCGGTGCGAAGAGATCCGACGGAAGGAGCTGGAAAAAGCCATGAGCCAGATGCATCTGAACGGTAAGGAAACAGAAGCCTTAGAAGCCCTCACAACAGCCATTGTAAACAAGATACTTCACACTCCCCTCTCCTACGTCAAAGACGCCGCCTCCCAAGGGGAAGGAGAAAAAGTAGCCAAGCTCGTGAAAGAACTCTTTGCTCTGGAGGAAAAAGATGATCATACGGATAGGCACCAGGGGCAGTAAACTAGCCCTATGGCAAGCAAGCCACATCAAAGATCTGATAGAAAACCTCTCTTCCCACCGGGTGGAGTTGGTGATGATGAAAACCAAAGGGGACAAAATTCTGGATTCCCCCTTGGCCAGGATTGGGGGCAAAGGTCTCTTTGTCAAAG
>CAZBOO010000046.1:1865-10032 GCA_964493535.1 uncultured Aquificales bacterium
GAGTGGACATGGCTGTTCACTCCATGAAGGACGTGCCCGCCGAGTTACCCCCAGGGCTGGAAATCGGGGCCATCCCCCAGAGGGAGGAGCCCTGGGACCTTCTGGTAGTAAAAGAGAGAGATCACTTAGAAAAACTCCCCCCTGGAGCCCGGGTGGGTACCTCCAGCCTCCGGAGGCAGGCCCAGCTCTTAGCAAAAAGACCCGATTTAAAAATCCAACCCCTCAGGGGAAATCTGGATACCCGTTACAGGAAACTGAAAGAGGAAGACCTGGACGCCATAGTGGTGGCCTTGGCTGGAGTGAAGAGATTGGGGATCAATTCCCTCCCCTCCAAGATCCTTACCACTCAGGAGTGCCTCCCAGCTATAGGTCAAGGGGCCCTGGCCGTGGAAGTCCGGGAGGGAGAGTGGCAAAAGATGTTAAAAGCTATTCACCACTCCCCCACAGCCCTGAGCGTTGAAGCGGAAAGGGCCTTTCTGAAATGCATAGGGGGCTCCTGCCAAGTCCCCGTGGCTGCTTTGGGAATGATGGATGGTGACACACTTACCCTTGAAGGGCTCATAGCCAGCCCCGACGGAAAAGAGATTTTCAGGGGTCAAAAGAAAGGCCCCCCCCATAAAACAGAGACCGTAGGTATCCGTTTAGCCCAGGAACTCTTGGCTCAAGGGGGAGAAAGGGTGATCCAGAAGGTCTTAAGCCCATAGGTCTTTGAGAAACCAGGAAGGAGCCCCTGCCTACTGGCTCCTCTTTTTCTTCCCATCCAACTCCCATTTTCTCAACATCCAACGAAGGGGTTTGCCCGCCGGAGTCCGGGGAATGAAGTCCATAAAGCGGACCTCATCGGGCACCTCATAGGAAGCCAGACGCTGCCTGCAGACTTTGAGAAGCTCTCTTCTTAAATTAGGGCCAGGCTTTATACGAGGCTTCAGGGAGACAAAGGCCAGGATCTTCCTCTCTCCCTTGTCATCCTCTTCGATCACCTCGGCATCCTCTACCGATGGGTGCTCTTTGATCGCCTCCTCTATCTCTAAGGGACCAATCTTGTGGCCCTCCTTGAAGAGGAGATCTTCCTCCCTGGAAATAAAGTAGAGATACCCATCCTTGTTGCGAACCACAATGTCCCCCAAAAAGGTGTATCCATCTATCACTGTGCGCCTTTGGGCCCTGAGAAGGCGGCCATCGTCAGCTTGAGGCTTCCAGTAAATGGCGCCTGTGGGCCCTTTAACCATTTTCCTCCCCATCTCTCCGGGTTTACATTCCTGCCCCTTTTCATTAATCAACTCCACCTCAAAGCCGGGAATGGGAAGGCCTACCGAACCGGGTTTGGGTCTCATCCTCACGGCATTGGAAGTAATAAGATGAAGAAGCTCAGTGACCCCCAGTCCCTCCATAAGGGGCAGGCCCGTCCTATTCATCCAGTCCTGATAAACCTTTACCTCTAAGGAGCTGCCCCCCGTTGTACACAGTCGAAGACTGGAGAGATCAAACACGCCAAATTTAGGCACCTCCATAAGCTTTTGATAGGTACTGGTTAACCCTGTGAGTACAGTAACCCTGTGTAGAACTATCTCCTCCAAAATCTCCTCGGGCATAAACCTGGGTACCAAAGAGACCGAAGCCCCTGCCCAAAAGGGAATAAGACAAAAGGTCCCATAACCTGCAGCAAAAGTGACAGGGGCCGACCCACCTATGACGTCCCCTTCCACCAAGCGCCACACGTATTTGTTCACCAAGTAACACTCCGTGAGAACACTCTTGACCAAATGGACACAGCCCTTGGGTCTTCCAGTAGTCCCAGAGGTATGGAGGATCACCCCCACGTCCTCCAGATCCACTTCCTCCAGGATGTACTCATCGCTTCCCTTATCCAAGATCTCTTCTAAGGAAAGTCCACCTTCCTCTCTAACCACCTGAGAAGGTGCCCTGACCAGCACTATATGCTCAATACGCTCCAGCCTATCCTTTATGGCCTGAATATTCCTGTAGAAGGCTTGGCTCACCACCAGGCATCGGGCTTCCACATCGTTCAGAATGAAAACCATGTGCTCAGGGGTCCAGAAGGGTGAGGCGGGCACAGGTATGGCCCCCAAGCGAAGGATGGCGAAATTCACCATGATGGCCTCTGGAGAATTGAGAAGCATATAGGCCACCCTGAAATCCTTCTTTATCCCCCTTCCCGCCAAGGCATTGGCAATTCTCAAGGAGCCAGAGTATATGTCCTCGTAAGTGAACCTTTCCCCGTGAAAACAGACCGCCACATTTTTTCCCCTGCCTCCTTCCATATGGCGATCCAAAAGGGCATGAGCCAGATTGGCCTTGGGAGGAAAAACCATCTCCTGGGGAATGACAATATGAGGCCAAAGATCTCTGGGCGGCAAATGATACTCTTCAACGATCCTGCTCATTCAATCCTACCTCCATTTATATACCATTTCCAAAAAGACGTTCCATGCTCCTTTTCAGGGAAAAAATCAAGCCCCAAGCTTCTTCAACTTCAGGGCATGGGCCATCATAAGAGGCAAGGCCTCCATAGCAGGAAACTGGCCCAAGGCTCCATGGACACAAGCCTTCTCAGAGAAGACCTGTTGAGCCTCCCACCTCACATAGGGGGAAAACAACAGAAAAGGATTGGGATGCCAGCTATGGCCTTTGAGCTTACTGGGTGTGGAATGATCACCTGTAATGGCCAATACCTGGGGTTCCAGGGAAAGGAGTCCGGGTAACAATCTGTCAAATTCCTCAATCACCCTTGCTTTGGCCTGAAAATTCCCGTCCTCCCCGTAAGAGTCCGTCTTTTTGACATGGAAGTAAAAAAACGTGTAATCCCCCCACTGCCTCTCCAAGGTTTCTACCTCCCTCTCCACCTCCATTCCATCCACGGGTAGCAAATTCATTCCCACTAACCGGGCCAATCCCCGGTACATGGGATATGTGGCCACAGCAGCGGGCTTTAGCTTGAAAAGCTCCTCCATGGAAGGGAGGTCAGGCACCATGGAAAACCCCCTCAAAAGGACAAAATTGGCCCTCTCTTCATCCTTGAGGAGTTCCCTCACCATAGACAAAAGCTCCCTCACCACAGCAACTGTCTTTTCCCCTTGGGAACAAGTGGCCTTGGGCTGAAGGGTTTCTAAGCCCTCATGCTGGGGATCCGTGTCCTCCAAACAGCCCGCTAGTCCATCCCCCCTCAAACGAAGGGCAAAACGGTGCTCCATCCCTGGAGTGAAAAGGGCCTCTACATCGCCTATCTTTCCTATGGCCTCCTGAAGCTTTTTACAGAGTTCCCTGTTCTTCTCTGTAGGGATCCTGCCCGCCCGGCGATCCATCACCACCAAGCGCCCATCCCCCTCTTTAACGGTACAGAAGTTGCCCCGAACAGCCAGGTCTCCCTTCTTCAACTCCACATCCAAACCCAGGTTCTCCAACACACCCCGCCCAATCTCGTGTTTCAAGGGATCATAACCAAAGAGGGCCAAATGGGAAGGACCCGAGCCTGGAGTAATCCCGTAAGAGATGGGGTGGGTCAAACCCAAGGCCGAACGGGAAGCCAACTCATCCATATTGGGAGTCCAAGCCGCCTCCAACTCCGTTTTACCCTCATCCCACGGCAATCCCCCAAGTCCATCCAAAACCACCAAAAGGATCTTGGAATCTGCCTCCACAGCCAACTCTCTAAACAAACCTTCTCGGTCCACGATTCACCTCCCCGTGCCCCAACCTAAAACATTCCCCCGAATTATAAATTACAAACACTAAGGGAGCCATGCCGCCTTGCCCCACTTAAAATTAATATCTTCACCTGCATCTTCCTTTGTCAAGCATGGGCAGTTGCCATGAGTAGAATCCTGTGAGAAAGATTACAATATGGAAAAAGTCCTGGAAAAACTGAAGCTCCGTATGGGCTCCAGCCCATTGGTGAGGCTTCTGGGTATAGAAATCTTAGAGATGGGCCATGGACATGCGCGGTTATCCATGGAAGTAGAAGAGAAACACCTCAACAGTCTGGGAACCATCCATGGAGGAGTCATGGCCTCCCTAAACGATGTGGCTTGCGGTATAGCTGTGAACACCCTCCTTATCCCCTGGGCCACGAGTGTAAGCCTGGATCTAAGGGTAGAGTTCATCCGCCCCATTTCCCAGGGAACGGTTCTGTGCAAGGGACGGGTCTCAGAGAAAAAGACCCAGGTGGCCTTCGCCCACTCCCGGATAATTGATGAGAGGGGCAAGCTCCTATCCACGGCCTCGGCCACCTATTTTATAAAACCCTTTAAGGAGAAGTGACGATGGAAAAGGATCTGGCTAACAAAATAGAGGAGTTAGGAGAATACGGGTTCGCCTTTGCCCCAGCCCGCATCATTGCCACGGCCGTCCAGTTAGACCTGTTGTCTCTCCTTGAGGAGGCCAAGACATCAGAAGAGCTAAGCCGGATAAAGGGCATCTCCCATATGGGACTAACCCGCTTATTGGATGCCCTCGTAACCCTGGGTATCCTCAACAAGAGGGAAGACCGGTACCTATTAGAAGAGCCCATGACCCAACTATTCCTGCCATCATCTCCCCTTTCCATGGGCCGTTACTTCCTCCACCTTGAAAACCTCCACCATATCTGGGGTCATCTTTCCCAGGTGGTAACCTCAGGGAAACAGGTAGAAAGAAAACCAGACCCCGAATTTCCTGTAACCTTAGCCAGGGGGCTCTTCCCCCTCCATTGGTTTCAGGCCCTGGATCTGGGAGAAAAGATAGAAATCCCGGACAGAGGGAAAGTACTGGACGTGGCAGGGGGATCAGGGGTATGGAGTGCGGGTATCCTGAAACACCATCCCCACCTCCAAGGGGTCCTCTTGGATCTACCCGCCGTACTGGAAGAAGCCGCCAAGCCTATTTTAAAGAAGATCGATCTCCTTAATCGGTACCGGTTCCTCCCCGGGGACATGTTTGAGATAAACTGGGGAAAAGGATATACATGCATCATTCTGGGTCATATCTGCCACGCCCTGGGAGAAGATGACATAAGAAACCTCATAGAAAAATCCCGCCAGGCCGTGGGCCCTCAAGGCATCCTCATCATCATAGACTTCCTGCCCCACTCCCAAAACACCTTCCCCGCCATCTTCAATCTCAACATGCTTCTCGCCACAAAGGAAGGGGGAGTACACAAACAAGAGGAATACTCCCAGTGGCTCAGGGATGGAGGCTTCACCATCCAGGAAATCCTCCCCCCCTGGGACAAGAAAGGCAGCAAGACCTTTATCGCTACTCTAAGGTAGGATTTCCTCCACCAAGGTCAGCCCCTCTTTGGGGGAGAAATGAAAAAGGGGTCCTTTATAGTCCGGACCCACCACGGGAAGATCTTCCCCGATAAGAAGGGAAGCCCCTTTCAAGAGGGCTGGTAGAGAATCTTCCAAGGACCACATCCCCTCTCGATCCAAAAAGAGGAGACCCTGAAAAAGGGTGATGGCAGAACCAAAAAGCCTGCCGTCCTCCCGAAGAACAGAGCCTCCCTTTCTTCTAACCTTCACCCCCATCCATAAAGCCTCTTCAGGACCCCCGGCGGAAAGGGGAGTACCATCGGAGACGGGTAACAGGCCAGCTGGCCCCTTTAGCTTTATAATGAACCTTTGAACCAAGGGATGGAGATGGCCCGCTTCAGGTATAAACTCCACCGTCACCCTGGAGTCCAAAAGGGCGGCCAGGGCCAAACCAGGAGCCCTATGGTGAAAGGGGGTCATGGCGTTAAAAAGGTGAGTCACCAGAGTGACCCCTGAAGAGAAGGCCTTAAAGGCCTCCTCCTCTCCAGCTAAGGTGTGGCCCAAAGAGACCAGTATCCCCCTTTCTACCAAGGCAGGAATCAGCCTTTGGGCCTCGGGCATCTCTGGAGCCACGGTCACCACCCTCACCAGGCCCATGAACCGATCAATCAGTGCAAGAAAAACCCGAAGGGTCCAGTCCTCTAATGCTACAGCGTCCATTCCCCCAGCCATTTGGGGATTTATGAAAGGTCCCTCCAAGTAGGCACCTAAGAGCCGGGCCTCCCCTGACACGGGGGAGCGCTTGATCTCTTGCAGGGTTCCAAGACACGTTTCAAGAGGTCCAGGGGCCATGAGAGGCAAAGCAGCCAAAAGAACCGACGTCCCACCCACAAACTGGGCCCTAAGGGCACTCCTCACCTCCCTCGTCCCTGACGAGGCCAAAGAGTATCCCCCTCCCCCGTGGACGTGGAAATCCCATACACCAGGGAATATGAAACCTTCGCCCCCAGAAGAAAAAGGCCCCCCCATTTCCCATGAGCCCTCCTCCCTCTTTCCTTCGGCATCCAAAATTACTATCTTCCCATGGCTCTCCATAGATACCTCTATATCTCATGGAATATGATCTTCACAACAACTCCTATCTTCTGAACCATTGAAAAAAACAGGAGTTCCCCCAAAAAAATCAGTAGCGCCCACATTTAACTCCTTCAAACAAGATAGATTACCTCGTCATGCAGGTGATAATAGGGGTAGGAAGGAGCGGTTACCCGGACCCTTCCCCCTCCGAACCGTGCATGCGGTTCTCCCGCACACGGCTCTCCGGTCGGTGGTTCACCGCCGGGCGGATTGACAACCTCTGCATGGGCTGCAGCAAGGGAGAACAGCCTATGCTCGGCAAAGAATGCCTCCTTCACAATTTTGGGATAAGTCTTGCAGCAAATCTCCTGTGGATTACCCCCCTTTCCCCTGGGGGCTTTCGGGTTTATCTTGAATAAAGAAGAAAGGAGGTGCTTTATGGCACAGGGATCTGGGGGTGTTGGAGGAATGGGTAGAGGTCGGGGTTTAGGCATGGGAGGCCGAGGTATGGGGGGAGGTCAGGCTAAAGGCCCTAATGGATATTGTGTTTGTCCCAATTGCTCTGCCAAAGTCCCTCACCAGAGAGGGGTGCCTTGTTTCCAGGTGAAGTGTCCCCAGTGCGGCACCCTCATGGTAAGGGAGTAAGCTTCTATCTCAAGGCCAGCTTTTCCACTTGGGTTAAGGCCTTCTTTACCTCCTCGTCAGTGAGTTCGTAGTCTTGGAGTTCCCCCTTGAGGAAGGCGTCGTAGGCGGATAGGTCCAAAAGGCCATGGCCGCTGAAGTTGAAGAGGATCACCCGTTCCTTTCCCTCTTCTCTGGCCCTGGCGGCCTCGTCTACGGCGGCCTTGATGGCATGGTTGGTTTCAGGGGCGGGAATGAACCCTTCTGTTCTGGCGAAGAGGAGGGCAGCCTCGAAAACCTCTGTCTGGTAGTAGGCTATGGCCTCCATGAGTCCCTCTTTGGTGAGCATGCTGATGATGGGGGCGTCTCCGTGGTAGCGCAGGCCTCCGGCATGGATAGATGGGGGTATAAAGTTGTGGCCCAAGGTGTACATCTTCATGAGGGGTGTCATCTGAGCGGTATCCCCAAAGTCATAGGTGAAGAGCCCTTTGGTAAGGGTGGGGCAGGCCTTGGGTTCTACGGCCACCAGTCGGACATCCCTTCCCGCGGTCTTATCTGCGTAGAAAGGCAGCGCTGTTCCACCTAAGTTGGAGCCTCCGCCGCAGCATCCTATGACCACGTTGGGGTAATCTCCTACTTTGGCCAACTGTTTCTTGGCCTCTAAGCCAAGGATCGTCTGGTGGAGAAGGACATGGTTAAGGACAGAGCCCAGGGCGTAATGGGTATCCTCATGGGTAACGGCATCCTCTACAGCTTCACTGATGGCCATTCCTAAGGAACCAGAATTATTGGGATCCTTCTCCAGGACGGCTCTGCCCGTTTGGGTGTGAGGGCTGGGACTGGGATATACCTTTCCTCCCCAAATCTCCATCATAGAGCGTCGGTAAGGCTTCTGATCGTAGCTCACCCTCACCATATAAATGGTGCATTCCAGACCAAAGAATTGGGTGGCCGAGGCGAGGGCCGAACCCCACTGACCCGCCCCTGTCTCTGTGGTGAGTCTCTTCACCCCCGATTGGGCGTTGTAGTAAGCCTGGGCCACGGCAGTATTGGGCTTGTGGCTCCCTGCAGGACTGGTACCCTCGTATTTATAGTAGATCCTGGCTGGGGTGTTGAGGGCCTTTTCTAACCCCCTGGCCCGATATAGGGGAGTGGGTCTCCACAGGGCGTAAACCTCCATGATATCCTGGGGTATGGTTATCCATCTCTCTGAGGACATCTCC
>CAZBOO010000047.1:0-9870 GCA_964493535.1 uncultured Aquificales bacterium
TGGATGATAGCCAACGATATAGACGAGGGGTTGTAGCGGCTTTCAACCCGAATCCTCGCTGGCCGAGCGGGTATTTTCAGGTGCTGGAGGAGTTGGGAGTCGAAGAGCCACGCCGCCCTTTTTACGCCCGCTGGGTACGCCAGTTTTTCAACCGTCACCAGGGCCAGAAACGCTGCCGAGACCTGGGTCGAGTGGAAATCGAAGCATTCCTGCAAGCTTTGGTGGGAGTCATTAGTCCATTGGACAAGTTGTGAGAATCCGGGGACGCTATACAGAGACTTGCAATGATAGCCAACCTGGCGAATGGATGTTTAATGTTCAAATCTATTGAAAGCGTTTAGGTAGATACACTGCCCTCCCTCTGGAACTCCAATCTGGCACAGGCTACCGCCGTTAACGCTCCTTGGCGGCACGCCCCTCTTACCATCCAGTATCTCTAAGCATAATGCGGAAACAAGATAAAACCTGATGTAATTGATGGCCTTGCAAAAAGTCAAGCTGCAGTCAGCACAGGACTTCCCCCATCTATGAAAAAGGGCTGTCAAGATCCAAATTTGGAGGAACCCTTGGAGTGCTAATACCTTGTCTGGGTCAAGCTCCGATTCTTTCCCTTGACCATCTTTATCCTGAGCACTGTGATTTCTTTCTTTTCATCATCAAGGGAACAGGGAGAGGCGCGAAACTACAGATGGATTCCCCTATGTCTTTCCTCTAAGGACCTGAGGAGGGCAGGAGAGGACTCCAACTCTCCTATGAAACCATCCAGTTCCTCTATCATCTTTTCTTTGTCCTGGGGAAGTCTCCCTTCTATGGAGGCGTAGTTGGATACATGGTCCGATAGGAACAGGGAGGGGCATTCCAGATTCTCCAGTATGAGCCGGGTTTCCTTGAGGACAGTGAGGGGCGATGCCAGCCTAAACTCTCCCCCCTGGATCTTTTTATACATGAGGGTGCCGGGAATGGGGATGAAGGTCCTTAAACGGATGAAGTGGGGAGACACGGCATTGAGCACCCGGGCCGTCCCCCGCGCGTGGTCCTCCCATCTGTCCTCACCACCTATCCCCAGGAGCACGTAAAGGGATAATTGGAGACCTGCCTCTATGGCTTTTGTGCCCCCTTCCATCATCTCCTGGGGGGTGAGTCCCTTCTGGATGTATTCCAGGAGTAAATGATTCCCTGTTTCCAGCCCCACATGAAGGCGGGTGAGGCCTGCCTCTCTGAGGCGTGTCAGGTCCTCTATTTTTCTTTTGGCCAGGGTTCTCCCCCGGGTGTAACTGGTGATGCGTTTGAGGAAGGGGAAATGCTTCTGGATGAGCCCCAAGACCTCCACCAGAAAGTCTACCTTTGCCACTAAGCTGTCAGAGTCACCTATGAAGAGGGTTGATGCCCCCCGGCCATAAAGCTGGGCAGCGGCCCCCAGGTCCCTGCGGATGTCCTCCAGCCCTTTCACCTGGAACTTCATATCCTTGTACATGCTGCAAAAGGCACACTTGTTCCACGGACACCCCCGGGTGACCCTGATGAGAACGCTGTAGGCCTCACTGGGTGGCCTCCAGGGAGGCGCATCATAGGACATGATAAACATATTTCCTCTTCCCACTAACCCCGTTTTTTTAAAAAGGTATGTTCCAAAATGTTCAAGGGCAACCCCATAGACCTACCAAAAAGGTTAAAAAGGCATATTTTAAAAGAGGGAGTTTTTCCCAATTAAATAAAAGGGGGTGGTGGCCATGAAGAGGAACATTACCCTTATAACTGTAGTGCTGTTCCTTTTGGCTGTAGTGGGTTGTGCCTCCTTCAGGGAGACGGTGAAGAGGGACTGGAAGGAAGGAACCGCTGGGGCGGTAGCAGGGGCTATCATAGGGGTTGCCGTCACTGCCGATAATGCCACCAGCAACCTGGCAGGGGCTTCTATCGGTGCCGCTGGAGGGTTTCTCTTGGGGATAGGGGCTAAGGAAGGCTACAACTACTTCTTCAAGAGGAACAAGGAAGACAAGTCAGGGTATCTCTATCCTCCTTATCCTGTGGATAGTACCAGGTCTGTCTCCAAGGAAAGGTTTAATTAGGACTTGATTCTAATTGGATAAAAAAGTGGCCGGCCCCAGGGCGGGGCCGGCCACTTGAAGGAAGGTGGATGGGTGGGTGGTCTTTCAGTAGGATTCATATGATCCTATAGTCTTATCGCTTTCACATACCTCTTCCACGGTATCTTTAACCAAAGTGCCGTTTCTCCATACCCGTTTTCTCACTTTGTGGCAGTGGGTAGATGCATTGTTTTGGGGGAGGGGAGTGGTTTCTACTACCGTGCCTTGAGCGGGGTTTCTGTAAACCACGGTCCTGTTTTCTGCTGCCGCTTCCCTGGCAGCCCTGGAGCTGATTTCCGTCAGGGTTCCTCCTACTACAGAACCTATAGCTGCTCCCAAGGCCCCTCCTCTCCAGCGGTTATGCCTGTCTATGAGGGCCCCTATTCCTGCCCCTGAGGCGCCTCCTACTGCCGCTCCCTGGTAGGTTCTATCCGTAGTGGCACATCCCATCAAGGTCAGGGCGAAGAAGGCCACCAGTATAAGGGCTGTTATCCCTTTGCCCTTTAGCCCGTCTCTCCTCTTTATCATGGGGCCACCTCCTCTCTGTTTTTGCCACTCTATTGTTCCTTTGGTTGGAAAACATGCCAAAAGAATAAGCCTTTATTTATTAGTGTGTTACATCTTTACCCCCTCGGTTTTCATTGGCCTCTCCCCTGCGCAAAAGGTGCGCAAAATGCAAATTTTTCCATCTCAGGAAAGGGTTGCCCTGAGGAAGTAAGGACAATACATAAGACTCTAAAATCACGGAGGGAGATGAGTGAGAATTCATCCTGAGTGTTATCCCTGTTTTTTGCGCCAGACCTACAACACCTTGAAGCTCCTTACCCAAGATGAGGAGGTGCAAGAGAAATTGCTCAAGGAGATCATGGGTAAGTTGGCCCAATACAAAGGCGAAGACCCTCCCCCCAAGGTTTCCCTGATTGTTTATGGGACGATAGCCCAAAGGCTGGGGGTCACCGACCCTTACAGAGAAAAGAAGCTGGAGTGTAACAGAATGGCCTTGGAGCTTTATCCCCGCCTAAAAGAGATGGTGAGGAGGGCGCCCGACCCCCTGTTTATGGCTGTGAAGGTAGCCATTGTAGGTAATATCATAGATTTTGGAGTGGGCAGGACTTTTAAACTGGAAACTGGGGAGGCCTTAGAGAAACTGGATTTAGTGGTGAGCCATTATGCCCGTTTCCGTCAGGACCTGGAGCAGGCCCGAAGGATCCTGTATATAGGCGACAATGCCGGAGAGGTAGTATTTGACCGGGTCCTCATAGAGGAGATGGGAGAGAAAGAGGTGATCTTCGCCGTCCGCTCTGTGCCCATCATAAACGATGCCACCTTGGAGGATGCAAAAGAGGCAGGTATAGACCAGGCGGCCCGGGTGATAGAATCGGGTTCCCGGGTTCCAGGTACCCTCTTAGGGGAATCTACCCCTGAGTTCAAGGATTTCTTCTTTAACGCGGACATGGTGATAAGCAAGGGCCAGGGAAACTTTGAGACCTTAGACGATGCACCCCGGGCTATCTATTTTCTCTTGAGGGCCAAGTGTGACGTGGTAGCCCAGCTTCTGGGGGTGGAAGTGGGGAGCACCCTGCTGATCAAGGGTGGGCTTACTCTCGCTCGATGAGGCTATCCAGGGTGTAGAAACCCAGTCCAAAGTCCCTGTCCAACTCCCTGACCAGGTAGGTTATGCCCTTTTTATAAGCCTCTTTGAAGGTTTCCAGGGTTACCTCCATTCCTCCCCCAAGAGGGGTGAGGGAGCAGTGAAGGTCCCTTGTGTGGTATCTCAGGAGGGCAAAGAGAAATTCCTCTTCCTCCTGGAATGTGAGGTTTACCGCCTTCACTTTTCCCATGCAGAGGCAGGTGGTCTCTCTCTCTAAGTGGGTCACTTCCCCGGGGGTAAAGTGGTATCTGAAGATCACCCTCTCTCCCAGATCCCCCTCTAAAAAAGAAGAGATGAGATAATGGGCAGTGATGTCTTTGGTGGAGAAGCGACTGGGCATCACCCGCTTTTTATAGATCTCCAGCCCGTTTTTCTCCTTTGGGATGTTGCTTTTGGCCTGGTACAGTCTGTCCAAGTATCCCCCTTCTAAGTAGGTGCCCCCCACTTCCTGGGCCAGTTCCATGGCCCTGGCGGCGAACTTCATGTTCTGGACACTCTCAAGGCCTGAGATATCGGCAAAGAACCATCCGCAGCTGGTGAAAATGTATTGGCCCATGCGGCCCAACTCCAAGAGTTTGGCGGCTGTTATAGCCTCCTGACAGGTGAGGGTTCCACGCTGGTGATGTTCTAAGAGAGATGGAAGGGCCCCTGGACCCTTCACCATCATCTCACTGTAGTCCAGTAAGGCTTCCCACGGGTCTTTGAATAGTCTTTCCCCTTTTTCTTCAAAAACAATGTCCAGTTTCTCCTTGAGCCAGTCCATGGCCTCTCTGAAGGGTCCTCGCCACTTCTGGTTCCAATCCGGATCTCCCCCCGTGGCGCATCCACAATCCGATCTCCAGCGCTCTATCCCATGGGAGCAGCTCCAGGAGGTATTCTCCCGGATCTGGACCTGGGGTACAGAAGGGGCATGGTCCAGAAGGGTCCCATAATTGATGAGTTCCACCTTTCCCCCTCTGAGATAGGCCAGGACCTCATTTAACGTCTCTGCCCCTTTCTTTTTATGGTGTCCAAAGGTTTCACCATCGGTTGCAAAGTGGAGGAGGCCCCCTTTTATCCTTTTCAGGTGGGACTTTATTAGTTTAAGGAGGGCTTGGGGGGATTCTAAGGCGTCGCCGAAACTGACGGCTTCTCCCATCTCCCTGTTATAAACGAAGATGTATATGCCTTTCCCCCCGTGAAGCCTTTGATAGAGGGGAAAGGGGTAAAATCTCTCGGGGAAAGGCGCCCATGGGCCCTGGGCTTTGGGCTTCCAAAGGGCGATCTGGTGGGGGGCTAAGATAGTGAACCTTATGCCCTTTTGGGCCATGATCTCTAAGGTTTTCATGTCCACGGCCATCTCGGGGAGCCACATACCCTGGGGATCCCTGCCGAATCTCATTTTAAAGTCCCTGATGCCCCATTCAATCTGGATTTTCTTGTCCCTCTCTTTTGCCAAGGGCAGAATGGTGTGGTTGTAAGCCTGGGCTATGGCGTTTCCATGGCCTTGGGTCTCTCGGCTTGTCCTGTCCCCCTGTAGGACCCTCTCGTAAACCCCTGGGGCCTTTTCCGCCAGCCAGACGAGAAGGGTGGGACCAAAGTTGTAGCTGATAAAGGGATAGTTGGGGATGTTCTTCCTGTAACATTCATGGGTGATCCGTTCGTTCCAATCGTGGTAGGGGCTTGCAGACTCCTGTTGCTCCACCTCCCAGAGCCAGGGGTTCTCCCGAGGGGGCTGGTAGAAGTGGCCATGAAGGGTAAAGGCCTTCAAGATGCCTCCTCCTTCTCCCCTTCATTCAGCATTTTGTTCACCAATGCTATCTCTTCCTCTTTAGATGATACCTTTCCTCTAAGACTGGCCACCTTGAGGTTTTCAAGGATCTCGGCAAAGACAGGTCCGGGTTCCAAGCCCATGGCCACCAGGTCTTTCCCCGTGAGGGAGGTCTTCACCTTCCTCAGTTGGGTCAGGTAGAGGGATATGGCCTTTTTCACCTCATCATGGGTGGAGTAGGCCATGGTGTATAGGATGGTTTCTAAGGCCAAGGATCTTAAGGTGGTATAGATCTCTGAGGGATCCTTCAACCCTTTGGCCAGTAGTCTGGCGGCATGGGGGGTCTTTTTGTGGGCCTCCAAGAAGACTCTGGCGCACCGTTTGGGCAGGGATAGCCTCTTGGAAAGGGCCTGAACCTCCGAGGTGGGGATGTCCTTGAAAAGGGCTGTCATATATATTATCCAGGATGCTGCTTTCTCTTCCATAAAGAGGAGATCATACCAGGCCAGCACCTCGTCTATCTTACTGAAGATCTCCTTTACGGATGGGGTGAGACGCAATTTGGGGTGGATGAAGGGAAGAAGACCCAGCTTATCCATTTTTTCTACCATTCTAAGGGGTTCCTTCTCAGATAGCATCTGCCTTAACTCAGAGGAAAGCCTTACCCCTGATACCCTGCGGAAGAGGCCCTGCTCCACAGCCTGCTTAATGAGCCTTGCCGTTTGTCCCCCTATCCTGAAACCGTATCTCTGCTCAAAGCGCACGGCTCTGAAGGCCCTGGTGGGGTCCTCCACGAAACTGAGGTTGTGGATCACCCGGATCACCTTCTCCTTCAGGTCCCTCTGACCCCCAAAAAAGTCTATGAGGGTGAAAGCCTCAGGCTTGTTCAGCTTTATGGCCATGGCATTTATGGTGAAATCCCTGCGGTACAGATCCCTTTTCAGTGAACCTGCCATGACTTCGGGCAGGGCCCCAGGCTCCTCGTAATACTCCATGCGGGCTGTGGCCACGTCTATCTTTCTCCCATTAGGGAGGACCACCACAGCAGTTTTGAATTTGCTGTATTTGTTGGTCCTTCCCCCTAAGGCCTGGGCAAATTCGTCGGCGAAGGCCAGGCCATCTCCCTCTACCACCAGATCCAGGTCCAGATTGGGCACCCTGAGGAGAAGGTCCCTGACGAATCCTCCCACTAAATAGACATTGTAACCCAGATCTTCAGCTACCTCCCCTGCCTTCTGGATCAGATTCCAGATCTCTCGGGGCAACCTTTCCTTCATGAGCACCTTGACGTTTTTAACAAAGGGCTCTTCCTTGGACCTCAGGGGGTGGGGCTTGAGGCTTAAGTCCTGGTAGAGGGCCCTCAAAAGCTCTCCCCGGGTGACCACTCCTACCACTTTGCCTTCCTCCTCCACGGGAACCATCCTTTGGCCCTTTTCCAGCATGATCTTCTCCAGCTCTTCCAGGGGGGTATCAGGGGTTACGATTTGGACCTCGGTGTTCATGTAATCTTTCACCGGGGCATCTTCCAGTTCGTGGTAGATGGCCTTTTCCACTGTTTGTCTGGTGATAAAACCCATGAGGTTCCCTTCATCCATGATCAGTAGGGAGTTGATATTGAATCTTACCATGGTTTTTTCTGCACCTTTAATGGAGATTGTGGGTAAAACGCTGAGGGGAGGGGAGGTCATTATGTCTTTGGTTCTCCGGGCGGTTGAGAGCTTTTCATCTAAAATTTTCAGAAGCCTTTCCTGGGTCTGGACCAAGGTGAGGTCCCTTATCACCGCCGAGGCTGCTGTGGGATGGCCTCCTCCACCGAACTCTTCCGCTATGACCCCTACATCAACGGCGTCAATCCTGCTTCTGGCAATAAGGGTGATCCTGTCATCCATTCTGGCCAGTACAAAGAGGACATTGAGGTTCTCCATGTCCTTCAGCTTGTGGGCAAGGACAGCTAAGTCTCCCACATACTTTTGGCGGGAGATGTTGGTGACGGCCACATTTACCCCGTAGGTGGTATGGATTTTGGTATTTTGAATCATCTCGTTGAGTAATTCTACCTGATCCGCTGTAAGGTCCCTCTTCACATAGTCGGAGACCAAGTTGAGATCGGCCCCCTGCTCTATGAGGTAGGAGGCTGCTTCCAAGTCCCGGGGGGTGGTGGAGTTGAATGTGAAGGAGCCTGTGTCTTCGTATATGCCCAGGGCCATGAGGGTTGCCTCTTCAGGGGTTATGGAAATGCCCTTACTTTTGAATATCTCGACAAATAGGGTAGTGGCTGCTCCCACCTCATCTACCACCTCCACATCCCCTTTGATGTCTTTGGGATGGGAGGGGTGATGGTCGTATATGTGGATCTCGGCTTTTCCCCTTTCGACAATATCTTTCAGCTCTCCGATTCTCTCCTTCAGCTTTGTATCTACGATGATCAAGAGCGTCACTTCTTGGGGATCAATTTGGGAGACGGAAAGGACCTCCAAGGCGAAGGGGGACTCTTTCAAGTAGTCCCTGACCTTCTTCTCCTGGGAGCCAGGGAAGACCAGATGGGCCTGGGGATAGAGCTTCTTGGCAGCCACCATGCAGGCCAAGGCGTCGAAATCAGCCATTATATGAGCAGTGATTATCTGCATCCCTTTAAAGCATACCCTTTACCTGGACTTTCTTCAAGTTGAAGAAAGTTTGTTTGAAAGTAAGTGAAAGGGCAGTATGCTTCGCTTGGTCATAAATGCACCAAACCTATTCACTAAGTTGATATATGGTCTTTACACTGGTTCCAAATCACGGTATTATTATCAAATAAGTGGGAGAGGAGGAATAGGCATGGAGGAGGGAAAGATAAGCCTGTTAGAGTTTCGAAAACACCTTTCCAGTGATAAGACATGCAGGGAGTGCCTATTCAGTCTGAAATGGCCGCATGGATATAGATGTAGGAAATGCGGAATAGAAAGGTACAAGCGAGCGGAGGAAACCATTCAGAAGTCACAGCAATTTCCCCAAGCTGTGTTCAGTATCTTAATAACCAACACCGCCCTTGTTCACGTGATCACATATGAGCGACGATCCCAGTTGTGCTCGTCTCATTGGCATCATCATTCTGGCCAGGACCTTAGCGCTGCCTTTAACCAAATATGAGGCGATGGTGGAAAGGGTAGAAGCATCCCCCATGTTCAGGCAACTCTGGCCTGAGGTCATCTCCACTACCGTCTTCCCAAGGGCCCAAGAGATGGAATGTGCAGGGGACTTGGCGCCAAACGCCATCGGGCAACTGCAAGAAGACCAGGCAGGCTTCTGCGTGAGCTACCGGCATGTCAGGTTAGCAAGGGAGTATAACCTTGACGAAGGGAAGATGAGGCGATGGCAACAAAGGCATCTACCCACTGGTAAGGATGAAGCGAATAATGTCCAAGTGCTGTTGCGGCAGCTGTGGCATATTAATACCAGGAATAAGCTGACCCATATGGTGCTGATGGGCATCGCTGAGCATCAGAGAAGCTACCTACGCTCGGGAGATATACGGCGCCTGAGGCCACTAAGCCAGGTAGCCCTGGCCAGACGGATAAGAGACGAGGTGCAGGGCGACAATAGCATGATATCAAGGCTCATAAGGGACATAAGCGTGCTGGGTCCACAGGGCCTGGAGATCCCCGTGCGGGACCTACTCCCCAGCACTCGTAACATTCATAAAAGGTTGATTGAAGCCATCATTGAAGAAGAGAAGGATCAGATCAGGCGGGGTAAGATCAAAAGGGCTTACAGTGACAAGGAGATCAAAGAAAAGTTGAAAGACCAATACGGTGTCTCCATCTCACGGCGCACGGTTAGCGTGTGCCGCCGAGAGCTGAGGATACCTTCCTCGTATACCAGGAATAGCAACCATGCGTATCCGCCCAGGGGGGTCCGTTTATCCTTCCACTACCCGCTTAACGTGGATTCGGTAAAAGCCGATGCGCCGGAAGTCCCAGGCATATATGAGATCTCCCTGGCCGATATGAAAATTGACTACCCCCTATGTCCCAGTGAGGTAGTCTACATTGGAAGCGCCAAGAACCTCAAAAAGAGACTAACGGATCACCTGCGCCCGGGCTCGAAGAATACTGACCTAAAGGGTCTGCTCAACAACCATCGGGCTGTTTTCAGGTATGTCGTCAGCCCCAACGGCGCAAGGACCGAAGAGAAGAGGCTTTGCCAGTGCTTCATTATGGCTTATGGTGCCCTGCCGCGCTGCAATCGGATCAAACCATGAATGAAAAGCATGAAAATGGAGGTGAAAATGGAGCCGCTTGGTAAATGTTACGGTGAGGGCAACCCGTCTAAGGAAGAGCTACTGGCCCATTACCGCCACTTGGCCGGCATCCTGGGGAGTATGCTTGATGCTGTTATCGTGGCCA
>CAZBOO010000048.1:0-7491 GCA_964493535.1 uncultured Aquificales bacterium
GATGACGGAGCCCCCTGGGTGCCGTTTCCGGGTTTCCCATACGGGCCTCACCATAGCTGAGTACTTCAGGGATGTGGAAGGTCAGGATGTTCTTGTTTTTATTGATAACATCTTCCGTTTCTCACAGGCGGGATCTGAGGTGTCGGCTTTGTTGGGTCGTATGCCCTCGGCCGTAGGTTATCAGCCCACCCTGGCAACGGATATTGCCCAGCTCCAAGAAAGGATTACTTCTACTAAAAAGGGCTCTATCACTGCTGCCCAGGCGGTTTATGTACCTGCAGACGACTTGACGGATCCTGCCCCTGCCGCCACCTTTGCCCATCTGGATGCTACCACTGTTCTTTCCAGGCAGATCGCCGAGTTAGGGATCTATCCTGCTGTGGATCCTTTGGACTCTACCTCCAGAATTCTGGATCCCAAGATAGTAGGAGGAGAACACTATGCCGTGGCCAGGAGGGTGCAGCAGATCCTTCAGAGGTACAAGGAACTCCAGGAAATCATAGCCATCCTCGGTATGGAAGAGCTTTCCGAGGAAGATAAGGTGGTAGTGAACAGGGCCAGGAGGATCCAGAGGTTCCTCTCCCAGCCCTTCTTTGTGGCTGAACAGTTTACAGGAAGGTCGGGGCGCTATGTTCCTTTGGAGGATACGGTGAGGAGCTTCAAGGCCTTGGTAGACGGTGAGTATGATGATCTCCCCGAGGCGACCTTTTATATGGTGGGTGCCATTGAGGAGGCGGTGGAGAAGGCCCAGGAAATGAGGGGGGCCTGAAGCATGGCAGAAAAGGCCCTGAAGTTGGAAATAGTGACCCCCAAGAGCCAGGTAGTTTCCCAAGAGGTGGAGATAGTTACAGTCCCTGGGGGGGAAGGTGAATTTGGGGTACTTCCAGGGCATACCCCTTTTCTCACCACGGTGAGACCCGGTCGTTTGGTCTATGAGGCCGGTGGTAAAAGGAAGACCCTGGCCGTCGGTTGGGGCTATGCCGAAGTGGGTCCTTCCAGGGTACTCATCCTCACTGAGATGGCCCGGAGGCCTTCTGAGATTGATAGGGATGCCGTGAGGAGGGAGTATGATGATCTCTCCCAGCGCTTGAAAGGAGATGTATCTCCAGAGGAAAGGGAAGCCATATCCCGCCAAATAGAGAGGGTAAAGGCCCAGCTCAAGGCTTTGGAAGCGGCTTAGTTTATGGAATTTGTTCTTTAAAGGCCATGGAATTCACTTTCCCTGGCCTTTTTCTCAAGGGACTGCTTCTCTTTGTCTCTGTAACTCCCTGATGTACCGGGCCACGGCCCTGTTATGCTCTGCCAAGGTATGGGAGAATACGTGAGACCCGTCTCCTCTTGCCACGAAGTAAAGGTACCCCACCTTCGCTGGATAGACAGCGGCTTTTAAGGCGTCCAGGCCGGGGTTACAGATGGGCCTGGGAGGAAGCCCCTGGTGCATGTAAGTATTGTATGGAGACTTGATGCGAAGGTCCTTCTTGCTGAGGATGGTCTTTCCCCTGCTGTATTTGAGCCTGATGGCGTATATCACCGTGGGATCCGCCTGGAGTCTCATACCTCTCTTTAGCCTATTGTGGTATACGGCTGATACAAGGGGCGTTTCTTCTTTTAGGGAGGTTTCCTTCTGGATAATAGATGCCAAGGTGACAGTTTGATAAAGGTCTAGTCCCTCCTTTTCCTTGATTCCTGGAGGGATCCTGTTCCAGAAGGTGTAGGCCATCTTTTCTACTATGCGGAAGGCGGGAAATCCCTTGGGAAACCGGTAGGTTTCTGGGAAGAGGAAACCTTCGGCGCTTTTCCCTGGCACCTTAAGTTTTCTGAGGAGGACAGGATTGGTTGCCGCATTAATGAACTCTTTTTCCTGGGAGATGATGTCCAGTTGAACCAGAAGGTGGGCAATGTCGAACATGTTCATCCCTTCCCAAACGATGGCCGTCCTCAGGTATATTTTGCCCTTTACCAAGGCCCGGGCAAGGCTTTTAATGGATTGGCTTGTGGATACCATGTACTCCCCTGCTTTAAGATCTCGGGAGTGGCCTGTCAGTTTCAGGTAGAGACGGAAGAAGAAGGGGTTGACCTTTACCCCCTGCCGTTCCATCTTTTTTAAGAAACTTCCTATCCTTTCCCCTTTTTCCAGGGTGACCAAGGCCCAGGCGTTGCCCTGGCATAGGGGGGCGTTGACCATATAGGAGTAAGAAAGGAGAAGGTAGAAAAAGAGGGTGGCCAGGACCACCCCAGCTATAAGGCCGAAGACGTATGGTTTCTCTTCTTGGGGAATCCAGTCCATATCACCTTCTGGGCTTGAAAATGAGTTTTATGGGGATGCCTTCCAACCCCAGATACTGGATGAGGTACCTCTCCAGGTATCGTCTGTAGGAGGAGGGGATACCATAGGGTACATTGGTGAAGAGGAGAAATTGGGGAGGGGCGGTGGCTGTCTGGGTACCATAGTATATCTTGCTTCTCTTTTCTTCCAAAAGGGGTGAGTGGCGGGATAGGGCCTCTTTAAGGGCTTGGTTGAAAATGCTTGTGGGGATTTGAGAGGTGTACTTCCTGTTTAGGGATGCAGCTTTGTCCAAAATTTGAATCACCCCTTTTCCTGTCATCGCCGAGGTGTAGATAGGGGTGAAGGGAGGCAGAAAGTGGAATTTTACCTGAAGGAGGGCTTCCGTGCGCTTCCTGGTTTCTGGGGTTAAGAGATCAATTTTACTGATGGTGAGAAGGCACACCTTCTTTTCTTTCATAATGAGTCCGGCGATTTTTTGGTCTTGGGTGGTGGGACCTTCCTGGGCGTCTACGAGGAGAAGGCATATATGGGATTTTCGAATACTCTCCACGGTTCTGGTTATGGAATAGGCTTCTAATGGCTTGTCCACTCTGGCCTTGCGACGTAGCCCCGCAGTATCGATGAGGACAAATCTGTGGTCTTTATAGGAGAAGGGCACTTCAATGGAATCCCTGGTGGTCCCCGGAGTTTCGCTCACCACTACCCTCTCTTCTCCCAGCAAGCGGTTGAGGAGACTGGATTTTCCCACATTGGGTCTACCCACTATGGCTAAAGGGATAGTCTCTTGGAACTCTTCCTTTGGGTCCCCTTCTTTCACTAAGCGGAATGCGGCATCCATAAGGCTGTTGATGCCTTTCTTCTGGGTTACAGAGATGGGATATACGGTTTCTACCCTTAATTCATAAAAAGCCGCAGCTTCCCTTTCCCAGGAACTGCTATCCGCTTTATTGACGGCCACCAGATAGGGTTTGCCTTTTTTATGCAAGAGGGTGTGGATCTCTCGGTCTAAGGTGTGGAGACCCTCCCTTACATCCACTATGAATATACATAAATTGGCCTCCTTTATGGCTTGTTCCACCTGTTTTTTTACCCCTTCACCCCCGGGGGATCCTTCCAATCCGATACCTCCTGTGTCCGTGAGCATGGCCTTTTTACCTCTCCAGGTGATCTCTTCCGTCATCCTGTCCACAGTTACCCCTGGTGTGGGAGCGGTCACCGCCCTTCTTGATCCTACAAGGAGGTTGAAAAGGCTGGATTTACCTACGTTGGGCCTACCCACTATGGCGATCTTGAACAAGGTTACCGTCTCCCATTTTTTCTTTTCTTACCCTGTCAAGAAGGCCGTTGATGAATCGATAAGCGGTGGCGGAAGAGAATCTCTTGGTCAACTCCACGGCTTCGTCTATGGCCACAGCAGGGGGAACTTGGGGATCGTACAGCATCTCGTAGAGGGCCATTTTAAGAATGGTTCTGTCTATGATGTCTATGCGTTCTTTTCTCCATTTGCTGTATTCTTCTATGATAGCCTCCAACTCTCTATCTCTTTTCCTTACCTCTTCCCTTATGTGGAGGGCCCTCTCTCTGATCTGGGGCTGTTTGTTTCCCAGAAGGGTAAAGGCCTCCTCTATGGGGGGATGCTTTTGGAAGTGATCCTGGAAGAGGAGGGCCAGAGCCAACTCTCTTGCCTTGCTCCTGTCCCTGGGTTTCATTTCATGTGGGGAGTTTATTTATTAGGTTGGCCATCTCCAAAGCGGCCAGGGCAGCGTCTCCTCCCTTATTCCCCATCTTGGTTCCTGCCCTTTCCACGGCCTGTTCGATGGTGTCTGCTGTGATGACCCCGTATATCACGGGCATACCTGTCTCCAGGCTCACCTGGGCTATTCCCTTGGTCACCTCGGAGCTGACATACTCAAAGTGGGGGGTTGAGCCCCGAATTACCGCTGCCAGGCAGATAACACCCTGATAGTTGCCCGAAGAGGCCAGTTTTTTGGCTACCAGAGGTACCTCAAAAGCCCCTGGGACTTTGACTATGTGGACGTCTCCCTTATCTACACCATGGCGGAGAAGCTGATCCAAGGCCCCTTCTGCCAATTTGGATGTGATAAAGTTGTTAAACCTGCTTACCACCAGGGCGAATCTCAGCCCCTCTCCTTTAAGCTCCCCTTCCCATACCTGCATATTTTTACCCCTTTTATTTTTAGAGATGGCACAAGTAATGGCCCATCTTCTCCTTTTTGGCGGAGAGATAGCCTTTGTTATACTCTGATGGGGGAATCTCTATGGGGACCCTCTCCGCTACCTCCAGGCCGTATCCCTTGAGGCCAATAATCTTTCTGGGGTTATTGGTGAGGAGTTGGATCTTTTTTACTCCCAAGTCCACCAGGATCTGGGCGCCTATGCCATAATCCCTGAGGTCGGGGGGAAAACCCAATTTCTCGTTTGCTTCTACCGTGTCCAGTCCCTTGTCCTGGAGATGATAGGCCTTTATTTTGTTGTCCAGGCCGATCCCCCGTCCTTCCTGAGATAGATACACCAGCACGCCTCTGCCTTCCTGGGCTATCATCGCCATGGATTTTTGAAGTTGGAGGCCACAGTCGCATCTCTTGGAGTGGAATACGTCCCCTGTAAGGCATTGAGAGTGCATCCTTACCAGCACAGGCTCTTTTGTGGCCACGTCTCCCATGATTAGGGCTACGTGGGTGAAGTTGTCTATGTGATTATCGTAAGCAATGATCCTGAAGTCTCCGAAATCTGAGGGTAGCTCAGCCTCGGCCACCCTATACACCAGAAACTCTTTCTGGAGTCGGTAATGGATGAGATCTGCGATGGTGATGATTTTTAGGTTGTGTTTTTTGGAGAATTCCATGAGCTGGGGGACCCGGGCCATGGTACCATCGTCGTTCATAATCTCGCAGATCACCCCCGCATGGTACAGTCTCGCTAAACGGGCCAAGTCTACCGAGCCTTCAGTGTGCCCTGCCCTTCTGAGAACCCCCCCCTTCCTGGCCCTCAGGGGAAAGATATGGCCGGGTCTCACAAGATCTTGGGGATTGGCTGCGGGGTCAATGGCCACCTTTATGGTGTGGGCCCGGTCGGCGGCGGATATTCCAGTGGTGACCTCGTGTCGGGCGTCTATGGAAACGGTGAATGCCGTGCCGAAGGGTGTACCGTTGTCCTGGGGGGCCATAAGGGGAAGCTGAATCTGGTCTGCTCTATCGGGGGTAAGGGCCAGGCAGATGAGCCCCCTTCCGTATTTGGCCATAAAGTTGATGGCCTCCGGGGTTACCTTTTCCGCTGCCAGAACCAGATCTCCCTCGTTTTCCCGGTCTTCATCATCTACCATGATCACCATCTTTCCTGCCCGGATGTCCCCTATGGCCTCTTCTATGGTGTTAAAGGAAAACTCCTTCATGATGTGTACTCCTGATCTTTTGATGGGAATTAAATATAACCGCATCAGCCCTGTGTCAACCGAGTCCCATCTCTTTCCTTGCAGGAAGGTCCTTGGCTGTATATCCTCATAACCATCAAAGGGGGGAGAGGGAAATGAAAAGGGGAATGGTTGTTGTGGGGCTGTTTCTTTTGGTGGTTTCCCTCGCTCTTCCTGCTCAGGCCCTTAAGGTTCTTCAAGGAAGGGATTTCTACGATTACGTTGAGGTGAGAAGGGATACGATAGTTGCCCCTCCTGGGAGGAGCGTCCATTGGATTCTGGTTTGGAATCACCGGAGGCTTACAGCCACTGTCTTTGAGATACCTTCTACCGTTGATTGCCAGGGGGCTACTGTTCATTTGGAACCTCAACCCAACTTTTACCGGGGATCCGATGGGTGGAAACTCTTCATAAAAAGGAAAGGCTACATAAAGGTGGTGGTGGACAACCCCGGAGTGGTGGGGCAATGCGTGGTGGAGATTCCCTGTAGAAGTTACCTTGGGCGGTTCCATGACGTGCTTCCCTTAAAGATCAGACTTATCGCTGGGAACCTATGAGGGCAGTCTCTATTGTGGGTCTGGGCCGGGTGGGAACAGCCCTGGCTGTGGCCCTACAGAAGAAGGGCTATGGGATCCGGAGTTTGGTGGATCAGGATTTTGAAGCCCTTAGAAGGGCCCAGGATCTCCTTGAGGGAGAGAGGCCTGGAGGTTTTTCCATAGATGAGCTGATTTCCTCCCCCGTCTTTCTTATAACCGTTAAGGACGATGCCATTGAGGGTGTTGCCGAGAAATTGCGCCGCCTCTATCCCGCCTCCCTTCTCGTGCATACCAGTGGCCTTCACTCGTCCCTTATCCTGGGGGACGGGCCCAGGCTGTCCCTTCATCCCCTTCAGAGTTTCGCCAGCTTAGAAGAGGCTATGACTAACCTTCCAGGATCCTACTTCTCCTTGGAGGGCAATAGAGTGGGTCTTGAGTGGGGGAAGAATGTGGTGGAAGCCTTGAGTGGCGTGGCCATGGAAATCAGGGCTGCACAGAAACCCCTTTACCACCTTGCGGCGTGTATAGCATCCAACTATCTCATTACCCTCCTCTATGAAGCCCTCAAGGCCATGGAGATAGCGGGGATACCTTGGGAGGAGGGGCTGTCCGGCTTAGGGGTATTGGTGGAGGGTACCCTGAGAAATGCCAAGTCCTGTGGAGTGCCCCAGGCCCTTACAGGTCCTTTAGTAAGGGGGGACTCTGGTACCATAGAGCATCATCTGGAGAGCCTTCAGCCCTATGGAGAGTTGAAGGAGTTCTACTGTTTTATGGCTTTGAGGACCCTCCAAATGATTCGGGAAGGTGGCCTTCCCACTTCCTTGGATGCTGTGAGGGCTATGGAGGAGATGATCAGCAGGGAGAGTAACCGCAGAAAGGACAACTGATACACCCCTCTCCCGTGATGAGAGGGTGACCGCATTCCGGGCATATCCCCCCGTGGCCTTTGAATCTCTCTTCCCCTACTCCTTTGATTAGCCTTAGGTGGCGTATTATGGCCCTGGCTATGGCATCGGGGCAGGAAAGGATCTGTTCCCCCTGATCCCAGGAAGGCATGGGGCATCTGATACCTTGAAGCTGTTTAAGGAGAGCATCTACCGATATGCCTGACCTGAGGGCTAAGGATATGAGTCGGCTGATGGCTTCCAATTGGGAGGCGGCGCAGCCCCCCGTTTTTCCCATTTGTGAGAAGACCTCGCATAAACCATGCTGGTCCTCATTGATGGTTACGTACAGAT
>CAZBOO010000048.1:7501-9726 GCA_964493535.1 uncultured Aquificales bacterium
CGTACAGATTGCCGCAGCCCGTGAGGATTTTCCACGTGGCTCCCCGGGTCACCTGGGGTCGGGGTCGGGGTTTCAACTCTTCCTCTTCCCTTCCCGTTAATATCACCTGCTCCCGGCTTCTGTCCCTGAAGACAGTGATGCCCTTGCATCCCCTTTGGTAGGCGAGTCTGTAAACTTCCTCTACGTCCTGGGGCGTGGCGTTATGGGGAAGGTTGACGGTTTTGGAGACGGCGTTGTCTGTGAAAAGCTGGAAAGCAGCCTGCATCTCTACATGGATGCCGGGATGGATCTCGTAAGCTGTGGCCAAGAGGTTTTTCAGAGAGGAGTCCAGGGGAATGTTTTCCAGGTTTCCCTCTCCCATCACCTTTTCCCAGAGGTCTTTGTCCAGGTCTTTCAGTATCTTTTGGGCTAAGGGGTGCACGTACTCTACCGTTTCTCCCATTATCCTTCTCCTGTAAGCCAAGGCAAAGAGGGGCTCTATGCCGCTGGAGACCTCTGCAATAAGGCTGATGGTTCCTGTAGGGGCGATGGTGGTGGTGGTGGCGTTTCGGATGCCCGCTCTCTTTATCTCTTCTATCAGGGAATCCCAGGGAAGACGGGGGGCTTCAGAGGAGTGAAGAAGGGACAGGAGGTTCCCTTGGCTGTATATACTCTCTGGGTAAAGGGGGAAGGCCCCTCTTTCCTTGGACAAGGTCACAGAGGCCTTTTTGGAATGGAACTGGATGAAGGCCATCACCTTCTTGGCTATTTCTTGGGCCTGGCCAGAAGCATAGGGGATCCCCAGTTTTATTAGCATGTCGGCAAAACCCATGAGGCCTAAACCTACCTTTCGGGCAAGGAGGGTTCTTTCTCTTATGGAGGACAAGGGATAGATATTTACTTCTATCATGTTGTCTAGGAACCTTGTTCCTTTATCTACAGTGTCTTTGAGCAGATCCCAGTCAATGGCCCCGTTTTGGATCATGGCGGATAGATTTATGGAGCCTAAGACGCAGCTTTCGTGGGGAAGAAGGGGTTGTTCCCCGCAGGGGTTGGTGCTTTCTATGTTGTCCAAGGAAGGGGTAGGATTGAAGGCGTTTACCCTGTCCAAGAAAAGGATGCCTGGGTCCCCACCCTTCCACGCCATTCGGGATATGAAGGAGAAGACCTCCAGGGCCGATAGGCGTTTCACTACCTGGTCGTTTCTGGGGTTTATCAGGGGATACTCCTTGCCTTTTTCCAGGGCTTCCATGAAGGTTTGGTCCAGGGCTACTGAGAGGTTGAAGTTGGGCAGGTGGCCTGGTCTCTCTTTGGCCTTTATGAATTCCATGATATCGGGATGGTTCACGGAGAGTACGGCCATATTGGCCCCCCTCCTTTTACCTCCCTGCTTTATCTCTTCTGTGGCGGCGTCAAAGACTTTGATAAATGAGACAGGGCCGCTGGAGACCCCGGCGGTAGACTTCACTACATCCCCTCGAGGACGGAGCCTGGAGAAGGAGAATCCCGTTCCTCCTCCGCTCTTGTGGATAACAGCGGTCTCCTTCAGGGCTTGAAAGATAGACTCCATGGAATCTTCTAAGGATAAAACGAAGCAGGCTGCCAGTTGACCCAGCTTTGTTCCTGCGTTCATAAGACAGGGACTGTTGGGAAGGAAGAGGAGTTGGGTCATCATTTCGTAAAAGGCTTTCTCCCACTTCTGGGCCTCTTTTTCTCCTTTGCCCAAGAGGACTTCCCCTTTTGCTATGGCCCGAGCTACCCTTCGAAAGAGTTCCTGGGGGGATTCTACCGTTCTCCCCTTGGGGTCTTTCAGCAGATAGCGTTTCTCCAAGATCCTTAAAGCCTGGGGACCCAGTCTCATCTCTCCTCCCTTTTGTAAGATAGGGTAAAGGAGGGGAAAAGGCCAGGCTTCCAGCCTGGCCTGGGGGGCAAGGTATTACTCTTCCACTTGGATGGAGATCTGTTTCGGTTTCACCTCTTCTTTTTTAGGCAAAATCAAAGTGAGGACCCCTTTTTTCAGGCTGGCTTTGATGTTCTCTCTTTCTACCGTTTGGGGAAGGGTGAAGCTTCTCTGGAAAGCGCCATAGGCTCTCTCTGCCCTGAGGAAGTTTTCTGTCTTAGTGTCCCGTTCTACTTTCTTTTCCCCTCTTAGGATCAAGGTGTCGTCTTCCACCTTGATTTCCATGTTCTTTTGGTCTACTCCAGGAAGCTCAGCTTTCAGTACGATGTCGCCTCCCGTTTCATAA
>CAZBOO010000049.1:0-7670 GCA_964493535.1 uncultured Aquificales bacterium
GTGTTGGGGATTACGGTTTTTTCTCCAGGATATCCATGTGGACCACGAGGGGAGCAATCTGGTCTTCTCTTTTTTCCTTTTAGGGGGGAGTTACGCCACGGTTTTTCTTGAAGAGATCATGAACCCCTCGTGAGGGTTCTTCTTTGACCAGGGGAACCTTTGGGGTAGAGTGGAGGAAACGCCTTCAGAAGGGAGGAGATATGCGACTCAGTTTTCTGGGTGCGGCCCAGACGGTGACTGGTTCCTGTCATTTGCTGGATGTGGGGGATAAGAGGGTCTTGCTGGACTGTGGCATGTTCCAGGGTCATGATGAGGAGAGGAACTGGCGTCCCCTCCCTTTTGATCCCAAGGAGATCCACCCCTGGGAGGTTTCTCCGCCCATGCTGACCAGGGAGAAATCCTCCAGTGGTTGGGCCATTTTCAGACACCTCCATCCATCACCTTTGTGGTCCATGGAGAACCCGAGGCCTCCCAGGTTTTGGCGGAGAAGCTGGAGGTCACCTTGGGCTGGAAGACCCACCTTCCTACTCTGGGTGAGAGCGTTGATCTCTCCTTAGAGGCGGTGGGACCCTTCCATCCACCCCGAATGGAGGTAGAGGTGCTTCCCCAGTTGGAAAGGGACTTTCAGAGGGTAGAGGAGGTGCTGAAGGATCTCCAGGGGGCTTTGGAAGAGTGGAGGTCTCATCCCTATCAGCCCACCCTTTCCTTCAAGGCCCAGAGGGTCCTGAGATTTCTTAAGAAGGCCCGGGATGAGATTTAGGAGGAGGACAGGTTTTTGACTCGCTTTCTCTGCCCGTGCTACCCATACCATGGAAAATGGTTAAGGGTGCTTTAATAAACAAGTTGGAGAAGGTCCTGGGGGAGGAGGGGATCACCACCCGGCCAGAGGATCTCCTCTGTTACTCCTTCGACGCCACCCAGGAGGAGTACATGCCCCAGGTGGTGGCTTTTCCCCAGAACCACCAGCAGGTCCAGGAGATCATGCGGCTGGCGTGGGAGGAGGAGATACCTGTCATCCCTCGAGGGGCAGGTTCGGGTTTTACGGGGGGCTCCCTGCCTGTAAGAGGGGGTATGGTGGTTTCCACAGAGCGTTTAGACCGTATCCTGGAGATTGATGAGAGGAACCTGACGGCCTTGGTGGAACCAGGGGTGGTGACGGCCAGGCTCCGGGAGGCCGTGGAGGCCTTGGGCCTCTTTTATCCCCCCGACCCAGCCAGTATGGACTTCTCTACAATAGGGGGCAATGTGGCGGAAAACGCCGGGGGGCCCCGGGCTGTGAAGTACGGCGTCACCCGAGACTATGTCCTGGGCATTGAGGCAGTGCTGCCAGGGGGAGGAATGATCACTACGGGGAGGAAGGTGGTGAAGGACGTGGTGGGTTATGACCTCACCCGCCTCCTGGTGGGCTCGGAGGGTACCCTGGCCTTTTTCACCAGGATTCTTTTGAGGCTCCTGCCCCTGCCACCGGCCACAGGTACCCTTCTGGCCCTCTTCTCCTCCCGGGAGCAGGCAGGGGAGGCCGTGGCTGCTGTCATTCAATCCCGCATCCTGCCCACGGCTATGGAGTTTATAGACCGAGGGGCTTTGGAGGCTGTCAGGAAGTACGCCGGGATAGAGGTGGATGCCCAGGCCCAGGCGGTGCTCCTTGTTGAGGTGGATGGTGAGGAGGATCTGGTTTCCCGCCTCCGGGAGAGGGTGGCGAAGGTATGTGAGCAGGCGGGGGGCACCACCCGGGTGGCCCGGGATCAGGTGGAGGCCCAAGAGCTATGGCAGGCCAGGAGAGCCATCTCCCCTTCCCTGGTGCATGTGGCCCCTACCAAGATAAACGAGGATATTGTGGTGCCTCGAAGCCAGCTACCCCAAGCCCTGGCCCGCATGGAGGCCCTGGAGGAAAAGTACGACCTCCCCATCATCTGCTTCGGCCACGCGGGGGACGGTAACATCCACGTGAATGTCATGACGGACAGGGGGGATCCCGAAAGGTGGCGCAGGGCCCAGGAGGCGGTGAGGGAGGTCTTTGCCGTCACCGTGGAACTGGGGGGTACCCTCAGCGGGGAGCATGGTGTGGGTGTCACCAAGGCCCCCTACCTTTCCATGGAGCTGTCTCCCCAGGTCATGGAACTCTTCAGGAGTATCAAGAGGGCCTTCGACCCCAAAAACCTCCTCAACCCCGGCAAAATGGGGTTGGAGTGACAGAACTGATCTGTTAGCAGGAAGTTTCTGGTTTCCAACCCCTGTACCCTATAAATCTAAAGTCCAGAGAGACTCGTTGGTTTATGATTTCAGTGCTGATTCGAAGGTTCTATGGGCCTCCTGGCCAAAGAGGCAGAAAGTGACATCCTTTATGGTGGTGTCTGGATGGTCTTTCATGAAGGCCTCCACGGCTCCGGACATGATGCGGGCGGCTTGATCTAACGGGAATCCTCCCACCCCCGTTCCCAGGGCAGGAAAGGCTATGGATTTGAGCCCCAGTTCATGGGCCCGGGCGAGGGCGTTATAGGTGGCGGAGTGGATCTTCTCGGCATCGGTGGTGAGGTCTTGTCCCATAACAGCGGCGTGGATCACGTACTGGGCCTTGAGGTTTCCCCCTTTGGTGACAACGGCCTCTCCCACGGGTTTGGGGCCTTGGGCCACGGCCTCCCTCTCGATCTCCTCACCCCCTTTCCTTTTGATGGCGCCGGCCACCCCCGCCCCCATCCAGAAGTTGTTGTTGGCGGCATTGACAATGGCTTCTGAGTCCATCTCCGTTATGTCCCCTTCCGTTAGTCTGAGGACGGCTTTACCCGTTTTCTTTTCCATGGTCTCCCTCCTACAGACCCAGCTCCTTGGATATGCCTTTCATGGCTTCCAAAGCTATACCCATGAAATCTTCCAGGGAGAGGCCCAATTCCTGGCAGGCCTTTATCTGCTCCCTGTTGGCTCCTTTGGCGAAGTGTTTCTCTTTGAAACGATTCATCAAGAAACCTACGTCGAGGGGTTCCAGCTTCTTGGAGGGATGGATTAGGGCTGCTGCCACAATCAGCCCTGTCACAGGATCAGCACAGTAGAGGGCCTTGTCCATGAGGCTTTCCCTCTCTACGTGTCCCGGATGGGCCAGAATGGCGTGGAGAAGCTCCTGGGGAAGCTCGTAGTCCTGGAGCATTTCCACGGTTCTGTATCCGTGACGGGCCATGTCCTTGGCGGTTTCGTCATAGTCCAGGTCGTGGAGGAGCCCCGCCAGGTCCCACAGCTCTACATCCTCTCCAAAGTGTTGGGCCAAGTGCTTCATAACGGCTTCTACAGCAAAGCAGTGCTTCTGGAGGTTTTTGTTCTTTATATGGGCCTTAACAAGACGGAGTGCTTCTTCCCTTTCCATGATTCATCTCCCTGGGCTTTTTAGTATTTTACCTTCTTTTGGGCCTTTGGCAAGGGGTAGGTTTCATAATGGGTCCGGGTATCTTGAATCTAAATTGAGTAAATGATCTTTGCGGCGGAATGTCTTACTGTAGTTGCTACTGGTCTTTGGAGGGTTTTCAATCTACAAAGAGGTCTACCACAGCAAACTTTTCCACATCCACCAGACCCAGGTCGGTGATCTTGAGACTGGGTATAACGGGTAAGGCTAAGAAGGACAGGGCCATGAAAGGGTTTTCTAAGGTGGTGCCTAACTGGCGGGCGCTATGGTGAAGTTCCTTGACCCCTCGGGCCACCTTGTCAATAGATTCCAGAGACATGAGCCCGGCTAAGGGCAGAGGAAGGGATGCCAGGACCTCTTTGCCTTTCACCACCACCAACCCCCCTTGCATCTCCTTTAGGGCTGTGACAGCGGTGAGCATCTCCTCGTTGGATGCCCCTACTACCACGATGTTATGGGAGTCGTGGGCTACACTGGATGCTAAGGCCCCTTCCTTCAACCCGAAACCTGAGACCAGCCCTACCCCTACGTTTCCCGTGGCATGGTGCCGTTCCACCACGGCGATTTTCAGGATGTCTCGTGAAGGATCCGCCGCCACCTCTCCCCCCTGAACAGGGGCTTTAACTACCCCGGTTTGGGTAACGATTTGATGGGGGATCACCCTTATAACCCTCACATCTTCTCCTCGCACAGGGATAGAGAAGGGCTTATGGGAGAGCTTCACATGAAATGAAGGGGGAGGTACCTCAGGGAGGCAGGGGTCTATTTCTGTCAACAGGGTGCCTTCCCGGGCTACCATCTGTCCCCATTTGATCACGTATAAGGGAAAAAAGTCTTTCAGGTCCTTTGTCACCACGATATCCGCTATGTAGCCCGGTGCTACTGCCCCCCTCCTTGCCAAGTTGAAGTAGAAGGCGGGATTGAAAGTGGCCATGCGTACAGCTAAGTTGGGGGCTATACCCATGTAAACAGCCTTTTTCAGAAGGAAGTCCATGTGGCCTTCCTCTAAGAGATCCTGGGGGTGACGGTCGTCGGTGACCAGCATGAAACGGGAAACCCCGAAGGCCCTTACTAAGGGGATGAGGGCGGACATGTTTTTGGCGGTGGAACCTTCCCTTATCTGGATGTACATGCCCCTTTTCAGTTTCTCTTCGGCCTCTTTCAGATGGATGCACTCGTGGTCTGAGGTGATGCCTGGGGCAACGTAGGCCGACAGTTCCTCTCCCATGAGACCGGGGGCGTGGCCATCCACTCTTTTCCCTTTCTCTAAGGCCAGGGCGATCTTCTCTAAGATGCTGGTTTCTCCCCGGATCACCCCGGGGAAGTTCATCACCTCCCCCAGACCCACCACCCTGGGATGGTTCAGGAGGGTCTCTAACTCCTTGACCCCTAAGGTGGCCCCGGCCGTCTCCAAAGGTGAGGAGGGTACACAGGATGGGGCAGTGAAGAATATGTCCATGGGTAGATCCTGGGTGACCCTTAAAAAATAGAGGACCCCTTCCAGGCCCAGAACATTGGCGATTTCGTGGGGATCGCATACCAAGGCCGTGGTACCCCGGGGAAGTACGGTTTTACAAAACTCCCGGGGAGATAACAGGCTGGATTCCAGGTGGAGGTGGCCGTCTATAAAGCCGGGGGTGACATAGGCACCCTTGAGGGAGATAGTCTCCTTTGCGGGAAAGTCCAGGCCTACGCCCGCAATGTACCCGTCAGTGATGGCCACGTCTTTCCTTTCAATCTTTCCCGAAAACACATCCAGGATTTGGGCTTCCTTCAGGACCAGATTGGCGGGGGTTCTTTTGGTGGCAGTGTCTATGAGCTTTTTCATAAGGACCACGTCCATAGATGGTCTCCCTTCCCAGGTCTTTCCCCCCATCCTCTCCTCCCGGGAAGAGAGGTATTCTAAAGGAGTTGGGTTTGTCAATGAGCTTTTCCTTGATTGAAAGGTTTAAATATGAATACTATTTCTTTACGGTGATTATTGGAGGGGTGAAATTGAAGAAGGATTCTTTAGAGGCTGTTTTTACTGGGATGAGGAGGGTGAGACCTGACTTCAGAAAGCTCTTCACCCTGGCCTCCAACCTCAGCGACGTGGAGATAGTGATTCTGGGAAAGATGGCAGAAAGAGGGCTGAAAGAGGTGTCTATCAGGGATCTCTTTGATGATTTGAGCCCCATTCGCCCCAGCAAGCTTACTCAGGTGACTAATCGCTTGGAGTCCAGGGGTTTGATTAAAAAGGAGAGGGACCCCCGGGACAGAAGACGCATCAATGTGGTGATCACCCTCCACGGTCGCAGGGAATATGAGGGTCTCCAGGAGAAGATGCGTTCCATCCTCTATGGGGCCATCCAGGACCTGGAGGAGGAGGATTTGGAGACCCTGGCCCGCTCCTTGGAGATATGGGAGAAGGCATTGGAGAGGCTTTGAAGGCCCCTCACTGGTATCTAATCCTGGGATCTATTAAGGCGTAGGATATGTCTGCCAGCAGGTTTCCCAAAAGGGTCAAAACGGCGCCTATGGTGAGGATGCCCATGATGGTGGGGTAGTCCCTGGCCAGGGCGGCTTCATAGAAGAGCTGACCCATCCCCGGAATGGCAAAGATGGTTTCAAAGATCACCGATCCTCCAATGAGGCTGGGCACAGAGAGGCCCAAAATGGTAACTATGGGGATCAGGGAGTTCTTCAGGGCGTGGCCCTTGATCACCCGGCTTTCCTTCAGCCCTTTGGCCCTGGCCGTGGTGATGTAGTCCTGGCCCAGCACCTCCAACATGCTCTGACGCATGTACCGGGAGAAGCCTGCCAACCCTCCAAAGGCCGCCACAAACACAGGTAGCACTAAATGCTTCAACCTGTCCCACCACAAGCTCAATCCGTGGAACTGGTCGGCGTTGAGGGATTCCAGCCCCGATATAGGCAGGAGATGGAGCTTTATACCCAAGAGGATCATAAGCAGCAGGGCCAGCCAGAAAGAGGGGGTGGAGAAACCTACAAAGACAAAGACGGTAAGGGCCCTGTCCATGGGGGAGTTTCGTTTCATGGCGGAGAGGATGCCTATGGGTATGGCCACTGTGAGGATGAGGATCATGGAGAGGAGGTTGAGGCCCAAGGTGATGGGAATACGCTCACCTATTTTTTTGGAGACTGGCTTCCCATCTACGAAGGAGGTGCCGAAGTCCAGCTTCAGCATTCTCTTTACCCACAGGAGGTACTGGACGGGAAGGGGCTTATCTAAGCCGTAGATCTTCTCCAGCCTCTTTACCGCCTCGGGTTTAACCTTGGGGTTGAAGGCCCCCTGGTAGAAGGTGGGATTGCCCGGTGCCAGGCGGATGACAAAGAAGGTGATGAGGGTAATGCCAAAGAAGAGGGGCACCATATGGGTGAGTCTCTTTAACACGTAAGCCAACATGCCCAGGAGTATAGCCCCTTTTGGGTTCCTGTGCCAGATTCGATGAGGAAAACAGTTCCTTTGACGACGGCCATAACCTGCTGGGTTTTTCTTGTTCTTGTACCGCCCCCCAGCGAGGTTACTATAGTATAGAGTTTCAATAAAGTGTTGACATTTTGATACACATTGGCTATCCTTCAATCTATCTTCCCGGTTGAGGTGGCAAATCCGGGGCAATATTTTTAATGGCTTGTACTCCAGGCTTCTCGTCAACAGACACTGTGATTATCGCTGGATGGTCGCGGTTATCTGACTTATTGTCGTTTTGGAGGTTCACCTCCTGGTACACCATGAGCACTTCTTGCATTTTTTGATCGAATTCAGGGTCTCTACGCTCGAGATAGTATTTGATCTTATGCGGTCGTATTTCATGTGCCGATAGAATTCTCCAGATCGTGGCTTTTGCAGCTTTGGCCAAGCAGTCATGTCCAGCAGTTGGAACGCTCACCTAACCTGAGCCATAAAAACCGCTCAGGTTAGGTGAGATTAAAAAACATCTAATGCAGGGAACCTCGGGCTCACAGTTCTATGGTTACCTTGCTCAGCTCCTCCCTGGCCACCTCGGGAGGGGTGGGATTTATATAAAACCCCGTTCCCCACTCAAACCCTGCTATCTTAGTGAGGCGGGGCACCAGCTCTATATGCCAGTGGTAGTCATGCTCAATGGTGCCCCAGTAGTGGGGTTTGCCGGGCCTTGGGGTGAGAGAAGGGGAGGTGAGAAGAACAAAGTTGTAGGGGGGGTCGTTAAGGGAAAGCTTTATCCTGAGGAGCATATCCTTCATGGCCCGGGCCAAGACCAAAAGATCATCTTCAGACAAACAGGAAAAATCA
>CAZBOO010000049.1:7680-9646 GCA_964493535.1 uncultured Aquificales bacterium
AGGCAAAGGGTGTCCATAACATATAATCGTCATCGGCCTTTACCACCCTCTCGCCTATGGCCAGTTCCTGCTTAATGATATCGCAGAAGATGCACCGCTCCTTCTTGAGATAGTGCTCCCGGGCTGTTCTCAGTTCCCGAATCACCACGGAAGGGGTGACGGGGGTAGCGATGATCTGGCTATGGGAATGGGAGATGGATGCCCCTGCTGCTGCCCGATGGTTTTTGAAAACCAAGATATAGCGAAAGCGTTTATCCCGCCTCAAGTCCCTGATCCGCTCCCTGTAAGCCAGCAAGACATCCCTGATCTCTTCTATGGACAGATCAGCCAAAGAGCGGTCATGATCAGGGTTCTCAATGACCACTTCATGAGCCCCTATGCCCGCCATCTTGTCGAAAAGCCCCACCCCTTCCCTTTGTAAGTCTCCCTCTACCCTGAGAGCAGGAAATTTGTTGGGGGTCACCCTTACCCTCCAACCTGAAGTGTCAGGGGCAGAACCTGGGGGTCTGATGGCAAAGACCTCAGGGGGGGTCTTATCCTCGCTGCCATAACAAAAAGGGCAGACATGGAGGTGTTTTTCCTCCTCAGGTATTTGGTAATCCTTGGGCCTCCTGGCCCTATCCACAGCAATAATGACAGATCTCTGTCTAACAGGATCAATCCTCAGCTCCGGCATATCTCCACCTCCTATTCCTGGAAAAGACGAAAGGTCCTCTCCCCCTGGGCTTCCATGATAAACATAAAACCCGTACCCTGATATATCCTATCGAAGCCTCCCTCAGACTGGGAAAGGGTGAAGAAAGGTACCTGCCAAAACCGAGCCCCTCCCTCCACCTCCAACACCACCGGGGAGGAAAGGGAAGGATCTATGCCCTTCACCCCTTCTACATCTCCCCAATCCCCAATCCTGGTGGCAGCCATGGATTCTCCCGAAACCTCTACCCGTGCCTCCCGGGCCCAGGGAAGGTGAAGATTGACCTCCACCCCCAAAGGAAAGCCGTCAACAAAAGACCACCGGTAGAGAACCTCCATGCCTTTCCCATGAAGGCGGTAACCCTTCTCCAACCACCCCTCCTCCCCTTCCCACCGCCAGGTAAAAGGCCTATCCCCTACAATGGTATAAGCCTGAACAGCCAATAGGCGACGGGCACATCCCGGGTCCCTCTCCCAATCGCCTATAGAATACTGGGGTCCCAAGATTCGATCCAAAAAGGAATAGCGAGGCATGACATCGTAGATCACCTCCCCAGAAGGAGGGCTTTTGGCCTGCTCATGAATGCTGGGCGTACCCCCTTCTCCTCCATTGGAGCTTACACCCTTATGATAATGCTCAAATCGCCGGGCCAAGGTGTCGGTAATGTTCACCCTATCCCCCCTGAAACTCAGCTCCACCAATGAGGCCCCCTGGTAGGGCTTTATCACCGCAAGACACTCACCATTGGACATAATCACCTCTTTAAAGCCGTCCGCGTCCAGATCCTCCATCCAGGAGCCTTCCAGATCCACCCTTGCCAGACCTTCTGCCTCCAGCAGGTAATGGTAGACGGAGCGCCTGAGGTGGGGAAGGTAGACCCCGCCAAAGATACCATGCCAGTAGGGATCATTGCACTGGGCCTTGTACAAAGCCTTTTTCGCCTCTTCCCCTGCCCGGACTACCCTTTTGCTTACCCAGACCATCCTCTTGTGCATATGGTTGGCTTCGGGGTACTTCACCAGAAAGTTCTTCCAAATGCCCCCCCGGACATAAGATCGGTATCTTTCCCACTCCCCCCTGTTTTTTAATTCCTCTACCAGACCCTTAAATTCCATCGCCTGGGGAGCAGGGAGGCTCCACTCCCCCATCTCGAAATAGGAGGCCGTGGGAAGATAAACCCTCCCCTGGGGTGGATGGGCCCCTATAAACTCAGAGAAGCCGCAAGTCCTCAACCACGGTGTATCCTCCAGAGCTTCCAGGAACCCCCCCAAC
>CAZBOO010000050.1:0-9625 GCA_964493535.1 uncultured Aquificales bacterium
AGCACTTGCTTGACGCGCAAGGGGTCGGCGGTTCAAATCCGCCCGTCCCTACCATGGGAACGGGCTCGTATAGTTAAGCCTTCCCGTTGGGGGAGGATTTTTCAGAGTTGAAGGTTCTGTTTTTCTTTTTCTAAAGAGGGTTTCTGGGGGATAGTTATGCCTAAGGTACATATAAAGGGTAATGGCAGTGTGGATGTGGAGGAGGAGTCCTCTTACCTGGATGCCTTAAAGAAGGCGGGCTATGGTGAACTGGATGGGGTGTTGGCAGTGAGGGTGGACGGTAGGTTGATGGACCTCACTGTTCCTGTAAATGGGTATTGCGAGGTTGAGCCTGTCACCTTTCAAGATCCCCAGGGCCGCGAGCTTTACTGGCACTCCACGGCTCACATCATGGCCGCCGCTGTGAAAGAGCTTTTTCCCATGGCCAAGGTGACCATTGGTCCAGCGGTGGAGACGGGCTTCTATTATGACTTTGACTATGAGAGGCCCTTTACACCTGAGGATCTGGAGAAGATAGAGGCCAAGATGGCTGAGATTATAGCCCGGGATGAGCCCTTCCGACGGGAGGAGGTTTCCAAAGATGGGGCTATTCGCCTCTTCAAAGGGATGGGCGAGAACTATAAAGTGGAGATCATAGGGGGGATCCCCGACGATAAGGTCTCCCTTTACCACACAGGGGGCACTTTTGTGGATCTCTGCCGTGGTCCCCATATCCCTTCTACCGGGAAGGTGAGGGCGGTGAAGCTTCTGTCTGTGGCGGGGGCCTATTGGAGGGGTGATGAGAGTAACCCCATGCTTCAGCGTATCTATGGGGTGTCCTACCCTACAGAAGAGGAACTGGAGGCCTATCTCAACTTTCTGGAGGAGGCCCGGCGCCGAGATCATCGCCGTTTGGGGAAAGAGCTGGACTTCTTTTCCATTCGGGAAGAGGTGGGGCCAGGGTTCGTTATTTACCACCCCAAGGGGGCTCTGGTACGTACCATTCTGGAGGACTTTGAGCGTCTGGAGCACCTGAAGCGGGGTTATCAAATTGTTATGGGCCCCACATTGCTCAAGGCCGATTTATGGAAGCAGTCGGGTCATTGGGATCATTACAGGGAAATGATGTACTTTACCAAGGTGGACGAGGACCTTTACGGTATCAAGCCTATGAACTGCCTGGCCCATATCCTAATATACAAGTCCCGTATCAGGAGTTACAGGGATCTGCCCCTGCGCTACTTTGAGATGGGCACGGTCCATCGTCATGAGAAGTCGGGGGTCCTCCACGGTCTTCTAAGGGCCCGGGCTTTCACTCAGGATGATGCCCATATCTTCTGTGCGCCCCAGCAGTTGAAAGATGAGATTGAGGGGGTGTTGGGTTTCATCCATGATGTTATGGAGATTTTCCAGTTCCCCTATGAGGTTGAGATAAGCACCCGTCCAGAGAAGTCTATTGGTACTGACGAGATGTGGGAAAAGGCCACGGATGCCCTAAAAGACTCCCTGGAGGATATGGGTTTACCCTATGATATTTGCGAAGGGGAGGGGGCCTTTTATGGACCTAAGATTGATGTGAAGCTTACAGATGCCATTGGGCGCAAGTGGCAGTGCGGCACGGTCCAGTGTGACTTTGCTCTTCCCGAGCGTTTTGATCTCACTTATGTGGATAGTAGCGGTGAGAAGAAGCGTCCCGCCATGGTCCACCGGGTGATTTTGGGTTCTATAGATCGCTTTTTAGGGGTCTTGATTGAGCATTATGCCGGGGCTTTTCCCCTGTGGCTGGCACCAGTCCAGGCCCGGGTTATGAACATAACCGATGATCAGGCCGATTATGCTTTGGAGGTGGTTGATAGGCTTATAACAGAGGAGATCCGGGTGGAGGCTGACCTCCGCAACGAGAAGCTGGGCGCCAAGATTCGGGATGCCCAGGTGGAGAAGGTTCCTTATATGCTTATTGTAGGTAAGAGGGAGAAGATTGATGGCAATGTTTCCGTCCGGCATCGGAAGAGGGGAGATTTAGGGGGCATGTCTTTGGAAGAGATTGTGGGGACCATGGGTGAAGAGATAAGGCATAAGCTCAGCGAATAAAATACACTTATGGGGAGGTGGGATTATATCTGTTAAAGAGACCAAGGTTAGGGCTAATCAGCAGATCCGTGCCCGGGAGGTCCGGGTTATTGATGAGGATGGAAATCAGTTGGGGATTCTGTCTATAGGGGAGGCCCTGGATGCGGCAAAAGAGAGGGGGCTGGATCTGGTGGAGGTGGCCCCTAATACCAGTCCTCCTGTGTGTCGTATCATGGATCTGGGAAAATTCAAGTACCAGCAGAAGAAGAAAGCCCAGGTTGCCAAGAAGAAGCAGCATGTCATCCAGGTTAAAGAGGTGCGCATGCGTCCCAAGATAGAGGAGCATGATTATCAGGTTAAGCTTAAGCATCTCAAGCGCTTCCTGGAGGAGGGGAACAAAGCCAAGATCAATGTCCGCTTTCGGGGAAGGGAGTTGGCTTTTATAAACGCAGGCAGGGAAGTGCTGAATCGGGTTGTCAAGGATCTATCGGATATTGCCGTGGTAGAGAGTCTCCCCGGTATGGAGGGGAGGAATATGGTTATGGTCTTGGCCCCTAAAAGCATGGTGAAGTCGACGAAATCCTGACCCGTGAGGTCCAATACTATACTCCTTTGAATCTTTAGTGTGGGGATTTGAGGCTAAGCTAAAGGGGTGTCGGTGCTGACGGCACTGGGTGGCAAGGGGGTTTTCAAAGAACCATGAAGGTTCTGGCCATAGAAGGTAGCCCTCGTCAGGGCGGCAACTCTTCTCTCCTTCTCCGTTGGGTGACGGAGGGGATCTCAGATATGGGTGGCAAGGTGACCCGCTATTCCGTGAGGGATTTGCATATTGAACCGTGCATTGGATGTGGTGGGTGTGATGCCACGGGTGTCTGCGTCTTTGGAGATGACATGGCCCCTATATTGGATGTAGTGGCTGGGTGTGACCATTTAGTGATTTCTACCCCCGTCTATTTTTATCATGTCCCGGCTCAACTCAAGGCTTTTATAGATCGCCTCCAGCCCTTGTGGGCGATGGAAACCCTGTTGAAAAAACCCTGGAGAAGAAAAAGGGGTGGTTTGCTTCTACTGGCTGCAGGAGCTACTAAAGGGGAGAGGCTCTTTGAAGGTATCCTTCTCACTATGAGGTGCGTATCATCTCTTTTAGGGATGACTATGATGGAGCCTATTTTGGTTGAGGGTGTTGACGCTCCATGGGCTATCGAGGGTGTGAACCGTATCAAGGAGATGGCTCAAGAAAAAGGGAGGGAGTTGGTATATTTCTGATTTTTGATCGGTGGGTTGATAAAGGGAAGTGAGCTTCTTGGAAATAGACTTATATTTTTATCCAACGTCCGAACACGGTGGCTATCTTAATTCGATAATATTATAGAGACCTCCAAAGTAACTTTGGTCTGCTAACAGGAAAGGTTTTTGGAAAAAGTCAGGCATTGCTGAAGGGCATTTGTGCAGTTTTGTTGACAAAGGAGGAGCTTCATACTATTAGTAGTGAAGTTTTATATTGACTGGAGGGGATGTTGAGCATCAATAAAAGAGGGGTCATATCTGTTCTGATAGTAGGCGTGGTTATGACTCTGGCATTCTATTATCTCTTTTTGGGTAGATGGGGGACTCCTGGTGTTGTCGCTGATTTGGAAGATGTTATAAACAAAGGTTACGAGGGAAGGCTATTACAGAGTAAGTTCAATGAGATTTTTTCCAAAGAGAAAGGCCTTATCTATATTGTTTTAGAGGGTATGGAAGGAGAAAAGCTTCTTACTGTGAGTCGTTCCCACAAAGGAAGAGATATTAGGGTGATTGAGCTAAGGGAACCTTTGGAGATAGGGGCCTTAAGGGTGGGTTTTGAAGCGGGGGCTTTTTATAGGAATACGGGAGGTACGGGCATTCTCTTCTTTGGAGGTGGTCTTACTTTGGTCATGGCCCTTCTCCTTTACTTGTATTTAAGGGGGGTGTCAGACAGGCTTTATCTTATCTCGTCATATTTGAAAGAATCGGATTTGGACGATGTAGATGCTTTAGTTAGGGAGGAATGGCCCTCTGAAATAAAGAGGGTGGTGACAGCTATAGAACTCTTGCTTAAGAAAGTGGAAAGAAGCCTCAGGATAAAGATTGAAGAGGCCAAGAGAGATAAACTTTTTGCCCATAACTCTATGGTGGAGCTGGTGGATTGTTTGGATAAGGTTTCCCAGGGGGATTTGCGGGTTAGGGCTGAGGCTACCCCTGATATGGTGGGTGCCTTGGGGGAGGCTTTTAATGATGCTATTACCGTGTTAGAGGAAAGAACGGCTGAGGCCCAGGAGCTTGTGAAGCAGTTGGAAGGTCGTTTGCAGACCGAGACCGAGGAGACAGCTTTTATCAAAGGCTACTTGGATAAACTCAAAAAGAGTCTGGGATATTTTAGGACCCTGACCGGGGATTAGGAGGTATGTAGATATGGTTAATGCTAAAGAGAGCAAAGTGGTGAAGCTTATGAAAAGTACCATAGCCCTTTCTCCTGATATAGAGGCCCTTACTTTGGTCAGCACCGATGGTTTGCCTATAGAGAGTGTTTTGCCCACAGACATGGAGGAGGACAGGGTGGCAGCCATGGGGGCAGCTCTTCTCTCTTTGGGTGAGAGGGCTGCTGAAGAGCTGGAAAGGGGAAGATTAGAGCAGGTTGTTGTCCGGGCCGAGAAAGGGGACGTGATCCTCACCTCGGTGGGGGAAGATGCCTTGCTTTTAACCCTTATGAGCAAAGAAGCCAAGCTGGGCATGATCTTTATGGCCCTGAAGAGGCTGGTGAAAGAACTGAAAAAGATCATCTAAGGGGAGTGGAGTTCCATGGCTATCAAAGGTGATCTGCGTCTATTCCATCCCATAGAGGTGTTCCAACTGATCAAATCCAACAGGGAAACGGGGGTCCTTTTGGTGGCCTCTCCCAGTATGTTGGTAGGGGTATATTTTGTAGATGGAGACGTGGCCTATGCCACCAAGGCTAAGAAGATGTATGATTTCTTTGCAAAAAAGAAATTTTCTATATTTTTGAAGGCCTTGAAGGAGAAGCAAGCTACGGGCGTGGATATGGAGGATGAACTGTGGCAGGAGGTTATAGCTGCTCTTCTTGATTTGACCCTTCTTAAGGAGGGAACGTTTTCTTTTGAGGAGGCCAGTTTTTTTTTAGAGGGAGGTTTCACCCCTGTGTTGATCCCCACGGAGATGCTTATCATCGAGGCTACTCGGAGGCTAAACGATTGGGATGTAGTGGGTAAGAAGATCAGTTCTATGGAACTGATCTTTGCCAAAAAGAGGGAATGGGGGGAGACGTCAAAGAGGGCGGAATTGATACCAGACGAAGAAAGGGTATTAGAGGCTATAGATGGCGAAAGGAATGTAGCGGCTGTTGTAAATCAAACGGGTCTACCTTCGGAAGAAGTAACCAAGATACTTTTTGGACTTTTATGCGCCGGTTTCATTGGAAGGGCCACTCGTAAGCCACCCCTCAAGAAGAGATGGTTAACCCGGGGACTGCTCAGGAGGCTGGTGGACAGAATCAAGGGAATTTAGGGTATGAACGTAAAGCTGGTTATCACCGGCCCCTTTGCTTCAGGAAAGACGGAACTCATCAAAACCATCAGCGAAATTGAAGTGGTGCTCACGGAGAGGAAGATCTGTTCTCCCACCGAGAGGGCGGTGAAAGAGGAAACCACAGTGGCTATGGACTTTGGAAGGATTACCATTGATAGTGATCTGGTTCTGTATCTCTTTGGTACCCCGGGACAGGATCGGTTCGATTTTATGTGGGAAATTCTCAGTGAAGGGGCTTTGGGTACGGTGGTCATGGTGGACAGCACCAATGGGGAGAGTATATTGAAAGCCAGAAGGATTATTGATTTCTTTTACACTAAAGTGGGGACCTCTTACGTGGTGGCGGCCAACAAGCAGGATCTTCCCAATGCATGGCCTCCAGAGTTTATCCGTTCTTATCTGGATCTCGATGATTCCGTTAAGGTAGTGCCATGTGTGGCTAAGGAAAAGGGGAGTGTAAAAAAGGTCCTTCTGGAGCTTTTGGACTTGGTTATGGAACACATATAGGTTGGGGGGTGTGGGATGAAAAGCGAAAAAAAGGAAGCGGTAGACAAGGTGATCCTGGACAATTCTGTTCTTATAGATAGGGATGGACTTTCCGATTTGTATGCCTCTGTTTTGAAGATAGCGGGCTTTGGTTTGGGAGGTATCCTTTACACGGCGGGAAAGAAAGCCGGAGCCAGAGGTGCTATGCTCTTAAAAGACCATTTGAAGATAGATGGCAGGGATCTTACTGAAGCCATGGTGTATGCCTTCGAGGCAGGGAAGTGGGGGAAAATGGAGGTGGATGACCGTGAGGGAGGAGGATGCAAGGTCAGGGTGACAGAGAACGTGTTGGTGAGGGGTTTAGAAAGAAAGGAAAAGCCCGTGTGCCACCCTTTGGCCGGGTATATAGCAGGCTTTTTCGAATTAGCCTTGGGAGAGAGGGTTCAAGTTAAAGAAGAGGCATGCATGGGCAAGGGGGACCCTGCTTGCATTTTCCATGTGGAAGTGGGGTAGCTGAATTACAGGGATCTCAGGGCTGTGCCCATGGCCACAGGTATTCTGGTGGATATGTCATCTATATAAGTGGGGTCTAACTGGGGGTTCAGATCCACTTTCCTGACAGGTGAGAGGGTTTCTATGTCGGCATTGAGGAGCGCATTCAGTTCGGTCACCAGGAAGGGTGTGTTGGAGGCACCACCTGTAGTATAGATCCTATCTATCTGTTCCTGGGTACCCAAGAGGTTTTGGGAGTAGTTTAGAGAGGCCACCACTTCCCCGTATAGTTTGGTGGCTAAAGCGTGAGAAGCCTCCCGGAGAGCGGCTTCATCGGCATCCCCAGAGAGTTTGAGCTGCTCCGCTTCTTCCAAGGTGCAGCCTGTTTCTTGGGCCAGGGTTTTATTCACCAGTATCCCGCCAACCTCGACATTTCTGCTGTAAAGGATCCGGTTGTTTTTAATGACCAGTAGGTTGGAGCTTTCTGCCCCCATGTCGATCACCATGAATAGGATGTCGGCCAGTTCCTCGTAATTCACAATAGTTGTGTTTGCCAGGGCCAGGAATGTGGAGTCCAGCACCTCCAGATTTATGCCTGCTATCTGGAACAGGTGTTGATAGGACTCAATAATGTTTTTCCTGGCCACTACATATATGAGGTTTATGCTTTCCCCTTCGTGAAGCTCGTAAACGTGGAAGTCGAAGTGGATCTCCTCTAACTTAAAGGGAAGGGTCTTTTCAATTTCCCATTTTATGGCCTTCTCTACTTCTTCAGGAGGTACATAGGGGATACGGGACCTACGGAGGATGGTGAGGTTCCCTGGAAGGGCCAGACTAATATTTCTGTTCTTGATATTGAGGGATGACCATATGGAGTCCAACTCGGAAGCCAATCCTTCTTGATCCTCAATGTTTCCCATGGTCACTTTTCCTGGTGGTATGGGAACTACATGGGCTTGTTGGAGGACGCTCCTACTGCTGCTAATTTTCAGTTCCGCGATTTTGACAGAGCTGCTGCTCAACTCTACTCCCAACAACCCCCTTCTCTTTCCTATGGTTGCTTTTAAAGGCCCCAGTTTATCCAGCAGCTTCAAAGTCTTTCTCCCCCAAAAGTTTCTTCAAAACTTAACATTTCCTTCATTGGTTAGTCAACACTCTTTTGTGAGAGATGGTGATCCCCATCATTTTTCTTTCTTTCCTGAGAGCAGTGCGTTTTGCCTTCCTCCCGGGAAGGCTCAGATATCGCTCAGAGTACCCCTTTAACCGTTCCTGTTTTACGGTAGGTGTAAACCCTGGAAGGCCAGGATAATTGCTCCAAGCATCAGGGGTTCCGGACCTTCTGTGTAAGCTTTGTGGATTATAGACATCAACCCTGATGTGCAGAGAATTATTCCTGAAACTACCTATGGTATTCCACTGATCTTGGAGTGGTTCATCATATCCTCGTCTTGTTTGTTGGATTCATTGGAGATCGATTTCATATTTCTTCATCTTGTTACTCAGGGTGTTTCTATTGATTCCTAAGACCTGAGCGGCCTTTCTTTTGTTTCCCTTAGTGTGTTCTAAGGCTTTTTCAATTATCACCCTTTCCACCCCTTCCATTATCAGACTGTGGAGGTTCTTGCTGCTGAACAGCTCTGGATGATCTATAGCTTCTCTCACCAACTCTTCAATAAGAGAGAGCAACTCAGATGGCATAGCTTCTGCTCCCTTTGGGTGTTCTGCCTTTGAAAAAGGTTACCATCATCTCTACCAGAGAATCAAGGCACATAACTTGAGGAAGGGTCTGCCTCAGTTTGGAAATACCCAGAAACCCCTTAGTGTACCAAAGGAACCGATTTGGATCCCTTCCATGTTTACAGGATGAGGCCGCTGAAGAAGGGATTAAATCTCTTTTCCTGCCCTATGGTGGAATCGGGACCATGGCCTGGCAAAACTTCCGTTTCTTCGGGGAGGATGAACAGTTTTTCCCTTACTGAAGCGAAGAGGGCTTCGTGTTGGGAGAAGGGGAGATCCGTTCTACCCACGGAGCCGGCAAAAAGGGTGTCCCCCGTGAAGGCCACCCCTGGCCTGTAAAGGCAGATGGAACCAAGGGTGTGCCCTGGGGTTTCTATCACCTTTAGCTCCTCTTGGCCTATGGGAATAGTGTCTCCTTCATTGAGGAGAAGTTCCGGTTCCGGGGAGGGTTTGGCCTTGCAGATCATAACCAGCATGGAATTTTGAGGGGCCCGGAAGAGGGGAAGGTCCTTTTCCGGCACGGTCAGAAGGGCCTGGGGGAATGCTTCTTTTAAATCGGCATTGGCGCCTATGTGATCCACATGGCAGTGGGTATTGACGATGTGGGTGGGAGTAAAGCCCAAATGCTCTACCTCATGGATTATCCTGGGTCCTTCTGAGCCAGGGTCTATCACTATGCCCTCCATGCTCTCTTCATCCCATACCAGATAGCAGTTTACTTCTAAGGGTCCTACCACCAGGGTTTTTATTTTCATTTGCTCCTCTCCTTGGAATTGATGATGAAAGTGACGGGTCCGTCGTTTTCTATGTGGACCATCATATGGGCTTGAAATAGCCCTTGGGCTACTTCTATGGGGTATTTCCTCAGGTGTTCTATGGCTTCATTAAAAAATTCTCTGGCCTCATGGACGGCAGCAGCCCGGGTGAAGTTGGGTCTTCTGCCCTTTCTGCAGTCTCCCAAAAGGGTAAACTGGGGAATGACCAGAATGCCTCCCCCGGTGTCCAGAAGGGAAAGGCTCATTTTGCCTTGGTCGTCTTCAAAAATGCGCAGGTGAACAATTTTGTCACAGAGCCACTTCAGATCCTCTCGGGTGTCGCCCTTTTCCACTCCCAGGAGGCAGTTGAGGCCGGGGCCTATCCGGCCTATCAGTTGGCCGTTCACCTCTACTTTGGAACTTTTTACCCTTTGAATTATGGCTATCATGGGCTCCAAATATATAAGGCCTTACCTGATGCTGGCAATGGCCTTTTTGTGGGACTTCCTCTTAGATTTAAAGTTTTTTATAAGTCTTAAAAC
>CAZBOO010000051.1:0-9347 GCA_964493535.1 uncultured Aquificales bacterium
ATGATAGATGACCTGATTACCCGCGGAACGCGCGAGCCTTACCGCATGTTTACCTCCCGGGCCGAGTACCGCCTGCTGCTCAGGGAAGACAATGCTGACCTGCGCCTCATGGAAAAGGGATACGAGCTGGGTCTCATCGGTCGGGAGGCACTGGAAGAGATGAGAGAGTGCCATCGCCTTATAGAAGAGGAGATGAGGCGGCTCCAACGGACTTTTATCAAACCCTCTCCTGTGGTGAACGCTTATTTAGAGTCGGCAGGCTCTTCTCCCTTACAGTCACCTGCATCCCTGGCCCAGCTTCTTAAGCGTCCCGAGATCTCTTTTGGCCACCTGGGGAAGTTGGAGGGCCAGACCAGGGGCATGCCTGAGAGGGTGGTACGCCAGGTGGAGATCCTGTGCAAGTACGAAGGCTACCTCCAGCGCCAGGAGAGGGAGGTGAAACACTTCCAACACCTGGAGCGCATCCTCATCCCCCAGGATTTGGACCACGATCAGGTGCCGGGTCTGTCCCATGAGGTGCGCCAACTCCTCAAAGAGATCCAGCCCCGGTCTCTGGGCCAGGCCTCCCGCATATCAGGCGTTACCCCCGCCGCCATCTCTGCCCTCATGGTCTATTTGGAGGGGTTGAGGAGGAAAAGGGCGTGTTGAGTTTGGGTTTGTGAGGATTGGAGGAATGCGCATTCTCCTTACCGGATCGACGGGTTTTGTAGGGTCCAACCTGTTACCCGCTTTGCTTGAGGCGAGGCACGAGGTGGTGGTCCTGGTGCGGCGGGAGGTGAAACTGCCCCCGGGCGTTTTGACTGTGAAGGGAGATGTGTTGGATGTGAACTCCCTCAAGAAGGCTGTCAAAGGCTGTCAGGCTGTTATCCATCTGGTGGGTATCATCCGGGAATTTCCTTCAAGGAGCGGCACCTTCCGGCGACTCCATGTGGGGGCCACGGAGAGCGTGATCCAGGTCTGCAAGGAAGAGGGTGTCTCTCTTATGCTCCACATGAGCGCGCTGGGGGCCAGGCCCGACTCCGCAGCCGAATACCACAAGACCAAGTTTGCCGCTGAGGAGTTGGTGAGAAATAGCGGCCTGGACCATATCATCTTCCGGCCTTCCCTGATCCTGGGGCCGGGCTCCCAGTTCCTGATGGATATGAGGAGATTCATGTCCTTTAGAGTTGTGGGCATGATGGGCGGTGGAGGCTATCGACTTCAGCCCGTGGCCGTTCAGGACGTGGTGCAGGCCTTTGTCCAGGCCCTAAAGAGGGCGGAGTTACGGGGAGAGACCTGGGATTTGTGCGGTCCCAGGGTCTATACTCTCAGGGAGTTGCTGGAAGCCATGGCCCGGGCATGGGGCAGGAGGGTGGTCTTCTTTTCCCTGCCCTCTGGACCTTTAAAGTCCTTGGCCAGGTTTCCCTGGTTTCCCGTCACCCGAGAGCAACTCACCATGCTGGAGGAGGAAAGCGTCTGCAGCGATAACCGCTTTTACTCCGCTGCTGGTCTGGTGCCCAGAGAGGTGGAAGAGGTCTTGAAGGAAGTTTGATCTTCCAGGACCAGGAGCCCCTCTTCTTCGGGGGTGATGTAAGCCTTCAGGATGTTGAAGTCCAGGCTGTACTTCTTCACCACAGTGGAGGTGATAGGCTTGTCCACCACCTCTTTGGGGAATCTGAGTATCACTTTTGCCGATGCCATATTTTTCTTCTTAATAAGACCTCTTTCTTTTTGAGGTTAGGGGTGTATAAAAGGCCCATAGGGCCCTTTTGTCAAGGAGGAAGCATGGAATATATAAGCACCCGGGGCGGGATTGAGCCTATACCCTTCAGCCAGGCGGTGATGATGGGATTGGCCACCGATGGAGGACTGCTGTTGCCCGGGAGGATTCCCCGTGTCTCTTCTGAGACACTAAAGGGGTGGCAGGTCCTTTCCTATCCCCAGTTGGCCTTAGAGGTCATGGACCTCTTTGCCGGGGACATACCCAGGGAAGACCTATGGGGCCTGGTGGAGAGGGCCTACGACACCTTTGACCATCTCCAGGTGGTGCCCCTAATGGAGGTGGGGGGTATCCATATCATGGAACTCTTCCACGGTCCCACCCTGGCCTTCAAAGACATTGCCCTCCAGTTTTTGGGCAACCTCTTCGAGTATCTCCTGGACAAGGCCGGGGACAGGATGAATGTCCTGGGAGCCACCTCGGGGGATACGGGCAGCGCTGCCATCTATGGGGTGAAAGGGAGAAAGAACATGGCCATCTTTATCCTCCATCCCCACGGCAGGGTCTCTCCCGTCCAGGAGCTCCAGATGACCACTGTCACCGACCCGGGGGTGCACAATATAGCCATAAAGGGGACTTTCGATGATTGTCAGGCCATAGTGAAGGATATCTTTGGTGACCTGGAGTTCAAAGGGCGTCATCACTTGGGGGCTGTAAACTCCATCAATTGGGCCCGGGTCCTGGCCCAGGTGGTGTACTACGTGTGGGGATACCTGCGCATGAGGGAAGGGGAGGTTTCCAGGGTTGCCTTCACCGTGCCTACGGGCAACTTCGGCAACATTTTTGCCGGGTTTGTGGCCAGGAGGATGTTGCCAAAAGGGGCCGTAGAACCACTGGCCTTGGCCACCAACGAAAACGACATCCTCTATCGCTTTATCAGCCGGGGAGACTACTCCTTAGGCCGGGTGGTGTCCACCATCAGCCCCAGCATGGACATCCAAGTGGCCAGTAACTTCGAGCGCTACCTCTACTATCTTTGGGATGAGGACCCTGCACGGGTGAGGGAAGGCATGAGAAGCTTCAAGGAGGCGGGGCGTCTCACCTTTGCCCCGGAGGAGCTGGAGCGGGTACGCAGGGATTTTACCTCCATGGTTGTGGACCAGGATCAGACCTTAGAAACTATTGGCAGGTTTTACGGGGAGACGGGTTACATCTTGGATCCCCACACCGCCGTTGGGGTAACGGTGGGCTTGGCCATGAAGGGGGAGGGGGTACCCATGATATGTCTGGCCACGGCCCATCCCGCCAAGTTCCCCGATGCTGTTAAGGGGACCATAGGCAAAGAACCTCCCAAGCCCCCCCGCATCGCGGAGCTGGATGGCAAAGAGCACTGCTTTGAGGTCCTCCCCGCCCATGTAGAGAGGGTGAAAGCCTACATAGAAGACCACGCTATCTGAAGGGATTTGGGGGGTGAGGGGGAACGGTTCTGACTATCAATAGATTGGTCCACGCTTCCTTAAGCACCACCAAAGAATCTACCACCCCGGGTCCTAATGGGGATTTACCCTCCCTCCCGCCATTTGAGCAGGCCACAAGCGGCGGATATTTCTTGCCCTCGGCTTTCCCTGATAAAAGCGGAGATACCCCTTTGCCTCAGGTGGGCATGGAAATCCGACACATCCCTCTCAGAGGGGGGCTGGAAAGGCGTTCCAGGAAAAGGGTTAAAGGGGATGAGATTCACCTTAACCCTCAACCCCTGTACCAGTTGGGCTAATCTTTGGGCATCTTTAGGGCCGTGGTTTATCCCTTTTAAAACCACGTACTCCAGGGTGAAGCGCTTTCGAGGGGGCAGGGGATACTCCCTGAGGGTAGCCATGAGTTCTTTTAGGGGATGCCGGCGGTTGACAGGCATAAGGGCGCTGCGGGTCTCATTGTCCGTTGCATTCAGGGAGATGGCCAGGGTGAGGTCCAAGCCTTCCCCAGCCAGCCTCTTTATCTGGGGGATCAAGCCTACAGTGGAGAGAGTCACCTTTCTGTGGGAGAAGCCCAACCCTTTTTCTGAAATGAGGGCCTTGAGGGCCGCCAAGCTCTCTTCATAGTTGTCCAAGGGCTCTCCCATGCCCATAAAAACCACATTGGTCAGTTCCCTACCCTGGGCCCTCATCGTCTTCCTCACCAGAAGGGCCTGGTCAAGTATCTCACCTCGGGTGAGGTTTCGGCGAAAGCCCTGCTGCCCTGTGAGGCAAAACCTGCATCCCATGGGGCATCCCACCTGGGTGGATACACACAGGGTCAGACGGTCCCTCTCGGGTATGAGCACCGATTCCACCCGTTCTCCATCCCTGGTCTGAAAGAGAAACTTGGTAGTACTGTCAGGGGCCTCTTCCCAGGCTACCTCCTCCAAGGAATAAAGGAAAAACTCTTCCTCCAAATCGTCTCTAAAGGCCTTGGGGAGATTAGACATGACCTGAAAGGTGGCCGTGTCCTTTTTGTAAAGCCATCCTTCCAGTTGATCCAAGCGATAAGAAGGCTCCTTCCTCTCTCTAAGCCAGGCTCCCAGTTCTTCCCTGGTTAAGTCTTTGATAGCCCTTCTCATTCTTCTTCCGAAGGCTCCATGCCCTTTAGTTCCTGATTGAGGATCTCCTCCCGGCTTCCCTCTTTCTGGGCAAAGTTTTTAGGTTCAGTGCCCTCTCTGAACACCTCATAAAAGGCATCTTTATCCTGGGCCGGAGCCAGAAGCCCTGTCTTGGGGTCTATCCCAACGAAGGCCACATTGGATGGAGGAACAAAGGGTTCAGGGGGATCCAAGGCCGTAGCTACCTTCATAAATTCCACCCAGATGGGCGCTGCAGCCCGGGATCCCGTTTCCCCCCTTCCCAGAGGGATGTGGTCGTCATTTCCCACATAAACCCCCGTCACTGTCCTGGTAGTAAAACCTATGAACCAGGCGCTCCTGTATTCGTTGGTGGTGCCTGTCTTCCCACCACAGGGCCTCTTCAGGGCCTTGGCCCTCCACCCAGTCCCTTCCTGGACCACGCTCTCCAACATGGAGACCATGATGTATGCAGTGGCAGGGGAGATAACAGGGGTAAAGGAAGCCTTATCCTCCTCCAAGACCGTATCTTCACGATCCTCCACCCTGGTGATGAAAATGGGATCTATAAGCCTCCCTCCTGTGGGAAAAACGGCATAGGCCCTGGTAAGTTCGTAAAGGGTGACCTCAGAGCCTCCTAAGGCCAGGGAGAGATCAGCCCTAAGGGGAACGGATATGCCCAGCTTCCTGGCATATCTGATGGCCGTATTAACTCCCAGTTTTTGGAGAAGCTTGATAGTCACTACGTTTCTGGAATGGGCTAAGGCTATCCTAAGGCGGGTAGGTCCATAAAAGCGCTCAGAGTAGTTCTCGGGCCTCCAGAATTTAGACCGGGCCGCCTCCTGAGGAGCCTCCATCTCAAAGGTGATGGGGGCATCTATGATGATAGAGGCGGGGGTAAAAGAGGTGTCCATGGCGGTCGTGTAGATGATAGGCTTAAAGGCCGACCCGGGTTGGCGCATGGCCTGGATGGCCCGGTTAAACTGGCTATGGCTGAAATCGTGGCCTCCCACCATAGCCCGGATGCCTCCTGTGGCCAAATCGAAGGAGATGAGGGCCCCGTCCACTTGAGGCTCTTGTTCCAAAGCCAATTGGAGAGTGCCGTCCTTGGCGTCGCCCAGGTATCTTGCCAGGATAAGATCTCCAGGCTCCAGGATATCCTTGGGCTTTTTCCCTTTCAGCTCTCCTTTAAAAGCCCAGGCCATGTCCTGGTAATTGATCACCCCCCTCTTTTCCCCCAGGGCCACGCTGACAGCCTTGGAACCCACTTCCCGGGCCACTCCCTCATAGGTCTCCCCCACTACCGGTTCCTTAGGGGGCTTGGGGGGCACCTCTCCCTTCTCCAAACGGCCAAGGGGTCCTCTGTAGGGGTTCTCCCTTTTGTCCAGATCCCTGAGTCCCTCCTTAAGGGCGGCCTGGGCTGCAAGTTGCCAGTTCAGGTCAAGGGTAGTGTAAACCTTGAGCCCCTTGTGATAGACCTCTTCGGCCCCGTATTTCTTTATGAGGTACTGGCGCACAAACTCAGTAAAATAAGGGGCCTTGTCCAATCCTTTATTGTTAGAGGTTCGGTTGAGGTTGAGTTTCTCTTCCATGGCCTGAAGGTACTGCTGATAAGTGATGTACCCTTCCTCCATCATCCGCCTCAGCACGTAGTCCCGGCGTTCCCTGTTCCTGTCGGGATGGTTGAAGGGAGAATAGTAGGAGGGGGCCTTGGGAATGGCGGCCAGAGCGGCACACTCCACCAGACCCAGCTCCTGGACGTACTTCCCAAAGTAGGTCTGGGCGGCCACCTCCACTCCGTAAGCCCCATGGCCGAAGTAAATGAGGTTTAGATAAAGCTCCAGAATCTCGTCTTTCGAGAGGATTTTCTCCAGTCGAAGGGCCAGGAGGGCTTCCTTTACCTTCCTTTTTATAGAGCGTTTGGGGGTGAGAAAGAGGAGCTTGGCCACCTGCTGGGTGATGGTGGATCCTCCCTGAACCACCTTTCCCGCCCTGAGATCACTCCAGGCTGCCCGGAAGATGCCTCGGACATCCAAGGCACCGTGTTTGTAAAATCGGTTGTCCTCCGTGGCGATGAAGGCCTGCCTCAGGGCTATGGATATCTCTTGCAAGGGCACCCAAATGCGCCGCTCCACAAAGAGCTGGGAGATGAGTTGACCGTGAACGTCGTAGACCTCGGTGACCTGGCTCAAGCCGGCCCTGATCTTTTCCCTTATCTCCTGAACATTGGGGAGTTCCTTACTCCAATACCCCAGGAGGAGTCCCCCGGTTCCTCCACCTATCAGGAGGAAAAGGAAACTGACTAACAGGATTCTCTTGAGAACCTTCATCCCTGGAGGATGCTACATTTGACGGTCAAAGTATGGGCTCTTCCCTGTGCCGCTGAGGGGAATACCCATGACCACGTCGGCATCAATCATCTCCAGCTTTCTGGCCATGACCCCTGCTCGGTACATGATGCGATTGTCCGCATTGTGGAGGGATGCCGTCTTTACAGCAGAGCCTATGGCAATGCCCAGATCCAACAAACGAATCATACATACAGGGGCCCTGAAATCCCTGAGCTCCTTCACATCCTCCGGGCGGATACACCGTTCGAAGCCGCACCCCCCGCAGTTGAGGCCCACGGGCTGGGCGTCTTTGAGCCCTACGAAAAGGAGCCCCTGGGAATCCAAGACGCTCTTGCCATCCCTGACATAGAACCTGTCCTTCACCTCTTCCCCATATTCTATCATGGCTTCTCCCAGCTTCCTTAAACGCTTTCCGGTAATGACCTCCATGACTACAAAGTCGTCCCCCATCCCTTTGGGGGCTGTTCTGGCCGACAGCATCATAAGCTGGGCTACCAGTTTCACTGCCTCTTCCACACTATTCCCTTCTTCCTCGGACCATAGAAGAAAAGCCATACTCCAACTCCTTTCTTATAGTTTATCCCTTAAAGGGATGATGCTTTTAGGCACTGACTTGAGAGAGGTAAGCGATGATAGACTCAAAGATCCTCCTTCCATCCTCGCTGCCCAGGATGTCTTCACAGCACCGCTCGGGATGGGGCATCATCCCCAACACATTGCCCCTTTCATTGCAGATACCAGCGATGTTCTCTAAGGAGCCATTGGGATTGAAAGCCTCGTCCACCTCTCCCTGGGGTGATGAGTAGCGGAAAACAATTTGGTTTTTCCCTTTTAAGCCTTCCAGGGTTTCTCCATCGGCGAAGTAGTTTCCCTCCATATGGGCAATGGGGATTTCCAGGACCTGGCCGGGTTCTAAGAGGTTGGTAAAGGGTGTATATGTCCTCTCCACTCTGATGTGGATGTACTGACAGATGAACTTTAGATTCCTGTTGCGCATCATGGCCCCGGGCAGCAAATTAGCCTCCAAAAGGATCTGAAAACCGTTGCAGATACCTAAAACCAGCCCACCCCCCTGGGCGTATTCCTTCACCGCCTCCATAATGGGGGAAAAACGCACCAAGGCTCCAGCCCTAAGGTAGTCCCCACAGGAGAAGCCTCCTGGGAGAATGAGACAGTCCAATCCCGAAAGGTCTTTCTCCTGATACCAGACATACTCGGCTTTTTCTCCCAATACCTGGGACACAGTCCAGAGACAGTCGTGATCGCAGTTGGAGCCTGGAAAGACCACTACGCCAAAGGTCATTTCAATCCTCCGTCACCTGGAAGGTGTAGTCCTCGATAACAGGGTTGGACAAGAGCTTGCGGCACATCTCTTCAACGGCTTCTTCAGTCTCTTTTTTCCCGATTACCCCATCCAAAGTTACATCAATGACCTTGCCCACCCTCACTTCCTTTATCTGGGCAAAACCCAGATTTTCCAGGGCCCCCTTCACAGCCTTTCCCTGGGGATCCAACACCCCCTTTTTCAGGGTCACCACAATCCTTGCCTTCAAGTCATCCCTCCAGAAACCGTGGTAGGGGCATGATAAAACCCTTGATAGAAAAGGGCAATCCCTGAAAGGTTTCCTCTATTGAATTGTTGGGACCCTTCTACTAAATAAGGCTGTCATGCCGGGGGAAAACCTGGGAGGCTTGGAAGGGAGCCAGATGAATAAGAACCTTTGTCAAGTGCCTATGGGCCAAGGCTTTGGCCTTGGCCTTTCTGGCTCGTCTGGTAGGTATGGCTGTGTTGTAACCCTGATAGAAGATGAGAGGCTCTTCTACGGGCAAAGGTAAGAAAGGCAAAACCGTACTCTTCATCTGCGTGGGCAATGCCTGTCGAAGTATCATGGCTGAGGCCCTGACCAGGCACTACTGGGGAGACAGGATTAAGTCCCTATCTGCAGGGGTGTCTCCCCTGGGATGCGTGCCTCCTGAAACCCGCCTGGCCCTGGAAGAAATAGGCGTGTCCCCCCAAGGCCTCTCCTCCAAAGGGTTGGATGCTGTGGATCTGGGTCAGGTGGATCTCGTCGTAAATTTGTCGGGTTATCATATGAGGGAGCAGGTGGCCCTATTCAAGGGAAAGCTGATCAACTGGTACATCAGGGACCCTTATGGGGAGAGCCTGGGCTCCTTTTCCCAAACCAGGGATGCTATAGACTGGTTGGTGAGGGAGAAGCTTCCCAAGTGGTTGGAGGAGCTTTGAAGAGTCCTCTCTTGCTTGCCCTTCGGGGAGGATGATGCTATGAGCCTCCCCAAAAGTTTGAGGGTGTATCCATGGCTTTGGTATTCAACTGCCCCCGCTGTGGGGCTCAAAACTTTGTTTCTCCCCAGCGATTGAAACACCGGGAGAGGGAGGTGGTATGTTGGGCGTGCCGCACCCCTTTTTCATGGGAGTTTTTGGAGGGGATCATGGGAAATAGAGCCCAGGGGAATAAAAAGGATCAAGGCGTGGAAAGAAAAGGAGGAGTATCATGAGAAAAATAGGGTTGATAGCGTTTTTAGCGGTGCTGGTGGGCGGGGCTCTCTTGTTGGGGCTAAAGGCCAAGGCAGGGAAAAAGAGGATAACCGAGTCGTCTCCTCCTGGGTCGGAGATAAAGGGGGTGGTGAAAGAAGCCAGGGATAGTGGCGGCTATACCTATGTCCAGGTAGCCCAAGGCAAGAA
>CAZBOO010000052.1:0-1148 GCA_964493535.1 uncultured Aquificales bacterium
TATATATTCATAATAATAGCTTTTATAGGAACCATCTATGCACTTCACGTAAAAGATAATCTGCAACATGTTGCGGCCTTCTTTTATGCTGGTGGCGCATTAGGTGTCACCTTTGCGGGAGACCTGTTTTCTCTTTATCTCTTCTGGGAGATATTAGCTATAGCATCTGTATTCCTTATTTGGTCACGAAGGACAGAGGCGTCACTCTCAGCGGGATTCAGGTACATCTTAGTCCATATGTTTGGAGATCTGTGCCTTTTGGCAGGCATAATTTTATATATCCACAACACAGGAACCGCTGAATTTGGGCATATTGGGTTGAAGAATTTAGCATCTGTTCTTATGTTTATAGGATTTTGTCTAAATGCAGGGATTCCCCCTTTTCACCCCTGGCTTCCTGATGCCTATCCTGAAGCAAGCCCCACAGGAACACTATTCTTGAGTATATATACCACCAAGACTGCAGTGTATATCTTAGCAAGAACCTTTGCAGGCACCCATCTTCTCATATGGGCCGGTGCAATAATGACCTGTTTTCCCATATTTTATGCCGTTATCGTAAACGATATGAGAAGGGTGCTCTGCTACAGTCTTTTGAATCAAGTCGGTTTTATGGTAGCGGGAATTGGTATAGGGACTGCTCTATCTTTAAACGGGGCTGTCAGCCATGCATTTTGCAATATCTTGTTTGAAGGGCTTCTATTTATGGCTACTGGAGCTGTTCTTCACACAACGGGTAAAATCAGGGCCACCGACTTGGGTGGATTATATAAAACCATGCCGTTCACCTGCATATGCTGTATGGTGGGTGCTGCCTCGATTGGCGCATTTCCCCTCACCAACGGTTTTATAAGCAAGTCAATGATTATAGCTGCAGCCGCTAAAGAGCATTTGCCTGTTATATGGTTTATGTTACTGTTTGCCTCGGCAGGTGTGTTGCATCATGCCACCATTAAGGTTCCCTATTTCACCTTCTTTTCTGAAGATTCTGGCATAAGGGCAAAGGAGCCTCCACTTAACATGCGGGTTGCCATGGGCATCGCTGCCTTTTTATGTATCTTTATCGGCGTATACCCCACGCCGCTTTACCACGTTCTTCCATATACTGTTCATTATGTCCCCTACACAGCCTCCCATGTCGTGGGCAC
>CAZBOO010000052.1:1248-9323 GCA_964493535.1 uncultured Aquificales bacterium
TTCTTCCATATACTGTTCATTATGTCCCCTACACAGCCTCCCATGTCGTGGGCACACTTCAGCTTCTGATGTTTGCCATGTTGGCTTTCTGTCTCCTTATACTCTCCGGATATTATCCGGCAGAAATGAGAGCTACAAATCTGGATGCCGACTGGTTTTATAGGAAAGGGGCTGGGGCGCTTCTTTATCTTGTTGACCACCACCTTGCCGGTTTGGGGAACATGGGGAGGACATTATTTTTTGATCGCATCCCCCAATCACTGGCCAGATTTGCTGAAGACCCTCAGGGAAGAATCTTTTCCTTGGTACTAACGCCTTATTGGAGGCTTAGGCATACCTCAGGCGAGGGAGAAAAAGTCCATAGAATTAGGAACATACCCGTGGGGATTGCTGTTTACCTCGCACTGATATTTTTGTCTTTGTCCTGCCTCATATTCTTCTCCAGGTGAAGTGGCTCCAGGATAGCTGGACCGTGTAATGAGTTTCCTACCCGTAAGCCTTCTTATGTAGAAGGGGAGCAGGATAGGAAAGCGCAGGGGATACTCGGCCTACTTTGAGCGTGAGTACCCAAATACCGACGAAGGGCCCGAGATGGGGTTTCTTGCCCCTGTGGGTGGACCCTTTCTTGATTTATCCCTGGCCAGGGGCTAAGTAACGGGGAAATTCCGAGAAAGAGGGGAAGATTGATTATGGCCAAGGTAGAGCTTCCCAAGGCTTACGATCCTGCTGAGGTAGAAGAGAAGTGGTATGATTACTGGTTGAAGGAGGGTTTCTTTCACGCTGATGATAGAGACCCTTCAAGACCTACCTATTCCATTGTTATTCCGCCCCCTAATGTGACAGGTTCTTTGCACATGGGTCACGCCCTCAACTCCACTCTTCAGGATATCCTTTGCCGTTGGAAGAGGATGGGGGGTTACAACGTCCTGTGGATGCCCGGCACGGACCATGCGGGTATCGCCACCCAGAACGTGGTGGAGAAGGAGCTGGCCAAGGAGGGCCTCACCCGCCATGATCTGGGCCGGGAGGAATTCTTGAAGCGGGTGTGGCAGTGGAAGGACAAATACGGGAACTACATCATAGAGCAGCTCAAGCGTTTGGGGGCCAGTTGTGATTGGAAGAGGACCCGTTTCACCATGGACGAGGGTTTCTCTAAAGGGGTGAGGGAGGTATTCGTCCGCCTTTATGAGGAAGGACTTATCTATCGGGGGGACTACATGGTCAATTGGTGTCCCCGGTGCCACACGGCCCTTTCCGACTTAGAGGTAGAGTACCAGGATGAGGAAGGGGGGCTCTGGTATATCGCCTACCCTTATGAAAAGGGTTCAGGGGAGGTGGTGGTGGCCACTACCCGGCCCGAGACCCTTTTGGGGGACACGGCGGTGGCAGTGAATCCCGATGATCCCAAGTACAGGAACATAGTGGGTAAGAGGGTGATTTTGCCCCTAGTGGAGAAGCCCATTCCCGTTATCGGTGATCCGTATGTGGACATGAAGTTTGGTACCGGCGCCCTGAAGATCACCCCTGCCCATGACCCCAACGACTTCGAAATCGGCAAGGCCCATGGTCTGGATGTGGTGAACGTCATGAGTCCAGACGGCATCATGAATGATAAGGCAGGCAAGTATGAGGGTATGGGCCGCTTTGAATGCCGCAAGGCCATTGTGAAGGATCTGGAAGAGAAGGGGCTATTGCGTGAGTTCGAGCCCTACGTCCACTCCGTAGGCCACTGCTACCGGTGTCGCACGGCCATTGAGCCTTACATTTCTACCCAGTGGTTTGTTAAGGCCAAGCCCCTGGCGGAGGTAGCTATAAGGGCGGTGGAGGAGGGCAGAACCCGGATTATTCCCGACAACTGGACCAAGGTCTATTATGAGTGGATGTATAATATCAGGGACTGGTGTATCTCCCGCCAGATATGGTGGGGCCATCAGATCCCTGCCTGGTACTGTCAGGATTGTGGCGAGGTCAGCGTTTCCAGGGAGGATATCAGTCAGTGCCTCCACTGCGGCAGTGAAAATATTGAGAGGGACCCTGATGTGTTGGACACATGGTTCTCCTCGGCCCTATGGCCTTTTGGTACCATGGGCTGGCCCGATAATACCCCCACCTTGGAAAGGTTTTATCCCACCAGTTGTTTGGTGACGGGCTTCGATATTCTCTTCTTCTGGGTGGCCAGGATGATGATGATGGGTCTTAAGTTTATGGGTGATGTGCCCTTCTACCACGTTTATATCCATGCCCTGATAAGGGACGAAGAGGGTCAGAAGATGAGCAAGACCCAGGGCAATGTCATAGATCCCTTGGTGATGATGGACAAATACGGCACCGACGCCTTCCGCTTTACTTTGGCTGCCTTTGCCGCCCAGGGCCGGGATATCCGTATGTCTGAGAGGAGGATTGAGGGTTATCGCCACTTCGTGAACAAGCTTTGGAACGCCTCCCGTTTTGTTCTCATGAACCTGGAGGGCTATACACCGGGGGATTTGAAAGTGGGGGCGCTGGCCCCTGTCCACAGATGGATCCTGAGCAGGTTGAGTCACGCTGTTTCCCGGGCCCATGAGGCCTTGGAGGGCTACGAGTTCGATAAGTATGCCGGGGTTATTTATCAATTCACGTGGCATGAATTCTGTGATTGGTACTTGGAGTTTGCCAAGGAGTCCCTCTATCGTGGGGAAGGAAGAGAGAGACTCGTAGCTCAGAGGGTGCTGGTCACTTGTTTGGATGCCATTCTGAAGCTTGCCCATCCAGTCATGCCATTTGTTATTGAGGAGATATGGCAACATCTGCCCACTGCCGGGAAGTCCATTGCCGTGGCTCCTTTCCCTGAGCCTCGGAAGGAGTGGGAGGATGAAGGGCTGGAAGGGGAATTTTCCCTTGTAATGGACGTGATTTCTGCCTTGAGGAATATTAAGGCAGAAGCCGATATCCCTTTGACCAAAAGGATCAAGGCTTCGGTGAAGGCATCCGACGGATCTTTGGAAGTTCTCCAGCGGGAGGCCGACAGGATTAGAGCCCTGGCCTTTCTGGATGATCTACGAATAGCCCCGGATGTGATTAGGCCTCCTTCTTCGGCTTTGGCTGTTCTTGGAGGAGTGGAGGTTTATGTGCCCTTGGGGAGCCCGGTGGACATAGAAAAGGAAGTGGCCAGGTTGGAGAAGGAGCTTAACAAGGTGGTCAAGGAGCTTGATCGGGTGTCGAGGAAGCTCTCCAATCTGTCTTTTTTGAAGAAGGCCCCTTCCCATGTTGTGGAAAAGGATAAGAGAATCCGCCAAGAGCTGAAGGCCAAAAAAGAGAAGATCGCATCGGCCTTAGGAATGTTTCAGGGGCTCGGGTAGGATATTGAAAGGTGAAAAGTGAAAGGGAGTTAGGCGGGACTGGTGGGAGGAGTTAGAGAGCCGGAGTTTCAGGGTACGGGTGGCTCTGAAGGCCGGGCTGCTCTTGTGCCTGAATTGTCACAATACCTTGGGGATTGATAGAGACCAGGACATCCCCCATCTATGAAAGAGGGCTGTCAAGATTCAATTTCTCTCTTTCCCATATCATGTTTCCTTTTTCCCTGTGATCCTTTCATATCCCTCCACCCATCTATTCGAGGTCCTTTCGGCTTCACACAAAAATAAGGCCTTCAGGGCCATGGGGGATGCAGAGGTCGCCCTTGCCTTTATGGGAAGTTGTGAAAGGTTTACTATTACCTAAATAGATTACCTCATCAAGTAGATGAAAGGCAGGCATGTCCAGCGCTCAGAAGCCCTGCCTTCCCATGTCACCCTATTTTGGGGGGACTCCTAATGGAAAAACCATTGACAATTGTGCCTATTAGTACAATTTCTTTATTTGGAGGAGGGATAGAATGGATGAGAGAATGGCTCAAGAAAATATTGCTTTGTTAAGTCAGGTCTTCTCTGAATTCAAGCCGGTTTATTTCAAATTCAGGTTCTGGAACGGAAAAGAATGGAACCCTCCGGGGCTGAAAGAGACAAGGGCCACAGTAGTCATCAACAACCCAGGGATCATGGCCTACATCCTCACCCTTCCCACGGACCTTCGCATGGGAGAAGCCTACATCTATGGAGACATAGACATAGAAGGAAACATCTATGCGGTCTTTCCCGTAGAGGGATATCTGAAAACCACATACTGGAAACTGGCCAGTAACCCCTTCTTCTGGAAAAGGGCCATCACATTGAAAAAGACCGTCCATGAGTTTGAAAGACTCCAGGGCAGGGGCAAAGCTCAGCTCATGGGAAAACTCCATACCATAGAACGGGATCGCCAGGCCATATCCTACCATTTCGATCTCCCGCCGGAATTCTACGCCTTATACCTGGATCCCATGATGAACTACTCCTGTGCCTACTTTAGAGATGTGAAAGAGGACCTGGCCACAGCCCAGAAGAACAAACTGGAACTCATCTGCCGAAAGCTGAGACTCAAGCCCGGGGAGCGGGTCCTGGACATCGGATGCGGCTGGGGAGGATTCCTGGTTTACGCCGCCAAGAAGTGCCAGGCCAAGGTGGTAGGCATCACCCTCAGCGAAAAACAGGCCCAATATGCCCAGGACTGGATAAAACGGGAAGGGCTTCAGGACCTGGCCGAGGTGCGACTCCAGGACTACCGGGAGGTCCAGGAGAAGGAAGGCTATGACAAATTGGTGAGTATCGGCATGTTCGAACACGTGGGAGGCCCCATGCTAAAAACCTATTTCCAGAAGGCCATAGAACTCCTAAAACCTTGTGGGGTCTTTCTTAATCATGGTATTGCAGCAGACTGGGGGCCCATTCGTTTCAGAAGATGGTCCTTCACCGAACAGTACGTCTTTCCCGATGGACAGCTCATACCCATAAGCAAGACCCTCTCCATCGCCGAAAAGGTAGGGTTTGAAGTCCGGGACGTAGAGTCCCTCAGGGAGCATTACGCCTTCACCCTTCGCCACTGGGCAAAGGGTTTAGAGAAGAACAAAGATAAAGCCCTCCAGTTAGTTGACCAGGTCACCTATCGAGTGTGGCACCTCCACATGGCAGGCTCCTCTTACGGATTCGCCACCAACCAGCAAAGCGTCTACCAGGCCCTTTTGGTCAAGCCCGACGGAGAAGGAAGACACTCCATGCCCATCACAAGAGAAGATATCTATAGGGACTGGTAAATATTGTGAGAGGTTCATTTTTGCTCTTGGTAGGTAGGGATCAGACTTGGCATCTGAACCTTCAGTTAAATCCTATCCGTCCCACTTTCCTGCAAAACCATCTCTTCAGGAGAGTCACAGGACTCTAAAAACTCCTCCAACTCTCTCAAAGAAGGGAATATACGGGTAGAGGTGATTCGCATCACCCAGTTCCCCAGCATGGGGGTCACCGTCCACACGGGGATGCCTTCTTTATACGCTTCCCACATCTCCACCGCCGTGCCCATGGAAGCCGAAGGCAGATAGACCACCACTAAGGAAGACTCCTTCACCAGGTCTATGTGATAAAAGAAGGTCTCCTTAGCCTCCTCATCAGTGTACTCCACGCTTTCGGGATGGTTCTCCACAGGACAGTAGACCTTCCAGCCGGGGAACGCCCTGGCCAGGGTCTCTTTGAGCCGGGATCTGTAATCCTGGCTCCAGACGTCTTTACCCTTACAGGAACCCTGGATGATACCGGCTATGAAAACCCTTTTTTCCACGAAGGATTTCATTATTCCCCAGTTCCCTCTGTGTCAATGATAGGATGCTATGGACTTCCTACAAAATAAGGTAAGAAGGAAGACAGGGCGTTCTGAGCGCCGTACATGCCTGCCTTTCACTTGGTTGGTGAGGCAATCTTTCTTGTTTTAAGGGTACCATTCCAGGTGTTTGGGAGGCCATCTTCATAGTCTTTTAAAATACAACAAGAGCCCAAAATTTCAAACAACCCCTTGTAATAAGAGAAGAAACGGGCCAATTTCCTTACACACATAGGGCTATGGCATAAGAGAGGAAAGGGGATTGAAAGGAAAGATAAAGATAGGGACCTCAGGCTGGAATTACCCCCATTGGCAGGGGATTTTCTATCCCTTGCACATTCCCAAAAGCCGATGGTTAGAGTTTACGCCCAGCGCTTTGAAACGGTGGAAATCAATGCGACCTCTTACGGCCGCCCCAAACCAGCCACATTAGAGAGATGGTACGAAATCACACCCAGCCCCTTCCTCTTTTCTGTAAAAGCCAACCGATACATCACCCACATCAGACGGCTAAAAGAGGTAGAAGAGCCTTTACAAAGGCTCTATAAAGACCTGAACCTTCTCAAGGAAAAGATGGGGGCCCTCCTCTTCCAACTCCCCCCCAACCTTCCCTACTCAGAAGAAAGGATAGATGCCTTCTTTCACCTTTTAGACCCACACATTCCCACGGCCTTAGAGGTCCGCCACCAGAGTTTTTTAACCCCGGGGTTTTTCCAGCTTTTAAGAAAGCACAAGGTGGCCTTCTGTGTCTCTGACACCGCTGGCCACTACCCCCTTGCCTATGAGTTGACGGCAGACTTTATCTACATCAGACTCCATGGCTCCCAAGTCCTCTGCGCTTCCCCTTACACCAGAAAGGAGCTGGAGATATGGGCAGAAAAAATCGACACTTGGGGGATCCAGACCTACGTTTATTTCGATAACGATGCTTGCGGCCATGCTATAGCCAATGCCCTTCAATTGAAGGACATTTTAGTTAAAACACCCCGAGGCTAAAGCAGGCAAAACATCTCCAAGCCTAAGGAACAGGTTATAAAGTAAATAAGTAGGAAAAGGGGGACCTCCCAGTCCCCTAACCTCACTGTTGCTGCCGCTCGGAGGCAGCCATCTCCAAAATCTCATCGGGAGAGGCCTCTCTCACACCCTTGACGGAAAATTTAAAGAAAAGAGTTCTTCCTGCCATTGGATGGTTGAAATCCACCTTCACCTTCTCCTCAGTCACTTCAGCGACCCTGAAGGGGTACTGCTCTCCCTGGGGAGTCTCCATCATCATGGTGCTCCCCACTTCCAAATTGGAATCAGGGGGAAACTGGGAACGAGGCACATCGTAGATGGCTTCTTCCCTGACAAGGCCATAGGCCTTATCAGGGGGCAACTCCAGCTCCACCTCATAGCCCTCTCCCTTTCCCTCCAGAGCCTCTTCAATAGCGGGAAGCACGTTGCTCCTCCCAAAGCAGAAGATGAAAGGCCTTTTAGTTTCCCACGTAGATTCTATAAGCTGACCGTCATCTAAACGGAGCTCATAGTCCGCCGTTACTATCATATCCTTGCCAACTTTCATGAAACAGCCTCCTAAAGGATTTTCTCGACCCTAAAAGATACTCTTGACTTTGTCAAACAATAGGGGGTAAAAGATTTACGCCGTTTCCTTAAAAAGATTCTAAATATGGGCGGAAATCCTTGTTTACCCGCCAGTTGACTTGTCCCTCTCCTGAGATTATAGAACAACCACTCCGTGGCCCCCGTAGCTCAGGAGGATAGAGCGACGGATTCCTAATCCGTAGGTCAGAGGTTCAAGTCCTCTCGGGGGCGCCAATAAAATCAATAAGTTAGACGACATCACCATTAATCCTAATCATGAAATTTCCAGCAAACTTCCAACACATCTCTGATCCTTCATTCAACATCTTATCATTATAAATAAGGTTTCTTGAATTGGTTATCTTATAAAAAGATTCTCTTATTGAGATAAGGTAATTTTGATTCATAGGTGCAGGTCGTGAAAACATAGGATGCCGCTCTCCAGCAGCGCTTTATGAGAGACCTTGCCTGTCGGGTTAAAATGGGGGGTGAATCCATGAGAAAGCGAAAGAGCAGAGTATCCAGTCTGAGGTGAAGATCACCATGTCAAAACCAGGATATCAGATGAAGTGGATGCTTTCACTGGAATCGGTGGGGATTTTGACTGGAATATGCAGCCCGAGGTCCTCAGCCAGATGGGCAATGACATTGATGAGCAGGGGCCTGTTAAAAGTGATGGTTGACGTTCTTACACGGTTTTGCCCTAGGTGAAGGTGTGTGAGCAGTGATAGGAAGGAGGCTTTGGACGGTTGAGTTGTTGTTATGGGTCCATGCGATGATAGCTGGTG
>CAZBOO010000053.1:0-9177 GCA_964493535.1 uncultured Aquificales bacterium
CTCCAACCCCCTCACCACCAAGACCACCCCTAACATGGCGGCAAAGGTGAGTTGGAATCCCACATCCATCATGTAGAGGGGATTCCAGAGCATCATAAGGATAAAGGCAAAAGCCAAGGCCCCCTCCAGGCTCCTCTCCCTATCCAGAAAGCGGGCCACCACCCAGCAAGCAATCATCACAAAGGCCCTAACAGCGGAAAGGTGGGCCCCCGTGAGGAACAGATAGATAAATAGCAGGGCAAGGGCAGGGATGAGGGCCATACGGGAAGGAATAAAAAAGGGAGAAGGGTCCCAGGCTATAGCCAGGGTCCTAAAAAACACCAAAAAGGACGTATAGAGGAAGAAGAAAACCACCCCCATGTGAAACCCAGAAACGGCCAAAAGATGGCCCAATCCCGTGCCGGTAAAAAGGGATCTGGTCTCCCAATCCAAGCCCTGGCGAAATCCTAAAACCAGGGAGGCGAGGACCGCCCCCTCCTGTCCCAGGTCCTGGGAAAACACCTTCACACCCCGGGCCCGGAGTTCCAATGTCCTTTGGCGAAATAAGGGAAGGGTACGGGCCTTTAAAAGGACTATTCTATAAGCGTAAAGGGGAAAGGCTATGCCCCTGGTGGTGTACCACCTCTCCCTAAGAAAGCCCCCTGGATTTCTGAAACCTTTGATACCCATAACCCTGCCCCGGACAAAGATCAGGTCCCCTGGCAAGGGAATATCTCCTCTTCCATGGACTTCAAAGAGAAGGCCTTTCCCCTCTAAAAGGGCTGAGTAGGAACCACCCTTTACCCGGGGAAAGGAAACCACCCTCCCCTCCAGAGATACAGGGACGCCCTTGGGATGAGATTTACGATACTTGAGGAGTGCCTGGCTGTGATGCAGAAACCTACAGAAAGACAGGACAAAGAGAAGGAGAAGCACAAAGAAAAAGAGGCCCCTCCTTCTGATATTTAATCTTCCACGAACTTCAGCTTCTTGCTGGGCTTGAATCTCACCACCTTTTGGGGAGGTATAGCCACCTCCTCGCCCGTCTTCAGGTTCCTTCCCTTCCTCCTTTTGGAGTCGTAAACCTCGAAGGACCCGAATTTCCGAATCACCACCCCTTCTCCCTGGCTCAGGGTCTCGATAAGGGTCTGAAGCACCGTGTTCACGGCCTTATCCGCTTGGGCCCTGGTATAACCCAACTCCTCCATTACCCTGGCAATGATATCAGACTTGATCATAATCCCCTCCCTTCACCCTATACCCAGTTTCCTAATTTCGCTGGCCTGGTGGTGGGCGATAAGTGCATCAATCACCTCGTCCAAGTCCCCATCCAATATGGCCTCTAACTTATGGAGAGTCAATCCTATTCTATGATCCGTCACCCGATTTTGAGGAAAGTTGTAAGTCCTTATCCTCTCGCTCCTATCCCCTGTCCCCACCTGGGACCTTCTCTCCTGGGAGATCCTATCCGCCTGCTCCCGTTTTATAAGGTCCTTCAAACGGGCCCGAAGGATCCTCATGGCCTTTTCTCTGTTCTTATGCTGGGACCTCTCGTCCTGGCACTGGACCACTATGCCCGTGGGTAGATGGGTAATCCTCACTGCCGAGTCGGTGACATTTACATGCTGCCCCCCGGGACCACTGGCCCTGAAAACGTCTACCTTCAAGTCCTCCGGGTTGATCTCTACCTCCAGTTCCTCCGCTTCGGGCAAAACAGCCACCGTCACGGTAGATGTGTGGATCCTACCCCCCGACTCTGTCTCAGGCACCCTCTGGACACGATGAACGCCCCTCTCAAACTTGAGACGGGAATAGGCCCCCCTCCCCTCAATGAGGGCGACAACCTCTTTGACCCCCCCTAAACCTGTAGCGTTCACATCCATCGGGGTAAAGGTCCATCCCCGGCACTCGGCATAGCGCTGGTACGTGCGAAGGAGATCGGCGGCAAAAAGGGCCGCTTCCTCTCCCCCTGCCCCAGCCCGAATCTCCAGAAAGATGTCCTTCTCGTCATTAGGGTCCTTGGGCAAAAGGAGAAGCTTGAGCCGCCTCTCTAAGGCCTCTTTTTGTCCCTCCAGCTCCTCCAGCTCTTCCCGGGCCAAGCCCTTCAGCTCCTCATCACCTTCCTTCATAATCTCCTGGGCCTCCCTTTGGTGCCGATCTGCCTCTTTCCATTCCCTGAAGGTAGAAACAAAAGGAGAAAGGGATTTGTGCTCCCTGGCCACCCGCTGATAACGCTCATGATCAGAGAAGAGATCCGGCCGGGAGAGTTGCCTCTCTAAATCCTCAAACTTCCCCTCGATAGCCTCCAGCCTCTCCATTATCACTGGGTCCATGAGAACTCTCCCCTCACTTCCTGGGTTTGCCCGCAGCTGAAAGACCCTTCGGGGCAAGGACCCCTAAGGCAGGGAGGCCCGGCATTATAGAAGATGATGGGGGCCACCCTTCTGCATAAAAAGAGCATCTCCTTGGCCATATTTCTGATCTCCCATTGGGCCCGGCGACAGCACCGAAGGGAAAAGAAATGCAGCAGCTCCCGGGCGTTCATGGTGACGATGATCTTGGTCTCGCAAGCCGAAGGCAGGAGATACCGGGCATCCTCCTTGGAGATCCCCATTTCCAGCAACTGGTGATAGGCATTCCTACAAACCTCCATCACCCCATTAAAGAGGACACAGGCCTCCTCCTTATCCTCTATGGAAGGGGGAGTAACGTACTGAAAATCCCTTTCAGCCACGTACCTCTGGCTCTTCTGAGAATAAGAGGCGATACGGTGGCGCACCAGTTGATGGGTGGTGACCCGGGATATACCCTCAATCCCGAAGGTAAAAGATGTATGCTCCAAAACAGAGTGGTGACCCGAAGCCTTGATCTGCTCAATAAGCCCCTTGGGAGAAGCCCCCTTCTCCCTCATAAGCTCCCGGATGCCCTTAGAAGAATAGCACAACCGGGCCGCATTATACACCACCCCTTCCGGATGGGGGGTGTAGGCCAGAAGCTCTACCTCCATGAAAACCTATTCTTTCAGCCCGTACTTCTTCCTGAACTTCTCTGTCCGCCCCGTCACTTCCCGGGACCTCTGCCTCCCCGTGTAGAAGGGGTGACAATGGGAACACACAGCTACCTGGAGGGTATCTCCCTTGATGGTGGAACGGGTCTTAAAGGTGTTGCCACAAGCACACACCACGGACACTTCATGGTACTGGGGATGAATCCCTTCTTTCATTGAACCCCTCCTTATGAACCCTCAATGGATCGGGTGAAGAAAATAAAGGGAATGCTTCCCAGTTTCAAGAGGTAAGCCTCCCATAATCAAGACCAAAAAGGGTACCCCTTCCAAAGCCCTACCTCGCTGGAGCCGAGTTCCGGGCCAGTCTATAAAGCTCTAAGTACCTTTTAGCCGATGCCCCCCAGGAAAAATCGCACGCCATAGCCCTCCCCACCAAGGCGAGCCATTCCTCCCTTCGCCCATAGATATCCTGGGCCCGTTGGATAGCCCCTAAGAACTCCCCAGGTTTAAAGGCATTGAAGAGGAAACCGTTCCCCTCCTTGGTGTCATGGTTGTACTCTGAAACGGTGTCGGCCAAACCTCCCGTAGCCCTCACCACGGGGATGGTACCGTACCTCAGGGCGATCATCTGGCCCAAGCCACAAGGCTCATACCGACTGGGCATAAGGAAGAAATCGCATCCCCCATAGATCCGAGCCGCCAAGGTGTCATCGTAGCCTATATTTATAGAGACCATATCCCCATACTCGTCCTTAAGCTCCATAAGCATATCGTAATACCGCTTCTCCCCTGATCCTAAAACAATGAGCTGAATCCCCATGGAAACCAGATCCCCCACCACGGCATGGACCAGATCCACACCCTTTTGTTCCACTAAACGTCCCACCATGCCGGCCAAGGGACCATCCCCGTGCCTCAAGCCCTTCTCTTCCCTGAGGTCTTCCTTATTACGGTATTTCCCCTCCAGGTTTCCCCTGTTATAGGGGACATGGATCCTGGTATCAGAGGCTGGATCCCACTCCTCGTAGTCTATGCCGTTTAATACGCCGAAGAGGTGATCCCCCTTCTTCCTCAAGACCCCATCCAGACCGTAGCCGAAGCGTTCCGTCTGAATCTCCTTGGCATAAGTGGGACTCACGGTGTTCACCACCTGGGAGAAGATGATGCCCCCTTTCAGAAAGTTGATGTTGCCGTAATACTCCAAGGCCTCCATATGGAAAAGAGACCAATCCAAACCTACTCTGGGAAGGGCATCCTTAGGGAAAACCCCCTGGTAGGCCAGATTGTGAATGGTGAAGAGGGTACTCACTCCCTCAAAACCCTTCCTATAGCCATGCTGGAGATAAACCGGCACCAAGGCCGTTTCCCAATCGTTGCAGTGGATGACATCCACCTCCAGATTAAAGGCTGCCATGGCCTTGAGAACGGCCTTGGAAAAGAAGGCAAAGCGATAAGGGTTGTCAGGATAGTCCCCTTCAAGGGTACCATAGGGATGTTCTCGGTGAAAGTAAGGAGGATAATCCACTAAATAAACAGGCACCCCGTGAACCTGAGTCTCCAAAATCCTGGCCACCCTCCTCTCACCATCCATCCAGGCAGAGATCTCCACCCCCGTGTCCCTAAGTCCCCGCCCCTTCTCCTCCCGCATCTGTTTGTAGAGAGGGAGAAAGACCCATACATCTTTGCCTAAGGCCTTCAAGGCCTTAGGCAAAGAATCCGTCACATCGGCTAAACCACCCACCTTGGCCAAAGAAGCCATCTCCGAAGAACACAAAGCAACTCTCATTCCCCCTCCCCTTTCTTCAGAAGCCTTCCCTTTATCCGCCGCCTCTTTAAAGGACCCAATCGGTCTATAAAAAGGATACCGTCCAGATGGTCAACCTCGTGCTGGAACATGGTGGCCATAAGCCCCTGGGCCTCCCAAACCTTCTCCCTCCCATCCAGATCCAGCCCTTTTACCTCTACCCGGGCAAACCTCTTTACCTTTTCCCGGACCCCGGGCACACTCAGGCAGCCTTCCTCTCCCACCGATGTCCCCTCCCACGCAGTGATAACAGGATTGACAAGATAATGGGGCCTTCTCTCAGGGGATTGGCAATCAGAAAGGTCAAAGACTATAAGGCGGATGTTTTCCCCGATTTGGGGAGCAGCCAACCCTATACCCGGGGCTTTATACATGGTCTCCAGCATCTCCTCCACAAGTTTTGCCAACCGGCCGTCAACCTCCTTTATCTCCCGGCTCTTCTTGTAAAGGAGAGAATGGGGAAAGGTGAGAATCTCCCTAACCATTTACTCCCCCTGGGGCCCTTCCCCTTCACCCTTTTCCTCAGGAGACGCTGCTTTAAGGGCATCCATCTTTTCCTGGGCTTCTTTTATCTCCTTCCTCAAATCCTGGAGCTCCTGCATAAAGCCCTTCACCACTTCGTCTTCCTCTAAGCGCTCCTTGCCCAGATCCAGAAGATACTCCACCCTCTCCCCTAAACGGGTGTGAATCCGGGAGGCCTTGCGTTCCAGACTGGCCTTACTGAGGCGTAAGCGGGCCAACTCCAAGGCCACGCTCCCCTTTCCCCTCACCTTGTTCACCCAACCTTCCAGGTCTTTCAAAACTTTTTCCCTACCCATATGCTTTCCACCTCCTTTTTCTTGAACAACAGTGACCGGGGCATTACAAAGTAAGCCAAGGTAATGAACCTAATCTATGGCTGGAGGACCAAAAGATGCAAGGGCCTATAACACCGGAAATGATCAGAGAGCACAACCTCACCATAAAAGAATACCAACAGATGGTGCGCCTATTGGGAAGGGAGCCCAATATAACGGAACTGGGTATCATATCCGTCATGTGGAGTGAACACTGTTCCTACAAAAGTTCCAGGATACATCTGGAAAAACTGCCCACCCAGGCACCCTGGGTCCTCCAAGGGCCGGGGGAGAACGCAGGAGTCATAGCCGTGGACGACACCTGGGCCGTAGCCTTCAAGATGGAAAGCCACAACCACCCATCATACATTGAACCCCTTCAGGGTGCCGCCACAGGGGTAGGAGGCATCCTTAGGGATATCTTCACCATGGGGGCCAGGCCCATAGCTTCCATGGACTCCCTCCGCTTCGGTACCCTGGATAAACCCAGAAACCTCTATGTCCTGGAAGGGGTGGTCTATGGAATCGCCTGGTATGGGAACTGTATAGGCGTCCCTACTGTGGCAGGAGAAACCTCCTTCGCCCCTTGCTACGACGGAAACCCTTTGGTAAACGTCTTCAACTTAGGGATAGTGCCCAGGGACAGGATCTTCAAGGCCCAGGCGGCGGGTGTGGGGAACCCCGCCATTTATGTAGGGTCCAAGACGGGAAGGGACGGCATCCACGGGGCCACCATGGCCTCTGAAGAGTTCGGTGAAGACTCAGAAGAAAAGAAACCCAACGTTCAGGTAGGAGACCCTTTCACAGAGAAACTGCTGATGGAAGCATGCTTAGAGGCCTTTCAGCACGACTGGATCCTGGGCATCCAGGACATGGGGGCCGCAGGCCTCACCTGTTCCACCAGCGAAATGGCCTCCAAGGGAGGAGTGGGCATAGAGATAGATCTGGACAAGGTGCCCCAGAGGGAAGAGGGCATGACTGCCTACGAGATCATGCTCTCTGAATCCCAGGAAAGGATGCTCCTGGTGGCAAAAAAGGGTACAGAAGACAAGGTGATTGAAATCTTTAAAAAGTGGGGGTTGGATGCCGTGGTCATAGGCCGTGTCACTTCCGATGGCTTAGTAAGAGTACACCATCATGGAGAGGTAGTGGCCCAGGTTCCAGCTCTCTGCCTTACAGAAGACACCCCCCTCTATGATCGTCCCCAAGAGGAACCCTCTTACCTGAAGGAGGTCCAGAAACTGGATGTCCAGACTATCCCCCGTCCAGAGGACCTGGGCAAGGTGCTTTTGGAACTCATGGCCAGCCCTAACATAGCCAGCAAGGAATGGATCTACCGCCAGTATGACCATATGGTAAGAATCAACACCCTGATACTGCCAGGCTCCGACGCAGCGGTCATCCGCATAAAAAGAACAGGAAAGGCCGTGGCCCTCTCCTCCGACTGCAATCCCCGCTACTGTCACTTGGATCCCTTGGAAGGGGCCAAGCAGGCTGTGGCCGAAGCTGCCCGAAACGTGGCCTGCTCCGGAGCCCTCCCCCGGGCCATCACCAACTGCCTCAACTTTGGCAATCCCGAAAAGCCCCAGGTAATGTGGAACTTTGCCAGAACTGTAGAGGGTATGGCTGAGGCCTGCAGAGTCTTAGAAACCCCAGTGACTGGGGGAAACGTAAGCTTTTACAACGAGACCCTAAGCAAGGGGGTTTATCCCACCCCTACCATAGGAATGGTGGGTGTTTTGGAAGAGATAGAGGTTAGGGTAACCCAACACTTCAAGACTCCCTGTGATTTGGTGGTCCTCCTGGGGGAAAACAGGGGCCACATAGGGGGCAGCGAATACTTGGAAAAGATCCATGGTAAAGTGGCGGGGAGACCTCCTACTGTGGATTTGGAGTACGAAAAAAGCCTCCACAAACTTCTGGCAGAGTTGGCAAGCCAACGGCTCATCTCTTCGGCCCACGACACTTCCGACGGGGGATTGGCCGTAGCCTTGGCCGAGTGTTGCCTGCAAGAAGCATCTTTTATAGGGGCCCAGGTAAAGCTCCAAGAAGGAATTCGACCCGATCTCCTCCTCTTTGGAGAAGACCAGGGAAGGGTGATCATCTCCCTGGCCCCCCAGAGGCTCCAAAAAGTTATGGAACTGTGTAAAAATAAAGGGATCCCCTGCCAGGTCTTGGGCACTGTAGGAGGTGAAAACTTGGCGATTTCATGGCCCACAGGAAGGCTTTCGGTTCCCTTAAAAGACCTTTTTGGGGCGTGGTCCACAGGCCTCACCCGTCACATCCAGGGATGAAAGGGTTGGCGGGAGAACCCCTTCATCTGGTGATAGGGGTGGGAGCGGGAACAAAGATATCCTTTGGAGATTGATAGAGACTTGGGGGAGACCCTTTGAGACTTCCTTAAAGCTATCTCTGGATTGCCCCCTCTTGAGCGGGAAGGATGTAGGTGATCCGGTCTATGCGGAAGGTCTTCACCTTCCTTTCCTGGGGACACAAGGCCCGGAGATAATGGACCTTACCCGTGGAAAAGAGGGTCAAAGGGGAAACATACCGGCTCCCTTGGAGGCTCCCCCCATCGTAGAAGATCTCCAAAACCTTCCCCTCTTTCATAGCCATAAGAAGGCGTCCCACCCGACTGTCCCTACGACCCAGTTCCTCCCATCTGGCCTGATACCGGAGCATGCTGTCTGGAGGGCCAAAGAGAGAAAAGAGGTCTCCTATCCTATCCCTCTCATCCAGCCCCACCTTCCGCATCATCCCCAAAAAGATGAAGGCCGTATGCCGGGCATCGGCCAAGGCCCTGTGACATCCCTTAAAAGGGCTCCTCCACACGCGAATGAGGTGGCGCAAGCTGTGATCCGCCACCTCAGGAAAATGCCTCCGGGAGATGAGGCGGGTATCCAGCACAGGGTTGTCCAGAAGGAACAATCCCAACCTCTGGAGGTTGACAGAGAGGACCCTTAAATCGAAGGGGGCATTGTGAGCAATCAGAACGGAACCCTCCACAAACTGACGAAAACGGCGGGCCACCACCTTGAAGGGAGGGGCATGCTTCACCATGGAATCATCAATGCCGTGGATCCTTACCACTTTCAGGGGGATGGGCACGGGGGGCTTTACCAAGCTCACCATGGTATCCACCAGTCTTCCTCCCATCATCTTCACCGCCCCCAGCTCCACAACGTGGGAGAGGGGAGAAAGCCCGGTAGTTTCCGTATCAAAGACCACAATGGGTACACGCCCTATAAGCCGGGACTCCACGGGGTCCCCCTTTCGGATGTTGCAACGTTAAAATATACTTTACTCCCTTTCTCTTTTTCATGCAAGAAACCTCCACCCCATCCCGGAAAAGGATCAATAGCACCTTGAACTGGAGAAGGGGTTATTCTAATCTGTTTAAAAGGAGCTACCATGAAAGGTGAGATATCCCAAAAGATCCGGGAGTTGAGGGAGGAGAGGGGCCCGTCCTTAGGGGAGTTGGCAGAAAAGAGAGGGATATCCAAGACCCTCTTGGCCCAGATCGAGGAAAGGAAAATGGTCCCCTCTGTGGC
>CAZBOO010000054.1:0-9151 GCA_964493535.1 uncultured Aquificales bacterium
GGGAAGAGGTTAGAGGCGGACCTGGGAGGAGATATCCTGGGCTTTTCCTTGGGAGGGAGTGCCTCCTTAAGGGGACAGATAGAGAGAGCGAACTTGGATGGCCTGGCGTTGACGGTGGAGGAGACCAGGGGTGAATTCACCGTCAACTCTCACTTGGTGGGTGCCCATAACGCACGGAACCTATTGGCGGCGTGGGGTACCCTTGCCTCTTTAGGGATGGATCCTGGGGAGATCTTTCCCCATTTGGCTACTTTTCAGGGGGTTAGGGGTCGTTTGGAGCCTGTGGCCAATGCCGATAAGGTGGGGGTTTTTGTGGATTATGCCCATACCCCTGATGCCCTTAAGGTGGTTCTTGAGACTTTGGGGTCCATGACCCAGGGCCGTTTGATCCTTGTCTTTGGATGTGGAGGTGACAGGGACAGGGGTAAGAGGCCTGTTGTGGGGACTGTGGCCTCCCAGTTGGCCCATAAGTTGGTGGTTACCTCTGACAATCCCCGCACCGAAGACCCCATGGCCATCATTCAGGATATTTTAAAGGGGATTGAGGGGGAGGTTGTGGTGGAACCTGATAGGATAGAGGCTATCAGGATGGCTCTGAGGATGGCCCAGCCCGGGGATGTGGTGCTCATTGCCGGCAAGGGCCATGAGGGTTATCAGATTGTGGGGGATGAGGTTTTTCCCTTTGATGACGTAGAAATAACCCGGGAGATTATGGAGGAGTTGGGATGGATATGACCCTGGGAGATCTGGTTCAGGGTCTCGGAGGTACCTATTTGGGCCCTTATCCCTTACTGGATTTACCCTACAAGGGTGTTTCCATAGACAGCCGGGTAGAGTGCAGGGGCCGGGTTTTTGTGGCTCTCAGAGGGGACAGGTTCGATGGCCACGCCTTTGCCGTGGAGGCTTGGCGTAAGGGGAGTCCCTTGGCGGTGGTGGAGAAAGAGATGGCCCTTCCCTGTCTCGTGGTGCCCCATAGCTTGGAAGCCCTGCAGAAGTTGGCTTCACTCCTCCTCGAAACTTGGGGTCCCAAGGTGGTGGCCATTACGGGTTCCTCTGGTAAGACCACTACCAAGGAGCTCATAGCCCATCTCTTGGGAGGGATGTACCGGGTACATAAGACTATAAAAAACTATAATAACCTAGTGGGTTTGCCCTACACTGTGGCCAATATGCCTAAGGAAACCCAGGTTCTGGTTTTGGAGATGGGCACCAATTCTCCTGGAGAGATCTCCCGGTTAAGCGCCCTCGCTGAACCCCATGTGGGGGTTCTTACCAATGTGGGCAGGGCCCATTTGGGTCCTTTGGGGGGTGTGGAGGGGGTTAAAAAGGCTAAGGGAGAGCTTTTGAAGGGCTTAAGGGAGGATGGACTTCTGGTTTACAATGCCGATGATCCCCTTAGCCGGGAGCTTGCCCATGACTTTCCCCATACCTTCACCTTTGGCTTAGAGGGAGGTGAGGTGAGGGGAGGAGATATTCGGATCCTCCAGAGGGAAGAGTGCTGGTGTACAAGCTTTAGTATAACCGGACCTTGGGGTAAGCTTGATGCCATTCTGCCCCTTTTAGGGATGCACCACGTGCTTAACGCCTTGGCGGCTATGGCGGTGGCCTTCCAGTTGGGGGTAAGGCCTCAGGATATTCTTCACCTTTTGTCCCGTTTTCAAGGGGTCCGGGGAAGAATGGGGATCAAAAGGTGGCGGGGTGTCCTCGTCCTTGATGATACTTATAACGCCAATCCTGATTCTACCTGGTGGGCTTTGAAGACCCTCGTATCCTTGCCTGCCAAGAGGAGATTGGTACTCATGGGATCTATGCTGGAGTTGGGCGGGGAAAACTCCTATTGGCACAGGTGGGTGGGAGAAAAGGCCCGACTCCTTGGTGTGGACTGGCTGGGCACCCTGGGGGATGAGGCCCGGGAGATAGGGGGTGTCTGCCACTTTGCAGATCACCAAGAGGCAGCCCGCACTCTATCCTCCATTTTGAGGGAGGGGGATGCCCTTTTGGTTAAGGGGTCCAGGGGGCTCCAAATGGAAAGGGTTTTGGAAGCCCTCGGGGTGGATTGATGCTCTGGAAGCTCCTCTACCAGTTTCACGTATATTACTTTCCCTTCAATGTCTTTCGTTACATTACCTTCAGGACCATCTATGCTACGGTTACGGCCCTTTTTATCTCCCTCCTTCTTGGTCCGTGGCTTATAGGCAAGCTCAGGGAGTATCGCATGGGGCAGGTGATCAGGGAGGATGGCCCCAGCAGCCATTTCGATAAAAAGGGCACTCCTACCATGGGGGGTATTCTCATTATCCTTTCTGTCCTTTTTTCTACCTTGCTGTGGGCCAATCTCTCTGATTCCTTGGTATGGGTGGCCCTTCTGGCCCTTCTGGGGTACGGGGCCATAGGCTTTTGGGACGACTATCTCAAGGTGAGATTGGGGAACCCCAAGGGTATAGGGACTAAGAAGAAGTTCTTTTTTCAACTGTCTTTGGCCTTGCTGTTGGGCGTGTTCCTTTATGAAAAACTGGGAGTCCACTCCGTAGATCTTTTGGTTCCTTTTTTAAAGAGGGTGTCACCCCATTTAGGTCTCTTTTACATACCCTTTGCCCTTACAGTGATCGTGGGCTCATCCAATGCGGTGAACCTTACCGATGGTATGGACGGTTTGGCTATTGTGCCGGCTACTATCTGTTTTGCCACCTATGCCGCCATTTCCTACCTTGTGGGTCATGCCCGCTTTGCCCAGTACCTCAAGATCTTTTATGTCCCCGGGGCCGGGGAGGTGGCCGTTTTCTGTGGGGCCTTGGTGGGCGCCAGCTTGGGATTTCTGTGGTTTAATTCCTATCCTGCCCAGATGTTCATGGGGGATACGGGTTCCTTGGCCTTGGGAGGGGCCTTGGGCACCGTGGCCCTCATCACCAAACACGAGCTTTTGTTGGCTATTGTGGGGGGAATCTTCGTGGTGGAGACCCTCTCGGTTATCCTTCAGGTGGGATATTTCAAGTTCACAGGAGGGAGGAGGGTTTTTCGTATGGCACCTATACACCACCATTTTGAGCAGAAAGGTCTGCCCGAACCCAAAATTATAGTGCGTTTTTGGATCATCTCCCTGGTTTTTGCCCTTATTGCCCTTTCCACCCTGAAACTGAGGTGATCCGTGGCCCATCTGGTTTTGGGAGTGGGTGATTCCGGTTACTGGGCTGCCCGTCTTGTCTTAGGTGTTCTTGCCCGTCCGCTAATAGTGGTGGACGATGGAGACGGGGAAGAGCTGCGTGAAAGGGCAGCAAGACTGGGGGATATAGCCAAGGGGCTTGGCCTGCCCTTTCGGGCTTGTCTGGGAGGGATGACCTCCCTTCCTTCGAGTATTTCCCAGGTGGTGGTGAGTCCCGGAGTACCTGGGAGCCATCCCCTTATAAGGCAGGCTTTTTCCAAGGGGATAGAGGTGGTGGGAGAGATGGAGTTGGCCTGGAGTTGCTTATCTCTCCATGACCCAGGGCCCCAGGTGGTGGCTATTACAGGTACCAATGGCAAGACTACGGTCACTTCCATGGTGGGTCATATAATGCATGGCTTGGGGATTGAGGCCTGGATAGGGGCCAATATCGGAACCCCCTTATCCCGTCTGGTGGTGGAGGGGTCTATGCCTCCATGGGTGATATTGGAGGTGAGCAGTTTTCAGTTGGAGTGGGTGGATACCTTCACCCCCACGGTGGGGGCCATCCTCAATCTGGGGGATGACCATCTGGATCGCCATGGTGATATGGAGACCTACAGGACCTTGAAATCCCGTATCCTTCCTCAAAGGGGCAAGGCCTTGTTGAAGGCGGATGACCCCTGGCTTCAGCCTTTGATAAGGGAGGATACCTACCTCTTTTCTTCCACAAGGGAAGTGAATAGGGGCCTGGGGGTGGAGAAAGGTGTGCTTTACTGGAGGGAAGGGACAAGAAGAGAGGGGGTTGTGGAGGTGGGGAAGCTGGATCATTCCCTTCGTATCAATCTGGACAATGTCGTGGCTGCCCTGGCCCTGGGGAAGATGGTGGGCCTTTCTTTTTCTACCATGTTGTCTGCCTTGAAAGGCTTTAGCTTTTTGCCCCATCGCTTAGAACTGGTGGGGGAGAAGGGGGGGATAAAATTCTACAATGACTCCAAGGCTACTAATCCCCCTGCAGTGGTTCGGGCCCTCACCCTATTGGAAGAGCCGGTTATCCTCCTTATGGGTGGTAGGAACAAGGGCCTGAGTTTCACTTCCCTCGCTCCCCTTATTGGCTGGAGAGTCAAGGGATTGGTGGTTTTTGGAGAGGCCCAAAATGATATCCTCCGGGATCTTCCTGAACTCAACGTGCCTATGGAAAGGGCCCAGACCATGGGAGAGGCATTTAAAAAGGCCTTGAAACGGGCAAAAAATGGGGATGCTCTCCTTCTTTCTCCAGGCTGCGCCAGCTTCGACGGGTTTTCGTCCTATGTAGAGAGGGGAGAAACCTTCCGAAGTTTGGTGGCTTCTCTTGATTTTTTGTGAAAATTGCCTCATTAAATAGTTCAGATTCCTTATTAGGAGGTGGATTATGGCGGTTGTAAAGGTAGACGAGGAACTGTGCACTGCTTGTGGCGTGTGTTCTGACCTGTGCCCCGATCTTTTTGACTTGGACGACGTGGCTACGGTGAAAGTGGCAGATGTGGAAGGGGAGTTGCTGGATTGTGCCAAGGAGGCTGCCGAGTCCTGTCCCACTGAGGCTATCCTGATAGAGGAATAGAGCCTCTTTTGGGGATTGCACAGAGGGAGTTTGATTCGATATCCTTTTCCAGGGTAGCCCTGGGCAGTGTTTTTCCAGAGGGGAAAAGGGTATGAGAGAGGGTGGCATGGGGGAGGGGATGTGCTGATAAAGATTATTCATGTCCCCTCCCTTAATTTACACTGTAAGGATGGGTGGCTGCTCCTTGGATATGAGTCTTCTATGGCGACTTTGGCGGCAGGAGGAGGGAGAAGGCTCCTGGTGAAGATCCCTGGTGAGTGAAGGTTCCCTTTCATATCCCCTTGAAGTTTCTTACCCCAGAGTTATTCCAAGGAGTGAGCATCCCTTGTCTAGGAAGGATGTATGGCCTGAGGCCCTGAAGGTGATTCGTCGCCTCGGTAAATTTGGACATACGGCCTATCTGGTGGGGGGTGGAGTCAGGGATCTCGTCTTAGACAAAAAGCCCAAGGACTTTGATGTGGCTACCGACGCCACCCCTGAAGAGGTTAGAAGGCTTTTTAATAATTCCCGTATCATTGGCAAGAGATTCCGGTTGGTTCAAGTTTATTTTAGAGGGGGCAAGGTTGTGGAGGTTTCCACTTTTCGCCGGGAACCTGATGCCCAGGAGTTAGAAGGGATTGAGGACTCCTACTCTTTGAACAATCTCTATGGAAGTCCCTATCAGGATGTGATGCGCAGGGATTTTACCATCAACGCCCTTTTCTACAATCCTAAGGATTTTACCATCATCGACTATGTGGGAGGCTGGGGAGACATCCATAGGCGGGTGATCCGGGCTATAGGCAATCCCGAAGAGAGGTTTGCCGAGGATCCTGTGAGGATGACCAGGGCCGTGGAGTTTGCCGGCCGATTGGGTTTTTCCCTTCATCCTTCCGTGGAAGAGGCTATAAAGAATGGGGGATGGAGGATAACCCAGGCCTTCCCCGAGCGTCTTCGGGAAGAGATACTGGGCATCTTGCTCAGTGGAGCATCTGGACGGGCTATGGATGCTATGAGCAGACTGGGTTTAGTGAGCCACCTTTTCCCCCGAACCCAGGAGATCATGGTTCCCCATATGGACGAGGTGGTGTCCCTCTTAGTGAAGGCCGATGGGAGTCTCAGAAGGGACTCTCCCTGGGTATCAGCCCAGTTTCTTGCCCTGTTGCTGTTGCCTTGGTTGAAATCCCTTTGCCCCTTCTCCTCCAAGATTATCTTGGGGCAGACCCTGGAGGTTATAATCCAAGTGGTGGTCATGGTGAAGTCTGATCTTCTTCTCTCTGCCCATCTCTCCCATAGCACTAAGGAGCTTCTCTTGGCTTTATGGAGGGTGGCCCGGGGTCCCAAGGCCAGGGGGGCCGGAAGGTTTATGGAAAAAGAGTGCTTCCAAGCTGCCATGGACCTCTTCAAGGTGGAGAGCTTGGTATATCGAGAGGACAAGGTTCTTCTGGAGCAGTGGCGTGAGAGGGGGGGCAGAAAGAGGAAGCCTTTTTACAGAAACAGGCCTCGGGGACCTCTGCGTTGACCCCTTGTGGTTGGGGGGTGTAGAAAAAGGGATATGAGATTCATCTTGGCCCGGTATAATAAAATTCCCAGGTCTCTGGTTCCATCTTCTGTGGTTACCCTGGGGAACTTCGATGGTGTTCATCTGGGTCATCAGGAGCTTTTCCATAAAACCGTTGCTCGAGCTCGGGAACTGGATCTCACTCCCATTGCCCTCTCCTTCTATCCCCATCCCCTTAAGGTTCTCAATCCCTCTAAGGCCCCTCCTGTACTGTTGCCCCTTGATGAGAAGGTGAGATTGTTGGAGTCCTCCGGGTTGAATTATTTTTTGTGTATACGATTCACCCCAGACTTTGCATCTTTGAAGGCCTTCGCTTTTGTGAAAGATATCCTCGTTGAAAGTTTGGGGGTGAAAGAGGTGTATGTGGGAAGGGATTTCCGTTTTGGTAGGGGCAGAGAAGGGGATGTTCGATATTTGAAAGATGTAGGATCGCGTTTTGGTTTCTTTGTGAAAGTTGTGGAACCAGTGATAGTGGAGGGACATCTGGTTAGCAGTACGAGGATTAGAAGATTGCTCATAGGAGGGGATGTTCAGGGTGCTTGGAAACTTTTAGGCAGACCCTATAAGTTGGTTGGTAAAGTTGTTAGGGGAGTGGGTAGGGGAAGGAAATTGGGTTTTCCTACGGCGAATCTGGACCCGGAAAATGAGGTTATTCCCAAGAAAGGGGTCTATTCGGTTGGAGTGGAATTGGGGGATAAGGTTTATCCTGGAGTGGTGGATATTGGTTACAACCCTACTTTCGATAGCGAAAAAGATAAGAAAGTTGAGGTATACATAATTGACTTTTGCAATAATTTGTATAATAAGAGAATAGATGTTTTGTTTTTTGATAGGATAAGGGATGAGGAGAAGTTTCCATCCCCTTATCTTTTGGCGCAGCAGATAAAGAGGGATGTAGAGGAGGCCAGAGTAGCATGGGTAAGATACTCCTCAGGGCATGGGGGATTGGGGTTCTGATCCTTGTTTTGGCATCTTATGCTGAGGCATCCTTTTGGTTTAAAGGTGTGAGATACTGGTCTGCTCCTGATCACACCAGGGTAGTTTTAGATGTTACCGGACCGGGAAAGGCTAAGACCTTCAAACTTTATCACCCTACGAGATTGGTGGTGGATATAGATCATGTAAAGGTGGGGTATCCTGGAAAACGGAAGGTGGGAGATGGGGTGGTAAAGGAGATACGTTGGGCTCCTAAGGGTAAGAGCAGCAGAGTGGTTTTGGTTTTAACTGATGATTTGGAATACAGTTTTTTCTATCTCAAGCCCTTTAGAGGAGGGAAGGCTCGTTATGTATTAGATGTGAAGAAACCCAAAGATGTAGTGGCCAAGGAGAAGCTTAAGAGAGTGGAAAAGGCCATAAAACAGAAACGAGAGCAACACTTTATAGTAGTAGTTGATCCGGGACATGGGGGGGATGATCCTGGTGCCATCCATAACGGGCTTATGGAAAAGCGGGTGGTGTTTTCTATTGCAAGAAGGCTGGTCAATCTTCTTAATTCTACCCCTGGACTTAGGGCTTATCTTACGAGGAAAGGTGATTATTTTCTTCCTTTGAAAAAGAGGGTAGAGATCGCTCATGATTACAAAGCCGATCTTTTTATCAGTATCCATTGCAATGCTGCTCCGAACAGGAGGGCTAAGGGAGTCATGGTGTTCGCTCTATCTAATAGGGGGGCAACGGACAACGTATCTCGCATGCTGGCCAGAATAGAGAACACCACTGATATGATGGAAGTGGATTTCAGTAAAAAGAGGGAGATAAACTATATTCTGCTGGATATGGCCCAGGATTATTCCAGGTTGGAGAGCCGGAAGTTTGCCCGGGTCGCCTTGGAGAGCTTGGTTAAGTATACGGGGTTGCATAGGGGCGGGGTGAAATGGGCAAGGTTCGCCGTGTTGAAGAATCCAGGGATTCCCTCGGTTTTGGTGGAGGTGGGTTTTCTCACCAACCGTCGGGAGGCCCGCTTTTTAAGATCGGACCTTTTCCGCACCAGGGTGGCCATTGCTTTGGCTGATGCGGTGGAAGGGTATTTTAAGGGTAAAAAGAAGGCCCCATCCCCCCAGATTATGGCGAAGGCTCAGGTAAAGCACCCCCCTCCCCGTAAGGTAGAAGGGAATGGCTCTTACAAGAAACCCTCCCATTCCCATGAAAAATGGCTCATCCATGTGGTAAGGAAAGGGGATACCCTTTGGGACATTTCCAAGAAATACGGTGTGAAGGTCAAAACCATTATTACAGCTAACGGTCTTCATAAGTCTATCATTTATCCCGGCCAGCGCCTCATCTTTCCTGTGAAAGTTACGTCTCTTTGAATGTATCTTCGAATCTTTAGCCCTAAAATGACTAATTCTTATCCACGTCCTGCTCGACCGCTGACATAGGGTTTCTGCGGATAAGAGCATATGAAAGTCCTCGGCGAAGAGGTACAGTAGTTTTTTGAGTTTTTTGTACCCTGGAGTCCCATGGCGGATAGCACCTCGATATATTCAGTTACAATTTTCCCAATACGTAAGGAATCGAAGGGGTGGGGCAAGGCTCAGAGGAAGCCTTCTTTTAAGGTCCGGGCTATGGAATCCTTGAAACAGTCGAAGAGAAGATCCGGGAGTTCTGTAGGCTTGAAAAACCCGGCATCGGCGGCATCGTCTCCGGGCTGAAGTTTTCCCCCTGTCACTTTTACCAGATACATGATGACCAGAATGGACCCGTAAATGTCGGCCTCTTCGGCATAAGCCTCGATGATCCTGACGATTTTTCCCTCTAAGCCTGTTTCTTCTCTGAGTTCCCTTAGGCAGGCCTGGGGTGGGCTTTCCCCCTCGTCAATGAAGCCCGTTGGGAAGACCCAGGCCCCTTTGGCAGGTGCTACCCCCCTTTTAAT
>CAZBOO010000055.1:0-8954 GCA_964493535.1 uncultured Aquificales bacterium
CCTGGGTTACGACCTGGCCTCAGTGGCCCATGCACCGGTGCCGGCAAGCAACAGGGGAAGGGTCCTCTTTACGGGTTTTGTGGGAATTTATGGGAACGTGGTGCTTATAGACCACGGTCTGGGTCTTACCACCCTCTATGCCCATCTCAGCAGGGTAACGGCGAAAGAAGGCCAGCGATTGAAGAAGGGCCAGATCATGGGCTATACCGACTCTACAGGTTTGGCGGGGGGGGATCATCTCCACTACGGGGTTCTCCTCTCGGGCCATCCTGTGAACCCCATAGAGTGGTGGGACAGGAAGTGGCTGAGAGAAAGGATCATGGCCGTCTTGAAACCCTACCTCCAGGGAGAAAAGGGTGTTCAGACTAACGGTAGAAGATAGTTTCGCCTCGGCCCACCAGTTAAGGGAGTACAAGGGCCAGTGCGAGAGGCTTCATGGCCACAACTGGCGGGTAGAAGTGACGGTGGAGGGAAATGAGCTCAACGACCAGGGCCTTCTCCTGGACTTCAAGGGGATAAAAGGGGCCCTATCTCACATTCTTCAGGGCCTGGATCACACCTTCCTGAACGAGTTACCCTACTTTCAGGAAAGAAACCCCACTTCTGAAAACCTGGCCTTCTTCATCTTTAAGGAGATGGAAGAAGCCTTAAAGACCTATCCAGGAATCCGGGTAAAAGAGGTGACCGTATGGGAATCAGAAAAGGCCCGGACCACCTACTTGGGGTGAAAGAGCACCTCTTCCAGATGGGCCAGATCCTCAGCCACCACGTGGGGCTGCATATCCGCCGGGGCCCCCTTTAGCTCCTCAGGGGAAGTAACCCCCGAAAGCACCAGGGCTGTTTTTGCCCCCACCTTCCTGCCCATCATGACATCGCTGTCCAGCTTGTCCCCTATCATGAGCACCTGGGAAGAGGCACACCCATAGATCTTGATGGCCAACTCCAACATGTAAGTGTTGGGCTTGCCCACGATGAAAGGCTCCACACCTGTAGCCTCCCTGATGGCCGACAGAAAAACCCCTACCCCGGGTATGAATCCCTCTTCCACAGGCCACAGGGGATCGCCGTTCACTCCTATGAAGAGGGCACCTTCCATAACGTCCTTCACGGCCTTGCACAGTTTTTCATAGTTTATCTCGCGGTCCAGGCCCACCACCACCGCCTGGGCCACCTCCTCATCCTGGGAAAAAAGATAACGGGGCTTCAGGTCCGCCAGCTCCTCCTCCAACCCCCTTTCACCCAACAGGAAGATGGTGGGAGAGGCACCGTTGAAGCACCCCTTCAAATACCTGCCTGTGGCGTGGGCAGCGGTGAGGATCTCCTGGGGCAACACGGATATCCCCATGGACTCGAGCTTAGCGGCATAGTAACCCTTGGGCCTCAAGGTGCTGTTGGTCACAAAGACCAGGGGCTTACCCATCCCCCGGATCCGAGAGACAAAGGATGGAGCCCCGGGAAGAACCCTATCGCCCCGATAAACCACACCGTCCAGGTCTATGGCAAAGAGCCTGATCTCCTCTATTTCAACTATGCTATCACCCACATAACCTCTCCTCGGGTCCCTTCCCATAGCCCTCTAAAGTTCAAGGAATAAGGGAGGGAACCACACAAAGATCGCTTCCTCCTTGGAGCTCCCAGGGCACGGCCAGGCTCACACCTGATAAGACCCACCTACCTCCAGGACCACGCACTGGGAGGAGGTTTCCGCCTTCACACTGTCGCAAAAGGCTTGAGGATCCTGAGCAATGAGATCCCAGGTGTTATAGTGCATGGGTGTCACCACCTTGGGTCTGAGCATCTTAACAGCCTCCAAGGCGTCATCAGGACCCATGGTGAAGTTATCCCCAATGGGAAGAAGGGCCACATCTATATCATTAAGACGCCCCACGATTTCCATGTCAGCTATGAGGCCCGTATCCCCGGCATGGTAGACGAGCCTCCCATCCATCCTTATCAGGAAACCACAGGGATTACCGGTGTAAACCATTTTCTCATCGTCCACATAGGCAGAACCATGAGAGGCAGTAGTCAGTTTCACCCAAGCGAAAGGAAACTTCCTGGATCCACCGATATGCATGGGATGAACAGACACACCCTGGCCTTCCAAAAAATTGGCCAGCTCAAAGGGGGCCACCACCAAGGCATCGTTTTTCTTGGCTATGGCCACCGTGTCTCCCACATGATCACCATGGCCGTGGGTTACCAACACGGCATCCACCTGGATATCTTCGGGCTTGGCTTTGGCAACGGGGTTACCCGTGAGGAAGGGATCAATAGCTATCTTCCCCTGATCTCCCTCAATAACAAAGGCTGCGTGCCCCAAAAAGGTTAGCTTTGGCATACTTCACCTCCGACCCTAAACTTGGTTTTTTAAATTTAACATCAGTGGGGAGTTTGCTCAACTGTAATCTGCCCCATCCTTGACCTCGCCTAAATGGAAGTGTTATCACCCTGGCCATGGAAAGAGAAGGCATCCTGGCATTGATAGGCAAGACGCCTTTGGTGCAATTGAAGGAGTTTTCCACCCCTCAAGTGGAGATCTGGGCCAAGTTAGAAATGTTCAATCCCGGGGGAAGCATCAAAGACCGAGCGGCCCTCTATATGATAGAAGACGCAGAAAGGAGGGGAGTGCTAACCCGGGACAAGGTGGTGCTGGAACCCACCAGCGGGAACACGGGTATTGGACTGGCCTTGGTCTGTTGCGTCAAGGGATACCCCCTAACCGTGGTGATGCCCGAGACCATGAGCATAGAGAGACACCTTCTTATCAAGGCCTACGGGGGAAAGGTCATCCTTACCCCGGGAGAAGAAGGAGTAGACGGGGCCATCGAAAAGGCCCTGAAAATGGCAGAGGAACAGCCGGACACCTACTTCATGCCTAACCAGTTCGACAATCCCGCCAATCCATTGGCCCACTATGAAACTACCGGGGTGGAGATCCTGGAACAAACCAAAGGAGAAGTTACCGCCTTCGTGGCAGGTATAGGAACCTCCGGAACCCTTATGGGAGTGGGCAAAAGATTGAGAGAGTATAATCCCGCTATCCAGATAGTGGGGGTGGAACCCTATCCCAAGCGTGGTATCCAAGGCCTAAAGGGCTTAGACGAGGCCAGAAGACCCTCCATCTTTGATCCATCCATCCCCCATGCCATGATCAAGGTCCATGACCAGGATGCCATCATCACCACTAAGGAACTGGCCAAAAAGGAGGCTATCCTCACGGGCATAAGCACCGGAGCTGCTCTCTATGGTGCCATCCAGTGGGCCAGAGAAACAGAGAGGGGAAAAATCGTGATCATCTTCCCCGATAGCGGGGAGAGGTACTTGAGCACGGGGCTCTTCGATCCCCAGTAGAATTTCGAGTGAGGGTTCTTCCAAGGGTTCTCAAAGGCTGGCTTGATGGGGAAAAACCCCTCATCGCGGGGGTATGGGGATCCCTGCTGGGCTATCTCCTATATCTCTGGCGAAATAATCTGGACTATCCACCTCTAATAATCCTCCCGGAAGACATGGCAGAAGAGTGGGCAGGTCCCATTTCCGCCTTTCAAGAAACGGCCTCTCTGCCCCCATGGGACTCAGACCCCTCCTCGGGCATCCCACCCACCAGTTGGGTCCTGGGACAGAGGATAAAGGGCCTTTTATCCCTCTTGGAAGGGTCTCCCCTCCTGGTCACCACCCTGAAGGGGTTAGCCCAGCAGGTGATGGACCCCGACGAATTCGTGGAAAGGATCTTAGTCCTGGTGAAAGGAATGGCCTTCCCCCGGGGGGAGATGACAAAAAAGCTGGTGGGGCTGGGGTACCAAAGGGTAGAACAGGTAGAGGACCCGGGAAGTTTCAGTGTCAGGGGATACGTGGTGGATATATTCCCCATAAACAAATCCCTACCCGTAAGGATAGAGCTATGGGGCGACGAGGTAGAATCCATCAGGACCTTTCATCCCCAGACCCAGACCTCCCTTGAGGAAAGGGGTAAGATCACAGTCCTTCCCCAACGGGAGATGATGGGAGAGAAGAGGGTACCCCTCACAGCCTTGTTAAAAGAGAGACCCTTAGTCCTTATCCAACCCGAAGAAGTGGAGATGGAAAGGGAAAATCTCCTTTTGGAAGACCAAGACTTCCTGTCACCTCAAGAGATCCAGGATTTCACCACCGAAAGACCCACCTTATGGGTCAACAGCCTATACCAAGAGGGCGTCACCCTCCCGGCAGAGAGCTATCCCCCGGCCTTCACCCCCTTAAAAGGCACATCCAGGATCTCCCGAGGGATGGAGTGGATACGATCCCAACTAATCCAGGGAATGGCAGTCTACATAAGCCATCCCTTGGGGGAGGAAGACCGTATGGCCCAGCTCTTCAAAGAGTACGACCTCCATCCTGTGTCCCTTCCACACTTCCAAGAACGGGTAAAAGGCCTCTATCTCTTTCCATCCCCCCTCACCAAGGGATTCACTTGGCCCCAGATGAAAATCGCCGTTGTCGCCCAGGAAGAACTCTTGGGGAGAAGGAAAAAGAGGGCGAAAAGGGCGGTAAAGAGAAAAGGAGACCCCCTAACCACCTTAAGGGACCTCTCCCCTGGAGACTACGTGGTTCATCTGGAACATGGGATAGGCCGATATTTAGGACTGAGGCTTTTAGGAGTGGAAAGCGTCAACCAAGAGTTCATGGTCATAGAGTACGATCAGGGGGACCAGCTCCTGGTCCCCGTCACACGCCTCCATCTGGTGCAAAAGTATCGGGGAGCCCACGCCATTCCCCCCATCCTGGACAAACTGGGAGGCGTCACCTGGAAAAGGAGAAAGAAACAGGTGAAGAAGGCCATAGAAGACTACGCCAGGGAACTCTTACGCATAGAGGCAGAAAGGCGAATAACCCCGGGACACGCCTTTTCACCAGATACAGGGGAACAGGGAGAGTTTGAGGAGGAGTTTCCCTTCGATGAAACCCCGGACCAAGATAAGGCCGCCCAGGAAATCAAAGAAGATATGGAGGCCCCCCACCCTATGGATCGCCTCCTCTGCGGCGATGTGGGATACGGAAAGACAGAAGTGGCCATGCGGGTCGCTTTTAAGGCCATCTTAGACGGTAAACAGACTGTAGTCCTGGTGCCTACCACCATTTTAGCCGAACAGCACATGGAAACCTTCTCAGAAAGATTCAAGAACCACCCGGTAAACATAGAGGTCCTGTCCCGTTTTAAAACCCCCAGAGAACAAAAAGAGATCCTGGCCCGGGTGGCCAAGGGGGAAGTGGACATCCTTATCGGGACCCACCGCCTCTTCTCACCGGACGTAACTTTCCGGGACCTGGGCCTGATCATCATTGACGAGGAACACCGATTCGGGGTTCGCCAGAAAGAATGGCTAAAAAAACTGGGAAAGGGGGTGGATGTCCTATCCTTGTCGGCCACCCCCATTCCCCGAACCCTCCACTTAGCCCTTTCTGGAGCAAAGGGGATGAGCATTATGGAGACCCCTCCCCATGGGAGAAGGCCCGTAAAGACTTACATCTCCCGATGGAATCCCACCCTCCTCAAGAGGCCCCTCTTAAAAGAAGGAGAGCGAAGGGGCAGGATCTTTGTGGTTCAACCCAGGGTGGAGGGTCTGGAAGAGCTATTGGAGCTGGTGAAAAGGTTAACCCCCCACCTAAAGGTAGCCATGGCCCACGGCCAGATGAAGGAGAAGGAACTGGAAAAGGTGATGCACCGGTTCATGAAGGGGGATATCAATGTCCTGGTATCCACTCCCATAGTGGAATCGGGTTTGGACGTGCCCATGGCCAATACCCTCATCGTGAAGGATGCCCACAAGCTGGGGCTCTCTCAGCTCTATCAGCTCCGGGGAAGGGTAGGGAGGAGCCGGGAGATGGGATACGCCTATTTCTTCATCCCAGGCATGGAGCACCTCACCCAAGAGGGGAAAAAGAGACTCCAGGCCCTCAGGGAGTTTGCCCAGTTGGGTTCCGGCCTTAAGCTGGCCATGAGAGACATGGAGATCCGGGGTGCAGGTAACATCCTGGGGACCCAGCAGTGGGGCCACGCCTCCCAAGTGGGATTCACCCTCTATTGCCAGATGCTGGAAAAGACTATCCAGGAACTTCAGGGACAAGTGATGGGGGAAGAGGTAGAGCCCCAACTGGAACTGGGAGTAGAAGCCATCCTCCCATCCACTTACGTGGGCAACGAGAAGGCCAAAATAGCCCTCTACAAAAGAATAGCCCAAGCCCCAGATGAGAAGGAGCTTAAGGCACTGGAAGAAGAGGTGAGAGATCGTTTCGGTCCCCTCCCTCCCCCTGCCCAAAACCTCTTTGCCCTGGCAGCCATAAGACTCATGATAAAGGATTTAGGAGGAGAACGGCTGGTGAGAAGCCCAAAGGGCCTCTTCCTGTACCTCTCCCCTTCCACACCCCTGGCATGGGAGAAACTCTCCCCTCTGATCAAAAGGGGTAAGGTGAAACTCCAAGGAGAGTACCTCCTAAAACTCTCCCCCAACGGTCAGGATGTTGGAGAAACGAAAAAGCTGTTGAAGGAGTTTCATGAGAGTGTTAGCCTTACACAAAATCTAAAGGTGAAAGGAGCAGAGGCATGAAGAAAGGCATTATATCCCTCTTTCTTCTTCTGGCGTTGACCTTGGCAGGACCCCTAAGGGCAGAGACAAAAAAGGCCAAGACAACCAGCTCCAAGGAAAAAAACCCCGTACTGGCTCGCCTCGATAAAGAAGTGATCACTGTGGAGGATTACAAGGCAGCCTTGGAAACCCTCCCCCCTCAACTTCAATGGGCCGTCCATCAGAACAAGGATCTAAGGGCCAAATTCCTAGATAATATCGTCAAGAAGCGCCTCCTGGTGAAGGCAGCCAAGGCCAAGGGTATCAAGGAAGACCGGGAGATGAGAAGGAAAATTGCCCAGTTCAAGGATGAACTCATCCTGGACCAGTATCTGAAAGAAGAATTGAAGAACACCAAGGTCACCGATAAAGAAGTCCAGGAGTATTACCAGAACCACAAAGAAGAATTCAAAACAGAAAAACAAGTACGGGCCAGACATATCCTGCTGAAAGAAGAAGCCCAAGCCCAAAAGATATTGAAGGAGCTGCAAAAGGGAGAGGACTTCCCCCATCTGGCCAAAAAGTACTCTGTTGACAAGGCTACAGCAAAAAAGGGGGGAGAGTTGGGCTTCTTCACCCAGAAAGACATGGTAAAACCCTTTGCCGATGCTGCATTTTCTCTAAAACCAGGTCGGCTCAGCCCCGTGGTGAAAACCCCCTTTGGTTATCACATCATCCAGGTAGAAGAAGTGAAACCTGCAGAGCAAAAGTCTTTCAACGAGGTGAAGGCCAAAATCAAGTCCCAACTGCTCCAGGAAAAGCAGCAGGAAGCCTTCAACCGGCTAATTGCCCAAATCGAAAAAAAGTGGAAGGTGGAAACCTATCCTGACAGGCTTGATCAGGTTTTCAAAGAAAAGGGTCCTACCCCTAAGTAGCCTGCTGGTCTTCTCAGTCCTTCTTTGGGGATGTGGGAAAACCTCCCCCACATCCAAGGAAAGGGTGGTGGCTCGGGTTAACGGGGAGGCTATCACCCTGAAAGAGCTGAGGGAGCGGTTAGATAACCTTACTGGTGATAGGGAAGAAGACCAGAGGCTTCCCGGGCTGGTCTTAAGGGAGCTTATAAAAGAATACCTCCTCCTCCAGAAGGCCCGGGAAATGGGCCTTCATCCACCCCATTCTATCTTAGACCTTATGGCGGAGGAGATTCAGGGAAAGACTCCTCCCCAGACCGGCCCTCCAAAGAAGGAACTGGAAGAAAAGCTGGCCAAGCTCTGGTTACTGGGCAAGGTGACAGAGAGACTCTGTCCACCTCCCATCACTGCGGATACGGAAGCCCGGAGATACTACCAAAGCCATAAAGGGAAATACAAAATACCTGAAAGGGTAATCGCCAGACAGATCGTGGTGGCAAGTGAAAAGGAGGCTCAAGAGATTTTAAAAACCTTCAAGTCCAGAAAGACCCGCTTTCAAGCCATGGCCGAGAAGCACTCCATCGGCCCCGAGGGAGAAAGGGGAGGGCTTTTGGACCCTATCCATAAAGGGGAGGAGCCTCCCGGATTTCACATTCTCTTCACCCTGAAAAAGGGGCAGTTAAGCCCCATTGTCAGGTCACCTTACGGCTACCACATCTTTAAACTGGAAAAGAGGGAAGCAGCGAAGGTACTTCCCTTTTCCCAAGTGAAAGATGAGATCAAAAGGCATCTCCAAAGCACCCATATGGAAGAGTGCCTGGGTAAATGGCTGACCCTGGCTATGCAGAAGGGGAAAATTGAGATATATAAGGAAAAACTCTCTTTGCTGGAGGACAAACAATGAAAAATGGCCTCATCCTGGCCGCAGGGCTATTGATTTTGAACCCCATCCTATCTCCCTCAGCCAGGGCAGTAATTATAGAAAAGGCCGTGGCCGTGGTAAATAAACAGGTTATCACCCTTACCGAACTCCAAGAGAGGGCCATCCTCATCAGAAAGGCCCTCAGAAATCCTAACATCTCCTTAAAGGATGTCCTCCGCCACATCGTAGTAGAAACCATACAGGTTCAAAGGGCAAAGGAGTTAGGCCTCAGCGTTCCCGATGAAGTAATAGACAATTACATAGAGAACTTTATGAAGGAGAATCACCTGGACAACGACTCCTTTGACAAACTCCTAAAGGACTGGGGCATCACCTTGGACGCTTACAAAGAAGAAGTGAGAAGGAGAATCCTCATCTCCAAGGTGGTGAATCTGGAGGTAAAGTCCAGGATAGCAGTTCCCGAAGAAGAGGCCCGGGAGTATTACGATAAGCATAAAGATAAAATCTATCTCTTACCCGCCAAGGCAAGGCTGGCCGATATCTTCATCCCAAGGGGAGAGGATAATAAGGGAACAATGAAAAAAGGAGGTACACAATGAATGACGACACCCATAGAAG
>CAZBOO010000056.1:0-3590 GCA_964493535.1 uncultured Aquificales bacterium
AAGAGAAGCTCATCTGAACCTCTTTCAGGTACATGGTTATTTTGAGGGTTTTGCCGTCTTTCGTCTCCACCTTGCCTACATGGGTGACATGGGAATACCCAGGAAATGGGCAATCTGGGGGGCCACCTGGGAGGTGGAGCCGTCTAAGCTCATGTTTCCGCAGAGTACCAGGTCACAGGGTTGAGCAATCTTTTTGATGAGTCCTGCCAAGGTATAAGCTGTAGCCAAGGTGTCAGCCCCGGCCAATACTCTGTCGCTGGCCAAAAAGGCCCTGTCTGCTCCCATAGCCAACGCTTCCCTCAAGGTCTTCAGGGTGTCAGGAGGAGCCATGCTCACCACGGCAACTTCCCAACCAAAACGGTCCTTAAGATCAAGGGCTACCTCCAAAGCATGTTTATCTAAGGGATTTATAACAGTAGGAATGCCCTCCCGCCTGAGAACGCCCTTTTCAAGGTCTAAGGAAAGCCGATCCCAGTATTTTGGATCGGGGATGGGCTTAACGCACACCACAGCCTGATGCATCTTACTATGGCTCCCTTTAGAAGTTTTTGAGGACGTGTCTCCCCAGAACTACCTTGGACACTTGGGAGGTTCCCCCTGAAGGTATGGTGACCCAGGCATCTCTGAGATAGCGCTGGACAGAATACTCCTGTATGGCAGAGTAACCTCCGTGAATGTCGCAGGCCATCCTGGCGCATTGGAAGGCGTTCTCCGTGGCTACCAGCTTGGCCAGAGTCATCTCTGTGTCACATGGCAGGCCCTGATCCATCATCCAGGCTCCCCGGTAGGTGAGCCAACGGGCTATCTCGGCCAAGGTAAAGATGTCGGCCAGGAGAAACTGGATGGCCTGGAGATCGGAGATAGGTTTGCCATAAAGGACCCTCTCCTTGGCAAACTTGGATGCCTCTTCCAATGAGGCATAACAAAGGCCCACTCCTACAGAAGCCATGCCGGGCCTTCCTATTCTGTTAACCGTGGCGAGCCCTATTCTGAGTCCTTCTCCTGCCCTACCTAAGAGGTTCTCTTTGGGCACCTTACAATCCTGAAACACCAACTCTCCAGTAAAAGCCCCCTTAAGTCCCATTTTGTGTTCTTCTCTACCCAAAGAGAAACCTTCAAAGGAGGATTCCACGATAAAGGCGCTGAAGGCTGGTCTGCCCTTGGCATCTTCTCCTGTTCTGGCTACCACAACTAAAATATCGGAGATGTGAGAGTTGGTGCAGAAGCATTTTCTGCCGTTGATAACCCAGTAGTCTCCCTCTTCTTTAGCCGTTGTCTGCATCCCGAAAACGTCGGAGCCACCACTTGGTTCGGTGATAGAACATGCACCAAAAGTCTCTCCTGTGGCCAAGCGGGGGAGATATTTCCCCTTTTGCTCTTCAGTACCCCAAGTCTCGATGGGCCAGCAGGCCATGTGGTGAACCTGGAGGGCAAGTCCTACAGCTGCCGACACCTTGGACACCTCTTCTATCCCTATGGCCCTGGCCAGATGGCCCATACCGTTACCGCCATACTGGGGCGAGGTAACAAGGCCACAAAGCCCAATTTCTCCCGTCTTCTTCATAAGAGAACGGGGGAATTCCCCGATCTTTTCCATCTCTTCCACTAAAGGCGCTATTTCCCTTTGGACGAATTCCGCCATGGATTTTCTCAGGAGTTCTTCCCTTTCGCTGAGCTTGAAATCCATCCTTTCACCTCCATTGGCTAATTTTCAAAAAGTTTACTTTTTACGCTTCCTTTTGGCCTTCGATAAAGGCTATGGCCTTTCTGAGGCGTCTAACAGTCTCCCCCTTGCCCAGTACAACCATGATTTCAAAGATGCCAGGGCTTACCATTCTTCCGGTGATAGCTACCCTGCAAGGTTGGGCTAAATGCTTCAGTTTTATAGAGAAATTTTCCATAACTGTGTCGAAGGCAGCCCTTACATCCCCTTCCTCAAAGGAGTCCAGCCTTTCTAATTCGCTAACCAAGGCTTGAAGGTAGGGGAGGACTTCGGGGGTAAGGAATTTACTAGCACCCTTAGGATCATATTCGGTGGGGGCCTTGAAGTAAAAAGCGGCCATCTGGGCCATCTCTTTCAGGGTACGGGACCGTTCCTTTAGGGTTTCTACCACCAGACCCAGCGTCTTGGGATCTGGCTCTTTTTTTATGAGGTCCTCTTTTTTGAGAAAGGGGATCAGGAGGCTGGCCAGCCGCTTTGTATCCCCTGTTTTTATGTAATGGGCGTTAAGCCATAGGAGCTTTTCTGAGTTGTATACGGCGGGGGATTTTCCCACATGCTCCAGGGAAAAGTACTGAATAAGCTCCTCTTTGGAAAAGATTTCCTGGTCTCCGTGGGACCATCCCAGCCTAATCAGAAAGTTTAAAAGGGCCTCGGGTAGATACCCTTCCTCTTTATAAGCCAGAACTGAAGTGGCACCATGGCGCTTGCTCAGTCTGGTCCTGTCAGCTCCCAGGATCATGGAGACATGGGCAAACTCAGGAGGCTCATAACCCAGGGCCCTGTAGAGCTGAATCTGCTTGGGGGTGTTGTTCAAGTGGTCGTCCCCCCGAATTACGTGGGTGATACCCATGAGGGCATCGTCCACCACCACTACAAAGTTATAGGTAGGGGTACCATCGGATCGCACCAGTATAAAATCGTCTAACTGGGCATTGGGATAAACCACTTTTCCTTTAACGAGATCATTGATCACCATTTCTCCATCTTGCTCCACCTTGAGTCGGACTACAGGGTTCACTCCCCTTCGGGGTTCCTTTCTCTCCCGGCATCTCCCGTCGTATCTGGGCATGCACCCTTCTTTTAAGGCCTTTTTTCTTCTTTCCTCCAGTTCCTCAGGGGTACAGTAGCAGTAATAGACCTTACCCTCTTCCACTAGTCTCTGGATTTCCCTCTTGTAGATATCCGCGCGCTCCGTCTGACGATAGAGACCTTCATCCCAGTCCAAGCCCAGCCATTCCATGGCTTCCAGGATCTCTCGGATAGACTCCTCAGTGGATCTGCTCTTGTCTGTGTCCTCTATTCTGAGAAGGAATTTTCCCCGATGATGTCTGGCAAAGAGCCAGTTGAATATAGCGGTTCTTGCTCCCCCCAAGTGGAGATACCCCGTAGGGCTGGGGGCAAAGCGTGCCTTCACCATGATAACCCCTTGTCATAAAATTTTGATGCGGAAAACACCATTACCACGGAAAGGAATAAAAGGCCAAGCTCATAAAACCAGCACTTCCTCTTGGGAAGAAGGGGCCGGTTACAGAATAACCCGGCCCCCCAATTTTTGTATTATTCTGCCTCTTCCATCTCCTGAGCCTCCACCACACCAACAGCTACAAGGTTGAAGATCTCGTCTGTGGTGGCACCCCTCTGCAGTACATGGGCGGATTTATTGAGACCCTGGAGGATGGGCCCTATCACCTGGGCACGTCCAAGTCTGTGGAGGAGTTTATACGCTATGTTCCCAGCATTCAGGGTAGGGAAGACAAGCACATTGGCCTTCTCCTTCAATCTGGAAAAGGGGTAAGTCCCACTTAATATTTCAGGGACCACAGCAGTGTCGGCCTGCATTTCGCCATCAATGGTGAGGAAAGGCTCC
>CAZBOO010000056.1:3600-8788 GCA_964493535.1 uncultured Aquificales bacterium
TCCCTTTCCTTTACGATCTCAACAGCCCGTTTCACCTTCTCAGCAGTAGGATGCTTGACGGAACCAAAGTTGGAGTAAGAGAGCATGGCCACCTTGGGCTCTATGCCGAATTTACGTGCCGTTTCCGCTGTACAAATGGCCACTTCTGCCAAATCCTCAGCAGTGGGCTCTATATTTACTGTGGTGTCGGCAAAGAACATGACGTCGTCTTTGAAAATCAGGATATAGACCCCTGAGGCCTTGGAAATGCCCTTTTTGGTCTTCAAAACCTTCAGGATATACGAGAGGACCGTGGAGTAATGCTGATCCTGTCCTCCGATGAAGACATCTGCGTCTCCCATCTCCAACATCATGGCCCCGAGGGTATTGGGACCCCTGAGAACGAGGCGATTTGCCTCAGCAAGGGTGACACCTTTTCTTTTCCTTATGCTGTATAGCTGTTGGGCATACTCCTGAGCCTTTTCGAATTTGAAGGGATCCACTATTCTGGCACCATTAAGTTCTAAATGGAGCTCTTTTATCTTATCCTGGATGTCTGACTCCCGTCCGATAAGTATGGGTACACCTATCTTCTCGTCCAGGATTACCTGGGAGGTCTTGAGGATCTCGATATCGGTTCCCTCGGGGAATACAATCCTCTTAGGACTCTTCCTTGCCCTATTAATAAAGGCCCTAACAACCTCACCCATCTTCCCTTTGAGTCGAGCCTCTAACTGGTCTTTATACTTCTCGAAGTCCTCTATCTTCATTCTGGCCACTCCTGTATCCATGGCTGCCTTAGCCACAGCGGGGGCTTCCCACAGGGTGACCCGAGGATCCAATGGCTTGGGAATGATATACTCGGGGCCAAATTCCAGTTTGTCCACACCATAGGCCCTTAAAACGGATTCCGGCACATCTCCTGCTTTGGCCAAACCTGCCAAAGCATGGGCTGCCGCCACCTTCATTTCTTCGTTGATGGCTTTGGCCTTTACATCTAAGGCACCCCGGAAGATATGGGGAAATCCAAGGACATTGTTCACCTGGTTGGGATAATCGGATCGTCCCGTAGCCATAACCACATCCTTACGGATCTCAAATACCTCCTCAGGGGAAATCTCAGGATCGGGATTGGCACAGGCAAAGATGATAGCGTTAGGAGCCATAGACTTCACCATATCCTGGGTTACGAGTCCCTTAACAGAAACGCCGAGGAAAACATCGGCCCCTTTCATGGCCTCGGCCAAGGTCCGTAGGGGGGTGTCCTGAGCGAATTGTTCTTTGTATGGATTCATTCCCTCCTGACGACCTTTATAAATAATCCCTTTGCTATCACACATGAAGAGATTCTCTTTCTTTACCCCTATGTTAAGGATCATCTTGGCACAGGCAACGCCTGCCGCTCCTGCCCCACTCACCACCACTTTTATGTTCTCGGCCTTTTTCCTTACCAGCTCTAAGGCGTTTATGAGGCCAGCCGTTGTGATGATAGCCGTGCCGTGCTGGTCATCATGAAACACGGGGATATCCAAGATTTCTTTAAGCTTCTCTTCCACATGAAAGCATTCGGGGGCTTTAATGTCCTCTAAGTTTATACCTCCGAAGGTGGGTTCCAGGAGTTTAACCAGCTGGACAATTTCATCAGGGTCCTTGGTATCCACTTCAATGTCAAAGACATCTATGTCGGCAAAGGTTTTGAAAAGAACCCCTTTTCCTTCCATAACAGGTTTGCCTGCAAGGGCACCTATGTCCCCCAAACCCAACACAGCGGTTCCATTGCTTACTACGGCCACCAGGTTTCCCCTGGCTGTGTAAGTGAAAACCTTATCGGGATCCTCTGCTATTTCCAGACAGGGCCATGCCACCCCAGGAGTATAGGCTAATGATAGATCCCTTTGGGTTTCGCAGGGTTTGGTAATGGTTACCTCAATCTTACCTGCCCGCCCCCTGGAGTGATACCCCATGGCATCTTCCTTGCGTATTTTGCTGCTCATGTTTCGTGCCTCCTCTCTAACGAATTTGAAATTACCTTCTTATAGTTATTGCACTCCTCATGTTGCGGAATATAAAAGCAAGGAAGTCTAATAGCAATAGTAGCAGGGGATTATCCCTATTAAATAAATGGAGTTATAATTGAAAAAATACTATTTTAGCCACTATTCTGACGGGATAGTAAAACCCGGACTGGGGAGAATAAAGATTTTTCTAAGAAAATTAGGGAATCCTCAAAAGAGGTTTTCTAGTATTCTCGTAGGAGGTACCAACGGGAAGGGATCTACCGTTTCTTATCTTTATCGTCTCTTTAACGCTTCGGGAGTGAGGGTGGGTGCCTATTTGTCTCCCCATCTCCTACATATAGAAGAGAGGGTAAAGGTGCCGGAGGGGGTAGAGGAGAAGGATATAGAAGATGTATTTGTGGAGCTGGAAAGAAAATCCCAAAAGTGGAACACCGACCTTAGTCCCTTTGAGCTTTTTACCGCTGCGGTCTTCATGGTTTTTCAAAACCTGGGTATCGACCTTGCCATATTAGAGGTGGGGATGGGGGGTAGGTGGGATGCCACCAATGTAACTGATCCCATAGCCTCTCTGGTGGTCTCTCTGGGTATCGACCATACCAGGTATCTGGGGAGAAATATAGAGGCCATTGCCCAAGAAAAGTTTCTCATAGCAAGGCCGGAAAGACCTCTTGTCACAGGTGTTCTTCCCCTGCCTGCCTTAAGAGTCTTTAGGGAAATGGGGAAAAATAAGAGAGTCGTTTTGGATGAGTACCAAGTAGATTTTACCTTCATGCCTGAAAGGAAGGGCTTCTGTTACATAGGAGACAAGCTGGTACCTCACTTACTGACAGGGATGGAAGGAAGACACCAATGGATTAATGCTGCCTTAGCTATAAGGACCTTGGAGGTTTTGGGAATACCCTCGGGAAAGGTAGCCCCGGTATTAAAGGAGACAAGGCTTCCCGGACGCTTTCAAGTGGAAGAGTTTGAAGGGGTGACATTGGTACTGGATGTGGCCCACAATCCCTTGGCCTTGGAGACTCTCATTATGGCATTGAAAAACCGCTTCCCCGAAAGGCCCCTGTGGGCCGTTTTTCAGTTTTTACGGGACAAACCCCATAAAGAAATGACAGGTCTTCTCAGAAGAGAATTTAGGGGGTTTTTTCACGTGCCTTTGGATCTGGAGGGTCGGGGGTTGAAAGATAGAGAAATCACAGAAAAGGAGATAGATAATATAAAAGAAAAGGAGGAGTGGCTTTCTCTACTGGAGAGGGCCCACAAGAAAAGAGCTGTCCTAGTTGTCACAGGCTGTTTTGGCGTAGTGAGGGAGGTATACAAGTGGCTCCATGGCAATGGATCGTCTTAGAAGGTGAAATGTTCATTATAGGGGATCTGGAAGATGTGGCCTTTATCCATAGCACAGGGGATACTGATTATAGGGATGAAAACCGGGTAGAGGCATTGGGAAGGGAACTGGGTCTTGCCCATATAATAACCCTTCACCAGGTTCACGGTGCAAACATTCTTATGGCAGAGGAGTGTGTAGAAGGGCAGAAGAGAGAAGGGGACGGTCTTATCACAACCACTTCCACATTAGGCATGGGAATCCTTACCGCAGATTGTCTACCCTTGCTGCTCTTTACCCACCGGGTTGTAGCCCTCCTTCACGTAGGATGGCGAGGTTTGAAAGAGGGTATAGTGGGAAGGTCCATAAAATATATAAAATTGTTAGATAATGGTTTAGAAGAAATTAATACCATGTTTGGTCCCATGATAAGAGAGTGCTGCTATCGGGTAGGGGAAAATATGATAGGTGAATTGAGAGGGGCGTTACCCAAGGAGGTAGTGAGGAAAGGAATAAAAAGGAGGGAAGGGAGGCCCTTTTTCTCTTTGAAGGACGCTGTTACCTATTTGCTCAGGAAAGAAGGAGTCAAAGGGAAAATATATGATTTATCTCTATGCACCTGCTGCTCGGGCCATTTCCCTTCCTATAGAAGGGATGGAGAGACAGCCTCCAGATTTATAAGTCTTGCCTGGAAGAAGTGAGGGTAAAGTGGTCACTCAAGACAGGGCGAAGCGGCTCTTGGATGTTCTCAATAAAAGACAACCAGATCTGCGGGTAATTCTGGAAAAACTCAAAAACCCCCATAATATTAGCGCAATTTTGAGGAGCTGCGATGCTGTGGGTATTCAGTACGTACATATTATTGAGGAGTCCGGTGCTGTTTGTGTTTCCCGGGAAGTGAGCAGGGGAAGCGCCCAGTGGCTAGATATATCTTTTTATCATGATATGTATACCTGTGCCAGGGAACTATTAATTCAAGATTTCAAGATATATGTAACAGCAATAAAATCAGGGGCTAAAGACTTCAGAGAGGTAAATTATACGGTACCTTGCGCCATTGTTGTGGGCAGTGAACTGGAGGGGGTATCCCAGACAGCACTAAAGGTTGCTCATCAGTCTATTGTTATTCCCATGATGGGCTTTGTCCAAAGCTTCAACGTCTCAGTGGCCACGGCTATAATACTTTACGAGGCTTTTTGCCAGAGGGAGAAGGCAGGCATGTACAGGGAATCCCGCCTGGATACAAAAGAGAAAGAGCGGCTTTTGAATAGATGGTTAGCCCTTTAATCTGAAGGAGAACTTTAAGTTTCTATGATGAAAAACGAGACACCAGGAGAAAGGGAAAGAGGGGGAAGAGATTACCATTAGGGTAAAGGTGCCCCGGTCCCAATTGGCTCTCTTTGTGGCCATCATCGAATCCTACGAGGAATTGGGAGTGGTAAAAATAACCCACCCAAAGGAGGCAAGGGCCGAAATCTACGCCCCCGTTCATTCCAGAGGAATCCTCTTGCAGCTATTTGATAGTCTTCACCAGGAGGGGATCTTGGTAAAACTCCTGAAGGCCCCTTAAGATCTCCCCAAAAGTCACCTTTATTCCCCTTAACATAAAGGAAACCCTTAAGAAAGAGTTAACAGAATAAACCTTTATATTTAAGAGTGTTCCCCTGACTTCATCCCTCATCTGATTTTGAATGATAATATATATTATGTTAAATAAATAAGGGGGACTTCAAAGAAAGTTGACCTAATACGGCTTGGTGAGTTGCCTGCTCTGATCCCGGCATGGCATCTTTGGCCCCTCTCCGTGTTCCTTTTTCATCCGGGGAAATTTCTCCTCTGCCTTTCGGGAAGGTGCCCTCTCCTACCC
>CAZBOO010000057.1:0-8387 GCA_964493535.1 uncultured Aquificales bacterium
TTATACCCCTTTACAATAAGCTGTACTCCTGTCGGGCCTCTGAATTCAGGAGTAGATAATGAATGCCGTGGGCTGAAAGGGGACAGGCATCTTGTATGGAAAGGTAAGGAAGTGGAGGCGCTTGAGTTAGCATATGGGACAGATACTCTCTACAGGGAGTATATTGTGGAGGAGAGAGAGAAGAAAGAAGAGGTTAAGGAGATATCTTTCGGGTACAAGAAGGTAAAATTGCCTGGCAGTGAGGAGGAACTATATCTGTTAGTAACGGTAGGTTTTGGTGAGAAACCACTAATGCTGCTGACTACTGAGCCACTAAGGAGAAACAGGAAGGTACTGCTAAGGGTGTTAAAGAATTACATAAGGAGGTGGGAGATAGAAAAGACTTTTCGATTTACAAAGCAAAGCTATCAGGTAGAAGATGTAAGGGTATTAGGATATAAGAGGCTTCAGAATCTGATGGTGATAGTGATGGCGGTGGCATACTTTGCAATGGTGGTGATGGATGAGAGGAGCAAGTTAAAAGTGATGGTGGGACATATATACAGGATAGCAAAGAGGGTGTTTGGTGTGCCTGATTTCAGGTACTATGCCATAGCGGATGGGATTATGGCCCTTTTTGCAAGGCATCCTGGGAGTATAAGACGTTGCCGGGAAAAGGGGGGTTTGGAGCAACCCACCTTGGGGTTATCCCCTGGTAGCTGAAAAAATGGGGGAACTCCTGAGAAAAGATCCCTTGACACTTCCTCCTCCCCCGTGCTATGAGGCCAAGTATGGTGAGTAAAATGACTATGACAACCGTTTGTTGGTGGTGGCGCCAGGAGGTGCCGCCTGCCCCGCAGCGTGGGTTGAAACCAAGGGCCGCGGGTGGCACCTCAAGTCACCCACGGCCCTTTTTCTTTTTCCCATCAGGGCCGTGGGCCATAAAACTCACGGCCCTTTTATTCGGAGGTAAAATGCTGGTAAAAGAAAAGATACTAAAAAGAAGAGGTCCCCTTTTAGTAGGGGAGCAAAGGGCGGACTTAGAGACCCCCGTCTCCCTCTTTATGAAACTGCGGCCCATGGGTGCCAATGTGCTCTTGGAAAGTGCCCAGGAGGGGAAGTACTGGGGGCGCTACTCTTTTATCGCCTTTGGCGAGCCCTGTTTCTCTTTTGAACAGGCAGATTCCCAGGCCTGGCAAGAGGTAAGGGAGTTTATGAAAGGGCGCAAAAGTCCTTCCCTTGGCGATCTACCCCCCTTCCAAGGCGGACTGGTAGGATATATCTCCTATGACACCATAAACCACTTGGAGCCTGTTCCCCTGCCCGCCCAGGATATAATGGAAGTGCCCCAGATGGCCTTCCTCAGGGTGGACAGTTTAGTGGTGTTAGACAACCTTAAGGGCCGTCTCTTTATCATGAGCAGGGATCCTTCCGGTGAGACCTGGGCCCAAGAAATAGAAGAAAGGCTCCAAGCCCCCTTAGAAGACCTGTCCCAAAGGGAAAACCCTTCTTCTCGGCGTCCCTATGCCTCTACCTTCACCCCCCAGGATTACATGAAAGCCGTAGAAAGAACTGTGGACTATATCCGGGACGGAGACGCAATCCAGGTGGTCCTGGCCCAGATCCTCACCATCCCCGCCCGGGAAGACCCTTTCTCCCTCTACCGCTCCTTGCGTCAGGTGAATCCTTCCCCATATATGTTCTTCTTGGACATGGGGAACTACCAGCTGGTGGGTTCCTCTCCTGAGGTGATGGTGAGACTCACAGGGAGGTTGGTGGAGAGCCGTCCCATCGCGGGTACCCGCCCCCGGAAGAACGACTTTACCCATGACCAGGCTGCCATCCAGGAACTTATGGCCGACGAGAAGGAGGCCGCGGAGCACGTGATGCTGGTGGATCTGGCCAGGAACGACGTGGGGCGTGTGTCAAAGATAGGGAGTGTTAAGGTGACGGAATTCCGCAAGGTGGAGGCCTATTCTCATGTTTTCCACTTGGTCTCCCACGTAAAGGGGGAACTGCAAGGGGGATTGGATGCCATAGATGTGATTTGGGCTACCTTTCCCGCCGGCACCCTTTCCGGGGCCCCCAAGGTACGGGCCATGCAGATCATCTCCGAGCTGGAGCCAGTGAAGAGAGGTTTCTACGGCGGTGCTGTGGGTTATTTAGACTATGGAGGCAATATGGATACCTGCATCGCCATACGTTCTCTGTTCCACAGGGGGAACAGGTACTACTTGGGAGTGGGAGCGGGTATTGTGGCCGACTCTCTCCCTGACAGGGAGTATGCCGAGACCATGAGCAAGGCCAAGGGGATGCTCATGGCCCTGGGCATGGAGAGGATAAGAGAGGAAAGGGCATGAAGGTTCTGGTGATAGATAACTACGACTCCTTTACCTTCAACCTGGTGCATCTCATAGGGGAACTGGGCGCCTCTGCCACGGTGGTAAGAAACGACCATTCTTTACTGGAAGGGGATATTAATGGGTTCCAGACCTTGGTGGTGAGCCCGGGACCATGTACGCCGAAAGAGGCAGGTAAGTGTTTGGAGGTGATCCAAAGGGAAAAAGATCGCCTTCCCGTCTTAGGGGTCTGCCTGGGTCATCAGTGTTTGGCCTCTGCCCTGGGAGGAAAGGTGATCAGAGGGAGGAGGCTCCTTCATGGGAAAGTGTCACCCATCTTTCATCAGGGTGAAGGCATCTTTGAAGGCCTACCCAATCCCTTCACCGCCTGCCGGTATCACTCTCTGGTGGTGGAGGATCTCCCTTGCCAGTTGAAAGTGACGGCCCGAGATGAGGAAGGTGAGGTTATGGCCATTGCCCATGAATCCTTGCCCCTTTTCGGTGTCCAGTTCCATCCCGAGGCCTATCTCACCCAGTATGGCAGGGAGCTTTTGGCCAATTTTTTGAGAATTGCCTGGGAGGTAGGAAAATGAAGGCCATCTTAGAAAAGGTCCTCTCCGGCCAGATCTTAGACTACGAGGAGGGAGAAGCGGTTTTTGGGGCCATGATGGATGGGGCCATGCCTCCCACGGTCATGGCTGCCCTTTTGGCAGGGCTCAGGACCAGGGGTGAAGCACCCCAGGAGCTGGCCTCCCTGGCCAGGGTCATGATGGAGCGGGCGGTGAAGATCCACCCTAAGAGACACCCCTTGGTAGACACCTGCGGCACGGGAGGAGACGGCCAGGCCACCATAAATATCTCTACCCTAGCAGCCTTTGTGGTAGCCGGGGCAGGTATTTCCGTGGCCAAACACGGCAACCGGTCGGTATCCAGCAAATGTGGCAGCGCCGATGTGATGGAGGACTTGGGATTGAACCTGGACATCTCTCCCAAGGATGTGGAGAGGTCCATAGATGAGACAGGTTTCGGCTTCCTCTTTGCCCCCCGCTTCCATCCCTCCATGGCCCACGCCGTGAAGGTGAGGAAGGAATTGGGGGTGAGAACCATTTTCAACTACCTGGGACCCATGGTGAATCCTGCAGAGGTAGATCACCAGGTGGTGGGGGTACCCACCTCAGAGGGGGCCTGGATTGTAGCCCAGGCCTTCCAAAGGCTGGGGAAGAAAAAGGTCCTGGTGATCCACGGCCTGGAGGGACTGGATGAGGTGAGCCCCAAGGGTAGAACCCTGGTATTAGAGGTAACCTCTAAGGGCATAGAGAAGGATTTCATCTCTCCCAATACCTTCGGGTTTCCCCCAATATCCCTGGGCGATATTAAGGTCTCCGGCCGGGAAGAGGCGGTAGAGAGAGCTAAGGCCATCCTGGAAGGGAGGGAGGACCCCGCCTGCTACGTGGTCATCATGGAAGCCGGTCTGGCTATATACTGCGTGGGAGAAGCACCTACCCCCCTCCAGGGAGTGATCCAGGCCCAGGAGGTTTTGGAATCGGGCAGGGGCCTGAAGGCTCTGGAGAGGGCCGTGGAGTTCTCCAGGAAGGTGGCCGTGGGAATGGAGGGATGAAGGATGGAAGAAAAGCATAAGAAGAACTTTCTGGAAAGGATGGTGGAGCAAAAGAGAGGGGAGATTCCCCGGCTAAGGCGGGAAAGGGCCCTCTCATCGGACTCCCATCGGCCGCATTCTAATCCTTCCTTCCTCTCTGCCTTCACCAAGGGACCCCTTCCCCGGATCATAGCCGAGGTGAAACGGGCCTCCCCCAGCAAGGGGGCTTTGAACCCGGGACTGGACCCAGTGAACCAGGCTAAGCTCTACCAGAGGGGGGAAGCTAAAGCCATCTCTGTCCTTACCGATGCCCACTTTCAGGGTACCCTAAATGACTTAGAGGCCGTGGCTGCCGCTGTGGATCTCCCTATATTGCGTAAGGACTTTATCTTGGACTCCATACAACTAAAGGAGAGCTTAGTAGCCGGGGCCTCAGCGGTGCTCCTCATTGCAGCCATTCTCTCTCCCAAGGAACTGAAGGAGCTGGTGGAGAAAAGCTTGGAGTTGGGCCTGGAGCCCTTAGTAGAAGTCCATATCAGGGATGAAATGGAAAAGGTCTTAGCCACCCCTGCCAGGATCATCGGCATAAACAACCGGGATCTCGAGACCTTTCAGGTGGATCTGGAAGTAGCGGAGACCCTGGCCCCCCTGGTGGCGAAGGACCGGGTGGTGGTGGCGGAGAGCGGTATCTCTACCCGGGAGGACGTGGAGAGACTTATGGCTGTGGGGGTGGAAAACTTCTTAGTGGGAGAGGCCCTGGTACGGGCAGAGGACCCCCGGGAGAAACTGCGGGAGCTTATGGGCCATGGTTAGGGTGAAAACATGTGGCATCACCCGTCGGGAGGATGCCTTGGTCGCCATGGAGGCTGGTGTCCATGCCCTGGGACTGGTATTTCACCCTGAAAGTCCGCGATTTATCGCACCCTCTCAGGCGAGAAGAATGATTGTATCCCTGCCCCCATTGGTCTCCTGGGTGGGGGTCTTCGTGAACCAATATGCAGAGGTTGTCCTGGAAACAGCCCGCCAGGTGGGACTGGATACCCTCCAGCTCCACGGAGAGGAATCACGCCAGGAATGCCACTATTGCCTAGAGAAAGGATTCAGGGTTATAAAGGCTATAAGAGTAGCCTTGGAGAAAGACTTGAAGGTCTTGGAGGGATACCGGGGTGCCGTGTCCGCTATCCTGCTGGACACTCGGGTCACAGGGGAGTATGGTGGAACGGGAAGGACATTTCCCTGGAAACTGGCCCGCCAGGTGAAAGATATTCCCATCATCCTGGCAGGAGGGTTGAATCCGGGAAACGTGGCCCAGGCCATTGCAGAAGTCCATCCCTGGGGGGTGGATGTCTCATCAGGGGTGGAGATGGCCCCTGGCCTCAAGGCCCCTGAACTGATAAGGGAATTTATGAATAACATCCTGAGAAGGCGCATAGAGGAGAAAGGACAATGATCCAGAGAACCTTTGGGGGACGATTTGTCCCAGAAACACTTTACACTCCCTTAGTGGAGCTGGAGGAGGCCTGGGAGTTTCACCGCCTGGACCCCGACTTTCGAGAAGAGCTGAGGCACCTTCTGACTACCTACGCCGGGAGACCCACTCCCCTCTATTATGCCCGGCGTCTCAGTGATGAGGTAGGCTGCCGGGTATACCTCAAGCGGGAAGATCTGTGCCACACGGGCTCCCACAAGATCAATAACACCTTAGGGCAGTGTCTCCTGGCCAAAAATATGGGCAAGACCCGCATCATAGCCGAGACGGGAGCAGGCCAGCACGGGGTGGCCACAGCCACGGCAGCAGCCCTCCTGGGTCTGGAGTGCGTGGTTTACATGGGGGTCGAGGATGTGAGACGCCAGGCCCTCAACGTCTTTCGCATGGAGTTGTTAGGTGCCCGGGTAATTCCCGTAGAAGGGGGAAGCCAGACCCTAAAGGATGCCATCAATGACGCCCTAAGGGACTGGGCATCAAGTGTGGATACCACCCACTACGTCATCGGCTCTGTGGTGGGACCCCATCCCTTCCCCGAGATGGTGAAGGATTTTCAGGGCGTTATCGGCAAAGAGGCAAGGGAACAGATCCTCAGGGTAGAGAGATGCCTGCCCACCCATTGTGTGGCCTGTGTGGGGGGTGGTTCCAATGCATTGGGCCTCTTCTATCCCATGGAGAAGGATCCTGTAGAGTTTATCGGGGTGGAGGCCGCAGGGGCCGAAACCCTCTCCCTCCGGGGGGAACCAGGAGTGCTCCACGGCTTCTACTCTTACTTCATTCAGGATCCCTGGGGGCAGATCCTGCCCACCGACGCCATAGCCGCCGGCCTGGACTACCCTGGGGTAGGTCCCCAGCATAGCATCTATAAAGAAACGGGAAGGGTTAAGTACTATCATCTCTCTACTGAGGAAGCTTTGGAGGGATTCAGCGTTTTGGCCCGTTTGGAGGGGATCATTCCCGCCTTAGAGAGTGCCCATGCCGTAGGGTGGCTCTTGGCCCATAGGGATAAACTGGACCCTTCCTCTCTGGCGTTGGTCTGTTTGTCGGGAAGGGGCGATAAGGACGTTCAATTGGTAAAAGAAGCACTGGAGGTCTACCATGGGTAAAGTGAGAGAGGCATTGGAGGGCATGAGGGAAGAAGGGAGAAAGGGTCTTATTCCTTACATGGTGGCAGGTTATCCCAGTCTCCAGGAGTCCATGGACATGATTGTGGCCTTACAGGAGCATGGTGCCGCAGCGGTGGAGGTGGGCATCCCCTTCTCCGACCCCATGGCCGATGGACCCATCATCCAGAAGGCCCATGCCCAGGCTTTAGAAAGGGGCGCCACTCCAGGGTCCATTATGGAAGCCCTGTCTCAATTGAAGGACACGGTGGACATACCCCTTGTCCTTATGACCTATTACAATCCTGTCCTCCGTATGGGGGTGGAAAACTTTGCCCGGAAGGCCAGGGAAGCGGGGATAGGGGGAGCCATCCTTCCAGACCTGCCCCCGGAAGAGGCCGAGGGTTGGATCAGGTACGCCAGGGAAGAGGGGTTGGATACTGTGTTCCTTGTAGCCCCTAACACCCCTTTAGAGAGGGTAAAGATCATAGCCCGGGTCACCTCGGGGTTCCTTTACTACCTGGCACTAAAAGGGGTGACGGGTTCCGTTATCGGGGACATGGGGGAGATAGAGAGGGGCCTTTCTCAGGTGAGAGAGGTCACATCCTTACCCACAGGTGTGGGCTTCGGTATCTCCAATCCCCAGGAAGCGGCCCTGCTGGCTCCATGGTGTAACGCCCTTATAGTGGGCTCGTCCCTCCTCAGGGCCCTGGATGAAGGGGGAATAGAAGGATTATTGGAGCTTTTTGAATCATTAAAGGAAGGGCTCCTTACCCCTTTGTAAGTTTCTCCCGGACCAAAGAGTAGAAGAGTTCTATGGCCTCATCTATCTTTTGGGGGTTCTTTCCCCCTGCCTGGGCCATATCGGGCCGACCTCCTCCCCCACCTCCCACTAAGAGAGCCAGGGCCTTCACCAGCTCTCCCGCATGGAGCCTCTTTCCGGCAATATCCCTGGTGAAAGCACATAGAAGGATTGCCTTACCCCCGTGGGAGGAAGCCAGAAGGAGCGCTGAGGAACCCAGTCTCTGACGGAGACGGTCGGCCATGGCCCTTAAGCCCTCCACATCAGTCCCGTCCATGCGCACAGCCAGAACCTTCACCCCCTGGACCTCCTTTACATCAGAGAGAAGATCCACCGTGGCCTGGAAGGCCAGTTGTTCCTTCAATCGGGAGATCTCTCTCTCCGACTCCTTCACCTGGGCAAGGAAATGTTCAACCCGATCTACCTCCTGACCGGGACGGGCCTTGAGAAGCCCTCCTATGGTACTAAGGGTCTGGCCCTCCCGGCGGAGGTGATTCAAAAGGGCCCTCCGAGCCAGGGCCTCAATCCTCCTCACACCCGATGCCACGCCGCCCTCATAGATGATTTTTAACATACCGATGTTGCCCGTCCTTGCCACGTGGGTTCCGGCACAGAGTTCCTTACTGAAGTCGCCCACCATGACTAAGCGCACCTTATCCCCGTACTTCTCGTCAAAGAGAGCCATGGCTCCCATCTTTATGGCTGTGTCCATGTCGGTGATCCGGGTCTCTACGGGATGATCCTCCCATACCCTCTGGTTCACCAAATCCTCCACCTTCTTCAGCTCCTGAGGGGTAAGGGGGGCAAAATGGGTAAAGTCGAAGCGGAGCCTTTCGGGGGAGACCAAGGAACCCGCCTGTTTCACATGGTCCCCTAAGACCTGACGGAGGGCCCAATGGAGAAGGTGGGTGGCCGTGTGGTGGGCCATAGTGTTCTTCCTCTTCTCCCCTTCCACCCGGGCAAAAACCTCCTCCCTCACCCGTAGGACACCGCTCTTCATAATCCCTTTTTGGACAAAGAGGTTGGGCAAGGGTTTCTGGGTGTCGGTCACCTGAAATAAGCCCTGGGAATACTCCAAGGT
>CAZBOO010000058.1:0-8203 GCA_964493535.1 uncultured Aquificales bacterium
ATCCAGCACAGTGATGGGGTAGCGAAAACCCTTCACCCCCACCCGGTCAATCTCTATGCGCCGGTAGTCCCTCTCATTCTGGAGATCCCTCATCCTTCCTCCAAGGATCGAAGCCTAAAAAACGGGGCATGTTCCTTTTGTGGGTTCCTTCCCACAGCACCTTTCCACAAGAAGGGCACCTCCAGAATCGGGGAGAATTGAGATAGACGTACTGGGGAACCAAATCCACCACATCCTCCCGGGAAACCTCCACCAAAAGCCCATTGCAGTCAGCACACCGGGGCTTGCCACCCACAGGATGCCGTCCCAAGAATTCCCTCAGCTGCCGGGGCAGACGGGTGTCCTCCACCAGAAAGGTCATTTTGGCAAGGATGGGCTCCTCCGCCAGCCTCCTATCCCTGGTCATGAGCACCCTGCCGCTCTCCAGGACCACGTAGATGAGGAAATCGTCTGGCGCCCTATGGAAGTAGAGGACATCGAAGCCCAAAATCCTGAGCCAGCGGGCCAAACGTCCCAGCATAACATCAGCCACGAAGGCCCCATCCCTTAACTTCTTCCCCTCTTCCAGAAAAGATATTCGGTGAAAATCTCCGCCCATACCCCAAACTCTTCGGAAAAACCCATCTCCCCTTGCCGGTACTTCTCGTAAAAGGCCCGGGAGGCCATGGCATATCTACCCTCGAAAAAGAACAATCGCCTCCTCAGCCTCCGGAGGCGCACCTTCAAATCCCCCCTCCTTGCCAACAGGGGAATATTATCCATGGTCACTTCCCATCCCCAACTCTCCTTGCGAGACCGAAAGGCAAACTTCTCTTCCCACTCCCAGTCAAATCTGGCCACTATCCAAATCCCCCCGTCCCAGCAGGGAGTATACTTCCCTTTTGGAAATACCATACAGAACTTTGAGGATCTTGGCCACCTCTTTGGCGCTGAAGCCTTCCTCTGCCAGAACCCAGGCCCTATTCTTCCAGGGTTCTTCTTCTTCTCCCCCTTCCACCAACAGAACCGCCTCGCCCTTCACCTCCTTCCGAGACCCCAAAGAGGCCCTCACCTCCCCCAATCTACCTCTGATGAATTCTTCATAAACCTTGGTCATTTCCCGGGCCACCACCACCCTCCTGTCTCCCCAGACTTCTTCCATAACCTTAAGGGTACCGAGCAACCTCTTAGGAGATTCAAAAAAGACGTGGGTAAAGCCCATGCCTTTTATGCCTTTAAGAAAGGACATCAGTTCCCCCTTCTTCCTTGGGGGAAATCCCCAAAATGCAAAAGGGTGGGTAGGAAAGCCCGAAGCCACCAAAGCTGCTAAAAGGGCTGATGGACCTGGAACAGGCACCAGAGGAACACCTTCTTCTATGGCCTCCTTCACCAACCTCCAACCAGGGTCGGAAAGCAAAGGGGTGCCCGCATCGGTGATAAGGGCCACCCTCTCCCCCTTCTTCAGCCGATCCAACAAGAGAGGGACCCTCTGGGCCTCTTTGGGACTGTAATAGCTTATCAGGGGCTTACTGATGCCATAATGAGAGAGAAGCCTTTTGCTTCTCCGGGTATCCTCGCAAGCCACAAGGTCCACTTCCTTCAGGATCCTAAGAGCCCTAAGGGTGATATCCTCCAGGTTCCCTATAGGGGTAGAGACCAGATAGAGTACACCCGTCGTGCCTTCCATAATTTAGTCTATAACGGGTAGGAGGAGATGAAACAAGAGAGGGTAAAGAAACCTGTAGAAACCAAAGAAAAACCAATCGCCTCCTTACACCTACCCAAATTGAGCCACTTGCCGCCTGTGTATTCTGGAGGGTATAAAACCCCGCCCCTACATCATACTAATGTAGATTCGGCGAATTCATGGACATCTGTCTGCCGTGTTATCGGCACAGGCAGGAGAAAGGATCCCTCTTTTCTACGGCCGATGCGAAAGCGTAGATCGTCGCCTCCAGGACCTCCCGCAGCCCTTTTAAGCTCATTCTCAGCTTCTCCTCCAACTCTTTGCGATCAGTAATATCTATCGCATTCCCCATAACAGCAGGTTTATCCTTATGCTGAATAGGTACAGCCATCATGCTGCACCAAAATATCTTTCCGTCCTTTGTGATTTTCCGTATTTCATGTTGCTCAGGGAGAATCTCCCCCCTTATCCTCCGTGCTGTTCGTTGCCTGGCAACATCCCTATCTTCAAGATGAATCAACTCCAGGTAGTCCCTACCAATCAACTCCTCCGGCCTGTATCCATGCATCCGGGCAAATTGTTTGTTCACAAAGACATACCTGCCATCCCGATGGATAAAGATACCGGTGAGTGAACTCTCCGCAAGGGTCCTGTATCTCTCTTCGCTCTCCCGCAGTGCCTCCTCCGCCTGCTTGCGCTCGGTGATGTCCACCAGGGTGCCTACAACAGCAAGCTTGCCTCCATACTCAGTGCAGCTTCCATATAACTCGCAGTATATGGTGGATCCGTCCTTGCACAGACCCCGAAAGACCGAGTGCACATGGACGACTCGCCCTTCAATGCAGCTACGAATGTTTCTCCCCACCATCTCACGGTCATCTGGATGGGTAAGATCCAAAGGCCCCAGTCTGTAAATGATCTCCTCGGGCTGGTATCCAAAGATCCTGGCCAGGGCAGGATTGACATAGCGAAACTTCCAATTCTGGACCAGGTAGGCCCCCACCACGGTACTCTTCAAGAGAAACTCAAGAAGGCTTTCCATCACTCCTCCCTTGCTGCATCCGCCCCCTGAGAATCTGTCGAGCAAACCTCAGAAGTCCCAGCCTGAAACCATCATGCTCAACCTACATTACATAGCCTTTGTGAAGGTAAGATATAGCCAGGAAAAAAACAATACACAAAACGAGACGAATGGTAGTTCACCCGGCCTTATCTTGCATACTGAGACAGGAAAGTGATAGATGCGATACCAACAGAAGAGGGAGCATAGGATATGAAAGATAATCAGCTCAACGCATATTCCCAGTGTTATTCCCTTTTAGAGTCCGTGTCAGACAGCTTAAGGATCGCCATCTTTCTTTTGGATGCCGACTTTGAAGTGTTATGGATCAACAAGTGCACAGAAAAATTCCTTGGTTTGAAGAGAAGGCATGTGTTGGGTAAAAACAAGAAGAAACTATTATCGGAATATATACCCACATTGTTTGAAAATGGAAATGAGTTCAAAAAAAGAGTACTTGCAACCTACGAAAACAACACATACGCAGAGAACTTCCAGTGCCATATCCTGCCCCGGGATGGGATACGGGAGAGGTGGTTGGAGCACTGGAGCCACCCTATACTCCAAGGACCCCCACGCAGGCGGGAGAATCGAGCAATACTTCGACATCACCCTCCTGAAAATGGCCCTGCAGGAACTGGAGATGTACAGGATCAAAGGGGTATAGTTGCTATCCAACGGATGTTCCAGAACAACAAGCACAGCATCTGGTGTATAACCAATTGATAAAACTGGCTATTTCCTTCTATGAGCCAGCTTCTTCCTCGTGGCTGCATCGATCTTGCGCACCGGCAGGGTAACAGGCAGCTTCACATCGGCAGCCTCCAAGAGCCTTTTTGTCATCCCCTCAGGCTCGGGCACTTTGTTCACCCATGTGCCTCGCACATCCACCTTCACACATCTTAAAGCACCTAATTCATCCAACCCCTCCGCCACTGTCACCTCCAGATCATGCCACAGCCCGGCAAGCTTCCTCTCCAGCATGTATGCCAGCATCACCACAAAAACATGATCCTTAGTACCGGCTATGGAGAGGTAGATTTCAACCCATTCATGTGACAGGTATCGTTGAGGAGCACTAACCTGGATACCAAATAGCCAAAAACCACCCGGGAGAGGGAAGCGTTGTTCAGGCGAAAATGCCAGAGGTGGTTTATGTCCAAACCCAGAACACAGCTGATAATGACACTCAAAACACCCCCATGGGAGACTATGGCTATCCTACCATCACCGTCCTTCCTTTTTATCTCCTCCAAGGTATTCAACACCCTTTTCTGAAACTCCTCTAAAGACTCGGCCCCCGGTATCCTGGCCTCCAGAGGGCAGGAGTACCAGAGTTCCAGATTCTTACTATCCTTCTCTCTGATCTCTTCTATAGGCCTTCCCTCCCATTTACCCAGTCTGATCTCCCGGAACCCTTCCATGACCACAGGTTTCACCCCTATCTCTTCCCCCACAATACAGGCGGTTTCCCAGGCCCGGGCCAGATCACTGGTGTAAATGGCCCTTATTCCCCTTTCCCTCAACACCTCACCTGCCCGATTGGCCTGTTCCCGGCCCAAATCCGTTAAAGGAGAATCGGTATGTCCCTGGACTATGCCCATACGGTTGAAGAGGGACTCACCATGGCGAACCAGATCAATTTCCAGCATCTCCAGTCTCCCTCAGTCCCTTTTTCAAAGCGTCCACCGCTCTTTTCAATCTATCTCGAGCCTCTTTTTCATCCCTTCCCCAGGTCTCCACTCGAACAGCCAGATCCACATCAGGGCCAAAATGGGTGGCCAAGGTTTTGAGATATACCCCTTCCATACCCGCCATCATCTTTCTCACCAAGGGACCGAGGAGAGACTCGTCTTTGAAGCCGCTCCGGATCACTTCTTCTACCATTACTAACCCTTCTCCCCTTTCTTTCAGGGCCTCAACTAAAAGGGGCTGGACCCCATCGGAAAATATGGCCTTCATCTCGTCAGGTACCCCCGGCAGGGCCACCAGAACCCTGCCTCCCTCTCGCACAAACATCCCCGGAGCGGCACCCACGGAATTGGGCAAAGGTTGGGTTCCCTGGGGCATCCAGGCCATCTTCTCCCTTTGGGGCGTCATCTCTGGTGTATCTACGTATCCCCTCCGGTACAGTTCCTGGTACTTAGACTGGACCATCTCCAAGGCTTGGGGATTCAACACCATCTCCCTTCCTAAAACCTGGGCCCAGGACGCCAGAGTCATATCGTCCTCCGTGGGACCAAGACCACCGGTAGTTATGACAAGCTCCAAACCCAGAGAAAAACAGTGAGAAAGCTCCTGGGCTATCTCCCTCAAAACATCATCCACAACACATATCCTCTTTACCCTGATCCCACTGGCCATGAGTTTACCAGTCAACCAGTGGGAATTGGTATCCAAGGTCTTGCCTGTCAGGATCTCCCTCCCCACAGCCATGATAGCCCCTTTCACCTCTCACCTCCCTTGACATAAATCCAGGACTTTATGTCCAAACCCAATTCACCCATAAGCACATACAACAGACGGAGGGGCAAACCCACCACGTTGGTGTAGGACCCCTTTATCTCCTCCACAAACAATCCCCCTATACCCTGGATTCCATAGGCACCTGCCTTGTCTAAGGGTTCCCCTGTAGCAAGATAAAACCCTATCTCCTGAGGGGTTAAGGGGGCAAAAAGCACCTGGGTAACCGCATGGGAAACCACCTCTTTATCACCAGAAGCCAGGGCCAGACCCGTCACTACCTCATGCCACCTCCCCGAAAGCCTCTTTAGCATCCTTACCCCATCCCTCCGAGAGCCAGGCTTACCCAATATCTCTCCATCCACAACCACCACTGTATCGGCCCCTATTATTAGAGCTTGAGGATGACGGGAAGCCACCTCTCTCGCCTTTCCCTGGGCCAATGCCTCCACCAACCCATGGGGAGACCCCCCTTTAAAGCCCTCCTCCTTCAGAGGAACATCCACCACCAGATCCGGGAAAAAGGTGGCCAAAAGGGCCCTTCTTCTGGGAGAAGCAGAAGCCAGAACCACGCAACGATCACCTCTCATCCCGTCCTCATCCTATAAACAGCTATTATGAGCCCGGCACCCAAATAGGTGGTTATAACAGAGGAGCCCCCATAACTCATGAGAGGAAGAGGAACCCCCACCACGGGCAGAAGACCCATGGTCATGCCCAGGTTGACGGCAAAATGGAGGCTGCAAATGACGGCCACCCCCGTGGCTATATAGAAGCCATAGGCATCCCGAGCCTTGGCCGCCACAGACAAGGCCAGGACCACCAAGAAAAAATAGACTGCTATGAGAGTCACAGAGCCCACAAACCCCTTTTCCTCAGCAAATACAGAAAAGATGAAGTCAGTGTGTTTTTCAGGAACAAACTGGAGACGGGTTTGAGAACCCTTGGAGAAACCCTTTCCCCATATCCCGCCAGATCCAATAGCCGTCTTAGAATTGATAACGTGATACCCCGCCGAGGTGGCCACAGCCTGAGGATTTATGAAAGCCATAACCCTTTTCTTCTGATAGGGCTTGAGATGCTGCCATGCAAAGGGCAGGGCCACTAAAACCACCAAACCCACAGCCACTGTGCTCCTGGTCCCTACACCCTTCACCAAAACCAGGGTAGCCGACAAGGCCAAAATAATAAGGGCCGTACCAAGATCGGGCTGGAGGAGGGTTAGGAGAAAGGCCGGAGCCACAAGTACCACAGGCTTCCAGAGATTCCCGAGAGAGAATTTACCCTCTTGATTCATTAGTATCCTGGCTAAGGCCAATACTAAAGCCAGCTTAGCCAACTCCGACGGCTGAATTCTAAAGAAAACCAAATGTAACCACCTCTGGGCACCCATAGCCGTTTTACCCTTGATGAAAACCACCAGAAGCAGAAGCAGGACTAACAAGTAAATAAAGTGGCAGTAACGCTCTAACTTTCTAAGATCTACAAGGGAAAGGAAAAACATGGCCGTTATCCCTATGAGGTTCCAAAAGATCTGACGCTGAAAGATCCTACTACCCCCAGTGGCGCTGAAAAGGGTAACAAGACCTATAACCATAATGAGACCCAGCACAAAGAGAAAAGGTAAAGGCAAATCCCAACTTTTACCTGACACCCCGGCCTTCATAGCCTTCCTCCTGAAAATAGGTTCTTATCATCTCCCTAGCCAAGGGGGCCGCTGCACTCCCACCATGCCCCCCATGCTCCACGAGAACCGACACGGCGATCTTTGGGGCATTCACTGGGGCAAAAGCCACAAACCAGGCATGTTCCCTCCAGTGAGGAGGTAGCTTCTTTTTCTCTTGGGGATCTTCCTGAAGGGCCACAACCTGGGCCGTACCCGTTTTCCCACCTATCCTAACACCCGGAATCCGGGCAGCCCTTCCCGTCCCGTGGGGATTTTCCACCACCCCCTCTAAGGCCCCCTTCAAAAATGCCAAATTCCACCGCTTAAAAGGGAGCTTCTCCACTTTTTCTCTCCTTGGAGGATCCATCTTTTTCCCTTTGGCTACCCTAAAGAGGAGGTGGGGACGAATTTTCAAGCCGCCGTTGACTACCCTGGAAAGCATAAGGGCCAATTGGAGAGGCGTCACCTGGAGATACCCCTGGCCAATGGCTAAGCTCAAGGTCTCTCCTGGAAACCAGATCTGCCCCAGGGACCTTTTTTTCCATCTAGTGCTAGGTAAAAGACCGCCTTTCTCCCCAGGCAAGTCGATCCCTGTCTCACTTCCCAAGCCCAGGAGACTGCCGTACTTATGAATGGTATCTACCCCTACGTTATGACCCAACTGGTAAAAGTACACGTCGCAGGATTCCACTATGGCCCTGCGCAAATCCACCTCTCCATGGCCCCCCTTCTTCCAATCACGATAAACCCTGCCCTTGAAATAGTAGCCACCGGTGCAAAAAACCTTATCGGAAGGTTTCACCTTGTGGGCCTCCAACCCCGCCAAGGCCACCACAATCTTAAAAACGGAACCGGCGGGATAAAGCCCCTGGATACAACGATTTTGGAGGGGATGAAGGGGATCACGGGAGAGGACCTCCCAACCCCTGGGGGTGATCCCTTTAACAAAGATGTTAGGATCGTATCCAGGAAAGCTGGCCATGGCTAAAACATCTCCATTCCTGGGATCCAAAGCCACAATAGCGCCGGATTTACCCTTTAAAAGCTCATAGGCCTTTTGCTGAAGTCTAATATCAAAGGTGAGATAGACATCGTATCCGGGGACGGCCTTGGCAGAATCCACCAGTTTCCTCTTCCTACCACGGGCATCTACCTCCCACTGCTCCCACCCAGGGACTCCCCGGAGAAGTCTCTCATACTCCTTTTCTATCCCCGCTCTTCCTATCATGTCCCCAGAATAATAATCCCCATATCTCAGCTCATCCTTGTTTACCTCTCCCAGACAACCCAACACATGGGAAGCCAAAGAACCGTGGGGATAGTAGCGCTTACCCTCAGCCATCACCAT
>CAZBOO010000059.1:0-2835 GCA_964493535.1 uncultured Aquificales bacterium
GGCATAGGTGGTCAGGAGTATCTGTACATAGATTTGAGGCATCTTGGAGCCGAAAAAATTAAGGAGCGTTTGCCTCAGATCCGTGAGCTGTCCATGAAGTTTGCTGGTGTAGATCCCATTGAGGCGCCCATACCTATTCAGCCCACGGGACACTACTCCATGGGCGGGATACCCACGGATATCAACTGCCGGGTTCTGGCTGATGGAAAGGCCGAGTGGCTGAGGGGCATGTGGGCTGCCGGTGAGTGTTCCTGTATATCCGTCCACGGCGCCAACCGTTTAGGTTGCAACTCGCTGATGGATGCCTCTATCCATGGCAAGAGGGCAGGAAAGGATATGGCGGCTTACCTTGAAGTAGCGGATTGCTGGGAGCCCCTGCCTCCGGACTGTGCCCAAAAGGCTATTAGAGAGGTGGAGTGGGTATTGAATGCCGATGGCAATGAGAAGCCCGGAGAGATCCGGGAGATCATGCAGGTAAACATGTACAAGAAGTGCGGGGTCTTCAGGACGGAGAAGGAACTGACAGAGATGTATGATCTTATCAAGGACCTCCAGAAACGCTATAAGAACATCAGTATCGATGACAAAGGGATGAAGTTCAACCTGGATTTAGAAGAGACTATTGAACTCAGGCACCTTCTCCAGACGGCAGAGGTGATTGTGGCCGGTGCCTTGAATAGGACGGAGTGCAGGGGTGCTCATTGGAGGCTGGATCATCTTGGCAGGGATGATGAAAACTGGCTGAAACATACCCTGGCATGGAGGACAGAAGAGGGTGTCAAGTTCGATTACAAGCCGGTGGTCATCACCCGGTTCCAGCCTGAGGAAAGGAAGTTCTGAGGAGGCGTATTATGGCCGAGTATATGTTCAGAATATTCAGGTACGATCCCGAAAAGGATGAAGGTACGGGCGGAAGGGTTCAGGAGTACAAAGTGGAGCCACAAGAAGGTTGGACCCTGTTGGATGCCCTTGTTCACATCAAATGGTTCATGGATGGCACCCTCACCTTTAGAAGGGCTTGCAGCCATGGCATCTGCGGTTCTTGTGCCATGACCATAAACGGGAAGAACGGACTTGCCTGTGAAACTCAAATCAAAGATTTGCCTAGCCAAGTAGTTACTGTGGAGCCCTTGAGGGGCTTCAGTGTGATCAAGGACCTGGTAGTGGATATGGAGCCCTTCTATGATAAGCTCTACGCTGTTAAGCCCTATCTTGTGACCTATACCCCTCCACCTTCTGACAGAGAGCGGTACCAGTCTCCCGAGGATAGGGAGTTCTTGGATGGTAAATACGAGTGTCTTTTGTGTGGTTGTTGCACATCCTCCTGTCCCACCTACTGGGCTGACAAGGATTTTTTGGGACCCTGTGCCCTGTTGAAGGCAGCCAAGTTCTCTTTGGATTCGAGGGACGAGGGCTGGGCGGATAGGGTCCATGCCATTGATGACAAGCACGGCATCTGGCGTTGTCACACCATCTTCAACTGCGTGGAGGCCTGCCCCAAGGAGCTTAATCCTACACGGGCCATTGTTGAGCTGAGAAGGGTGATGCTGAAGGGCCGCTTATAGTTTTGAAGGAATGGTAAGAATAGGGAGTGAGATGGGGGGCACCCCGTGTGGTTCCCCCAATTCTTTGAAGGAGGAGTGGCTAAATGAAAGTCCACGAGTATCAGGCTAAAGAGATTTTTAAGGAATATGGGATCCCGGTGCCCAAGGGAGGTTTGGCTACAACTTCCCAAGAAGCCAGGAAGGTGGCTGAAGAGGTGGGGGGTGACATTTGGGTGGTGAAGGCCCAGATTCATGCTGGAGGCAGGGGGAAGGGTGGAGGCGTCAAGCTGGCCCGTTCCTTGGACGAGGTTGAGCAGTTGGCTGGACAGATCATTGGGATGAATCTGGTCACACACCAGACAGGCCCTGAGGGGAAACTGGTGAAAAAGGTGTTGGTAGAGCAGGGCCTCAACATAGAGAAGGAACTCTATATGGGCATGGTGATTGATCGCTCCACGGAGTGTCCTGTTATGATGGCATCCACTGAAGGGGGAGTGGAAATAGAAAAGGTGGCTGCTGAGACCCCTGAGAAGATTCTGAAGGCCTTTGTTGACCCTGCTTTGGGGATGCTTCCCTTTTATGCCCGGAGGCTCACCTTCGGTTTGGGCCTTTCTGGGGATCTGGTGAAAAAGGGCGTGAAGTTTATGACTGGCCTTTATAATGCTTTTATGGAGAAGGACGCTTCTCTGGCTGAGATCAATCCCTTGGTCATTACCAAGGAGGGGGATCTCATTGCCCTGGATGCCAAGATGAACTTCGATGACGATGCCCTCTATCGTCACCCTGATGTGGCTGCCATGCGGGATCTGGATGAGGAGGACCCTCTGGAGGTGGAGGCCAAGAAGTACGATCTCAACTATATCAAACTGGATGGAAATATAGGTTGCATGGTGAACGGTGCAGGATTGGCCATGGCCACCATGGATATCATCAAGATATATGGAGGTGAGCCTGCCAATTTCCTGGATGTGGGGGGAGCCGCCAGCGCCGATAGGGTGGAGAACGCCTTTCGTATCCTTCTCTCAGATCCCAATGTAAAAGCGGTTTTAGTAAACATCTTTGGGGGTATCGTCCGGTGTGACAGGGTGGCCAATGGCATAGCCCAGGCGGCTAGGAATCTGGATGTGGATGTGCCCATGGTGGTGCGCTTGGAGGGTACCAACAGTAAAGAGGGGATGGAGATACTTGATGTGTCAGGACTCTCTTTCATAACCGCTGAGAGGATGGCCGAGGCAGCTGAGAAGGTGGTTCAGGCCGCCGGGCTCAAATAAGTCCGTGGGAAAACGGAGGA
>CAZBOO010000059.1:2845-8110 GCA_964493535.1 uncultured Aquificales bacterium
GGGAAAAAGGAGGTTGGTCCATGAGCATTCTCATTAATAAAGACACCAGGGTGGTGGTTCAGGGGATTACAGGAAAAGAGGGTACCTTCCACGCCACACAGTGCATGGAGTATGGTACCAATGTGGTGGCTGGAGTTACTCCTGGCAAGGGTGGTCTGAAGTGGGAGAACAAGGTGCCTGTGTACAATACAGTGGCGGAGGCTGTGGAGAAAGAGGGGGCTAACGCGGCCCTTATTTTTGTTCCCCCTGCTTTTTGCGCCGATGCTATTGCTGAGGCTGTGGATGCTGGAGTGGGTGTCATTGTGACTATATCGGAAGGGATCCCAGCTTTGGACATGCTGAAGGTGAAACGCTCCATGAAGGGTAAGGATGTGCGCATGGTAGGTCCCAACTGCCCAGGTGTTATCACACCTGAAGAGTGCAAGATGGGAATTATGCCCGGTTACATCTTCAAGAAAGGCCCCGTGGGGCTTATCTCACGTTCTGGTACCCTCACTTATGAAGCTGTTTGGCAGTGTACTGAGAGGGATATTGGCCAGTCCACTGTCATGGGAATCGGAGGGGACCCCATCATCGGCTCGACCCAGCTTGATCTCTTGAAACTTTTCAAGGATGATCCGGATACTGAATTGGTGGTGCTCATTGGCGAAATTGGCGGAACTGCGGAAGAAGAGGCAGGGGAGTACATCAAGGCTGAGTTTAACAAGCCTGTGGTGGCCTTCGTCGCGGGCAGTACGGCTCCTCCGGGCAGAAGGATGGGACATGCAGGTGCTATTATCGCTGGAGGCAAGGGCACAGCGGCTGAGAAGATAGCCGCCCTTAAGGAAGCTGGTGTTTATGTGGCGGAGAGCCCTGCCGAGATCGGGGCCATGGTGGCTGAGACGCTGGGTAAATAGTGAATGGGGAGGAAGAGATGGTAACTACAGAGAAGCAAAGAAAGAAGAAGTTTCGCGGGGTGGTACATGTACTCCCCGAACGTTGTAAGGGATGTAGATTTTGTGTAGAGTTCTGTCCCACAGGGGCTATTACCATGTCGGAGGAGTTCAATTCCAAAGGTTTCCATTATCCGGAGCTTACGAACCCGGATAAATGCACCGGATGTGAGCTTTGTGGTATGTATTGCCCTGACTTCGCCATTTACGGCTACAGGGAAAGGATTGAGGAGGGTGAGTGATGGCTGAGATCAGATATACAACAGCAGATCCCAAAGGGGTGCTTACAGGTGTGCATTACATGGATGGCAATCATGCAGCTTGTGAGGGTGCCCTGGCAGGTGGGTGCCGCTTTACTGCAGGTTATCCCATTACTCCTTCATCAGAGGTGGTGGAGAGATATTCAGCCAGGATTCCAACGGTGGGTGGTGTTTTCATCCAGATGGAGGATGAGATTGCCTCTTCTATATGTCTTCAGGGTGGAGTCTGGGCAGGACACAAGGCCATGACTGTCACTTCTGGGCCAGGCATTTCATTGATGATGGAGCATGTTGGGCTGGCGGCTTGTTTAGAGACCCCTTGTGTTTTCGTGAACGTTCAGAGAGGCGGTCCTTCTACGGGGCTTCCCACTTTACCCGGTCAAGCGGATATGCAGCAGTGCCGTTGGGGTTCCCATGGAGATTATGAGGTGATCGCCCTTGCGCCTAGTACAGTACAAGAGAGCTTTGACTTCATTATTGACGCCTTCAACTTGGCTGAGATTTACAGGGTGCCTGTCTTTTTCCAATTGGATGAGTGTGTAGGTCATATGACGGAGAAGCTGGTGATTCCTGAGGCTGATAAGATTCAAGTGGTGGAAAGGAGATACACGTCCAAACCTCCAGAGGAATACCTTCCTTTTAAACCTGATCCTGATTTGGTTCCTGAGTTGGTGAAGGCAGGGGATGGGTATCGCTTTCATGTGACGGGCCTCACCCATGATGAGAAGGGGTACCCTGTGATCAATGCCCAGGCCCAGCATGAGATGTGCTGGAAACTGGTTAACAAGATTGACCAGAACGCTTCCAAAATTTGGAGGTACGAAGAGGATGAGGTTGAAGGTGCCGAAGTGGTGGTGCTTTCTTACGGCATCTCTGCCAGGGTGGCGTTGAGGGCAATAGAGATGGCTAAAGAAAGGGGTATAAAGGTGGGAAGGATGAGGCTCATTGTTGTCTGGCCCTTCCCAGAGCCTAGGGTGAAGGAGTTGGCCAGCCAGGTGAAGGCCATAGTAGTGCCTGAGCTCAACATAAGGGGTCAGATAGCTCGGGAAGTGGAGAGAGCGGTGGAAGGGACCTGTAAGGTGGTGAGGGTGCCCCATGCTGGAGGCACGGTCCACGATCCTGAGCAGATATTTGATGCTATTATGGAGGGGGTGAGATGAGCATTGTGAAAAATGTACAGGAAAATCCGGTTGAGGAGTTTCTGAGAACGGATCGCCTTCCTCATGTCTGGTGCAGTGGATGCGGCATTGGAACTACAGTTAACTGTTTTGCCAGGGCAGTGAGGAAGTGTGGTATTCCATTGGAGAAGTTGGCGGTTGTTTCTGGTATAGGTTGCACAGGCAGGGTGGCTGGGTATCTAAAGCTGGATTCTTTTCACACTACCCATGGAAGGGCGATCCCATTTGCTACTGGATTGAAGCTTGGCAACCCTGAATTAAGCGTGGTGGTCTATTCTGGTGATGGTGACATTGCTGCTATCGGGGGTAATCACTTAATAAATGCAGCGAGGCGAAATGTAGACATCACAGTTATAATGATAAACAATTTCACTTATGCCATGACAGGTGGGCAGGTTACCCCTACAGCGCCTCTTGATAGCATTAATACTACTGCTCCATACGGTGCATATGAGATGCCGTTCAATCTTCCTCATCTGGTAGCCTCCTGTGGCGCTGTATATGTGGCCCGTTGGACAGCGTATCATGTAGTACAACTTACTAAGGCCATGGTAGAGGCCATGAACAAAAAGGGATTCTCTTTTATCGAAATTGTCTCTCCCTGCCCCACTATCTTTCTGAGGCGTAATCGTTTGGGTGATGCCGTGGACGAGCTGAAGTTCTTCAAAGAGCGCAGTGTGATTAAGCATGGGGCAGACACTAGCGAGGTAGGTTGGAATGAGACGAGACCAAAGGAGATTATTATAGGTAAATTTGTGGATATAGAGAAACCGGACTATGTAGAGGCCATGAACGTTCATCTTTCGAATAAGCTGGGCGAAAAGTATATATGGTGGGGGAAGAAAGATGGGTAGAATAGAGGTTAGAATAGGAGGATTTGGTGGTCAGGGCGTAGTGCTGATGGGAATAATCATGGGTAAGGCATACGCCATTAATGAGGAGAAGGCAGCAACCTTGACCCAGAGCTTTGGGCCTGAGGCAAGGGGAGGCGCCTGTTCTGCCCAGGTGGTTTTGGAAGATGAGAGGGTGCTTTACCCTTATACGAGCAATGTGGATTCTCTTATAGTGATGTCTCAGGAGGCTTATACCACTTATTACCCAAAATTGAAGGATGACGGGATTTTGCTCGTGGAAGAGGAATTGGTGAAGCCGGGAGAGTTGAAGCCAAATCAGGAGATGTACGGTATTCCCTCTACAAGGATTGCTGAGGAAGTAGGCAGGGCTATGGTGCAAAATATAGTGATGCTGGGCTTTTTTACGGCAATCTCAGGTGTAACAAGAAAAGAAGCCATGAGGAAGGCGGTGGAGGATAGTGTACCCTCTCACACGATTGATATGAACTTAACAGCATTTGATAGAGGGTATGAATACGGAGTGGAAAAGTACGGCAAATAGGGAATTATCTTAAGGGGAGACCCTTTTTTCATGGGTCCCCCCTTTTGTACGTTATTTCCCGATCATTCTTTCATGATTTTCTGGGGGCTTTTTATGGGATTTTCTTCCAAGGCCTGTTCTATCACCTGATCCATGTGGGTTACGGGAATGAAGATAACGCTTTTTTTCACCTCTTTGGGCGTATCCGTGAGGTCTCCCAGATTCTTTTGGGGAATGATTACCTTGGCTATTCCTGCTCTTTTGGCTGCCAAGGCCTTTTCCCTTAAACCACCTATGGGCAGCACCCTGCCTGTGAGGGTGATCTCCCCTGTCATGGCTACGTCCTTCCTGGCGGGAACGCCTGTGAGGGCTGATATGAGAGCTGTGGCCATGGTGATCCCTGCTGAGGGTCCATCTTTGGGAATGGCTCCTGCAGGCACATGTATATGAAAGTCGTACTTGTAGTAGAAATCTTCCTGGATATTCAACGCCTTGGCCCTGCTTCGGATATAGTCCACGGCGGCCATGGCTGATTCCTTCATTACGTCACCCAACTGTCCAGTAAGGTTTAACTTCCCCTTGCCGGGCATGACTGTGGCTTCCACATGAATTATGTCTCCCCCTGTAGGGGTCCAGGCCAACCCAGTGGCCACTCCAATTTCATTTTCTTCAAATCCCTCGGTTTCCGGGTGGTATTTGGGGGCTCCCAGGAAGCGTGTCACCCCTCGAGCGGTGATCTTGAAGTGGCCGGGGTTGCCCTCAGCTATTTGTTTGGCTACTTTTCGACAAATAGAGCCTATTTCCCTCTCTAAATTTCTTAGACCAGCCTCCCTGGTATAAAAGCGTATAATCCTTTTTATGGCCTCATTAGAGAAGGAGATACCCCCAACGGAAAGGCCTGTAGCCTTTCTTTGGCGTGGGATGAGGTATTTTTGAGCGATGATCATCTTCTCCTCTTCCGTGTAGCCGGGTATTTCGATCACCTCCATTCTATCCAAGAGGGGGGAGGGGACGGTGTCCATAACGTTTGCTGTACAAATGAACATCACCTTAGAAAGGTCGAAGGGCACACCCAGGTAATGGTCTACAAAGGCCCTGTTTTGCTCAGGATCAAGGACTTCCAAAAGGGCTGAGCTGGGGTCACCCCTAAAATCGGCGCCTAATTTATCTACTTCATCCAGCATGAAAACAGGGTTGTTGAAGCCTGCCTGTTTTATGCCCTGGATGATTTTTCCTGGTAGGGCACCGATATATGTTCTTCTGTGTCCTCGTACCTCGGCTTCATCTCTTACGCCTCCGAGGCTGATCCGGACGAACCTTCTACCTAAGGCCCGAGCGATGGAGCGTCCCAAGGAGGTTTTCCCCACCCCTGGTGAACCTACGAAACAGAGGATGGCGCCCTGGGCCTTTTCCTTCAGTTTGAGGACGCTCAAGTACTCTAAGATGCGTTCTTTGACCTTTTCCAGATCGTAGTGGTCTTCATCCAGTATCCTCTTAGCTTCCTTAACGTCCAGATTATCC
>CAZBOO010000060.1:0-8071 GCA_964493535.1 uncultured Aquificales bacterium
CAACTCGCCTCTCTTCAGAAACCGACTAAGATCACTATCCAAAAGGCTGACCAATGCATCTTTTGGTGGCCAGCCCTCTCCACCAAACTCGGTAGAGCGCAGCCATTCAGAGACCCCATAGATCTTTCGGCGGAGTTTCACCTCTTCTGGATGTACCCTAACTCCTAAGACCTGGGTCAGAAACCAGAGATCCCAGAAATCCCTGCCCTTGACGTATGACCTGGCCAGGATGGCTGCAATCTTGTCTGCCAGAATCCCCTCTGGTGTTTCCACACGAACGGTAGCGCTAAGCCTGTCTAACACAAGGGAGAATCTTTGAATGTTTCTCTTCACAAAAGGGGCCTCGGTCAAAAGATGCACAGAACTATGAATCTTTTTGAAGTAGTCTTCTGGGTTGAAAAACTCCAATTTCACCCGAGTCTTTCCCCTTTTGCCAGGGTATGAGAAAACCACCCATCCCGTTGCCAGTTGGTCTTTCTGTCGGAGTCTGTACGAATCCAGAGTGATCTCGCTGAGGCAGCTCAGGTCTTGGGCAAGGGTGCTGGCAGCTTTTTGAAGGTAGCCCCCCAGTCTATGGACAGCTTGAGGTTTGATGTAAAAATCTAAATCCTCGGATGTTCTTGTTCCTCCCAGGAATATCCTGATGGCAGTTCCTCCTTGGAATATTATGCTGGGCCCCAGGATCATGCTGATTTCAGCCATGGCCAACATAAATACCAGTTCCCTGTCCAATACTCTCACGGGTTCGCTCCTCTTGCTGTTCGTTTTACTTAATTTATCATTAATGCCAAAAAATGCAATCTTATTGCCATTGGGGGTATCGGCACGGAGGGGAGCCCTTAAAGTGGCTCAGATCAATCATCTCCGCAAGCTGACCCCTGGGATGTGGAAGAGCATGGGGAATCTATTTACCTGGCCATGGAGTGCATAGAAGGTCCATTCTTGAAGGAGGCGGCCAGGTACATGCCGGCCTGAGAATACCCTGTGCTTCAGAACCGCTCTGCCTTTTGAGGTATGGGGGGTTGGGAATCATTGTAAAGGTCTTTTTTGATTTTTTATGTTAGGAGGTGCTAAAAGGGTGCTCCTGTGGGATTTATCTATTTTAACTAAGGGATGGAGGTCATTTTGAAGGCTGAGGCGGCGAGGATACTTCAGGAGGTTTTAGCGAGACTTGGGATAGGGGATCAGGTGCAGGTAGACTATCCCAGGAACTCCCGGTTTGGGGATTACACAACCAACGTGGCCATGGTTATGGCCAAGGAGCTGGGGGAGAAACCCAGGGATTTGGCCCAGAGGATTGCCCGTGCCATCGATCATCCCATGGTGGATGTAGCGGAGGTAGGGGGGGCAGGGTTTATCAATCTGAGAATGAAGAGGGAATGGTGGTTCTCTGCCTTTTCTCGCCTTTTGCAGGACACTGAATCCTTTGGCTCTCTGACTTTAGGGAGGGGTAAGAAGGTACAGGTGGAGTTCGTTTCTGCCAATCCCACGGGTCCCCTCCATATAGGTCATGGCCGGGGGGCCGCGGTGGGTGATTCTTTGGCCCGGATATTAGAGAAGGCCGGATACCAAGTGGAGAGGGAGTACTACGTCAACGATGCCGGGCGCCAGATCCAGGTCCTGGGAGAGTCTATATGGGCCCGGTGTATGGAGATAGAGGGTAGAAAAGCGGATTTCCCTACCGACGGCTATCAAGGGACCTACGTAGTGGATTTGGCTGAAGAGGCTCTTCATGAGTTTCCTGACGTGTTGGATCTTTCAAGGAAAGAGGCTGTTGACACCTTGGCCAGATGGGGAGGGGAGAGAATCCTTCGGGGGATTCAGCAGGATCTGGAGGCTTTTGGGGTGAGGTTTGATTCGTGGTTTTCTGAGATGCGGCTTTATGAGTATGATCTGGTCAACAAGGCCCTGGAAAAACTGAAGGAAAGGGGTTTCCTTTATGAAGAGGGTGGGGCCTTTTGGTTCACCTCCAGCCGTTTTGGTGACGACAAAGACAGGGTGGTGGTGAGGGCTAACGGGGAACCCACTTATTTGGCCTCTGATATTGCCTACCATGCCCTCAAAGCTGAGAGAGGATTTCATTTACTGGTGGATGTGTGGGGTGCTGACCATCATGGATACGTTCCCAGGATAAAAGCGGCCCTGGAGGCCCTGGGTTATGGGGGTCATCTCCTTCAGGTTCTTCTTATCCAGATGGTGAGCCTGATAAGAGGAGGGGAAAAGGTATCCATGTCCACCCGTCAGGGGAAGTTTGTTACTTTGGGGGAATTAGTAGAGGAAGTGGGCAAAGACGCTGTGCGTTTCACCTTCCTTACCAGAAAATGTGATGCCCACCTGGACTTCGATGTGGATCTGGCAAAGAGCCAGAGTGAAGAAAACCCTGTGTTTTATGTTCAGTATGCCCATGCCAGGATTTCATCCATCTTTAGGACTGCTGAAGAGAGGGGGATTCCCGTTCCTTCTTGGGGAGGGGTGGATCTTAGTCCCCTTGAGCTGGAAGTGGAGATGGACATTGTGAGAAAGGCCCTCCAGTTTCCCGATCTTATTGAAGCCATGGCTGTGAACTTGGAGCCCCATCGCCTTACGTATTATCTCCATGATTTGGTGGCAGCCTTTCATAGTTACTACAACCACCACAGGGTGTTGCTGGAAGATAGGACTTTGAGGGAAGCCAGGATGGCCCTGGTAAAAGGGGTGCAGAAAGTGATAAAGGAAGGGCTAAGGCTTTTGGGAGTAGATGCACCCTACAAGATGTAAAGGTGGAATAAATGGGGAAGGAGTACAACTTTAAGACTCGGGAGTTAGGGGCCATGGTCGTGGTAGTGAGTGCCCTTCTCATTATAGTCTTCTTTTTAGGGGTGACGGTGGGAGAGCGCCATGAGCGGGCTAAGAGAGTGAAGGGTGAGGCCCTTCAAATATTTATAAAGAGGGCTTCAAAGACAGAGGTTTCAAAAGGCGTGCCTTCAAAGTCTTCATCCCAGCCTTCCCTGAAGGCCCAGGTGACCCAGGAGAAGTCGGTTTCTCCTCTTAGGGCTTCTACTATATCTCTGAAAAAGGGCTTCTATGTGCAGGTGGGTGCCTTTCGGAAAAAAAGGGGGGCCCTTAAATGGAAGGAGAAGCTGAAGGGTAAAGGGTTTGATGCTATTTTCCTTCCTCCCGGTCCCCGGGGCTTTTATAGGGTGGTTGTGGGGCCCTATGGGTCTAAAGACTTGGCCCTTCGGGTGGCCATGAAGGTGGACAGGATCTTTAAGGTAAGATCCAGTGTGGTTCAGGATAGGGATCTCCCTTAGCCTCCTGGGCCTCCTATGGGCATGTGCCCAGAGGCCTTCTGTGCCTCCCATGGAAGTGACTCCTGCCATGGCGAGATTGGAAAGGGAAATGCAAGAGGCCCGGGAGCTTGAGGCTAAGGGAGAGGACCAGGATGCCCTTTTTATTTATAAGAGGATATTGGAAGAGGTCCCTCTCTCCCCTTTGGCCTTTGATGCCAGGTTGGGAGCAGCCCGGGTCTATGAGAAGAGGGGCTATCTGGGCAAGGCCCAGGAGTTATTGGAGTTTATTGTTCGCAGGACGGGTTCCCGGCAGGATGTTTATCATAAGGCCCATCTTCTGTTGGCCCGTATCTGGTATCAGAAGGGTGACCGGGAAAAGGCCCTTCTCCATTTGAAACTGGTGGATTCCTCGCTTGTATCACCCCAGGAGTACCAGGAGCTGGAGGCCCTTCTTACCCTTTCACCTCCTTTCCCTTTTGTTGGAGCCCGTTACTATCTGGTGCTGGCTACAGGAGAAGCCCGGGGTCTGGAGAGGGAGGTTTCCCAGGTGAGGAGGGGGGTGGAGCTGGCATTGGAGGGTTCGGAGGTGAGGCTTGTAGAGGTGGCCTCTCCAGATGAGTTGGAAGATTTAGAGGGTACCGTCCTTGGCGTGGTGGGTCCCCTTCTCCTTAGGGATTTGGATAGGGTTTTGACGTGGGCCCGGGGAAAGGACGTACCTCTGGTAAGCCCCTCTTTTGTTAGGCCCGATGTGGTTTCTCAGAGTCCCCTCCTTTTCAGGACCTCCATGTCCCTGGATCAGGAAGTGGCTTATATGGCATGGTTTTTGGCGTCCCAGTTGAGGATCCATAACCTGGCTATCTTTTACCCTGATAACCCCTACGGAAGGGTGACCTCCAGGTTAATGGAGGGTGCCTTTGCAAAAAAAGGGGGGGAGATAGATGTGAAGAGATCCTATTCCGTTGACATACGGGACTTTACTTCCCTGGCTTCAGAGCTGGCTCAGTGGAAGGGGGCCCATGTTCTTCCTCAGGCCCTGTATGTACCGGATCTATGGAAGAGGGTAGTCCTTCTGGCCCCCCAGTTGGTCTTCCACGATGTTAGGGGTATCACCTTAGTTGGCACAGCCCTTTGGGACACCCCACGCTTGGCGAAGGAGGGTAAGGGCTATGTGGAATACGCCCTTTTTACCGACACCTTTGCTTCTGGTTCTTCTTACCTGCCCGTTTTAGAGTTTTACTACAGGTACAAGATGGCCTACGGCGTGGATCCTACTCCTTTGGCGGCCCAGGCCTATGATGCCGCCAAGGCCCTTTTGGCTTCCAGGAGTGGAGAGAAGGGGTTGAAACCTCTGGGGGGCGTTCGTTTCTTGGGTGTTACAGGCATGGTGGGATTTGATGAAAAGGGTGATCCCTTGCGCGTACCTGCCCTCCTCATGGTTGAAGGGGGAAGGATTCAGCAGATCAATTGACCCTTGCTTTGAGAATCTGGTTTACAAATTTCATAAGGGCCTTGTCATGGGGAAGAGGGCCGGCCTTTAGGCTAACCTCCGTTTCTAAAGTCGCGTCCAACATGGAAAGGGTTTTCTTTATAGGTAGGTGTTGGATGCGCTTTTTGATGAGTTTTCCGTCATGGGGGGGTATATCTTTAAGGACTTCCTCCATAGGTATTCCTTCCTCCATAGCTATCTTTGTGGCTACTATCCGCATTACCGATGAAGCCAGGACGCGAAAGAGGTATATATGTCCCCTTATGGCCATGAGATCCTCCATAAACTCCAAAAGGGCTGGGTTTCCCCTGTAAACCATGGAGGAGACCTGTCGATAATTGGGGGCCTTTTCTTCCCTTTCCATTTCTATGTCTCCTGCCAGGAGGATCTTTTCCAGCTCTTGGTCCAATAGGTCCATTCTCCCTTCTGCAGCTTCTATGAGCCATCCAATTCTCTCATCATCGGCTTGAATTCCTTCTTTTTTCAGGGTCTTTTTTGCCCATCGCTTCAGGTCTTCCTCCTGGGGAGTGAACTGGACAGTGGGATGATTCCCTTTGTTTATAAGTTCAAGAAGGGGGTTTTTACCCTTTTTCTCTTCCAACTCCCCTGGGTGGGTGAGTATGAGAACGGTATGGTGGGGGATATGGCTGAAAAGTTGGATAACCCTTTCTCTTTCTTTACCGGGCCACGTTTTCCAGAATGCCATAGCATTTTTCAGTACAACTATCCTCCATTCTGCAGCAAAGGGGGAGGCAGTAAGGGCCTCTTCGAGTTTTTCCAATGAGGTGTTTTTCCCTTCTAATACTGACCAGTTAAATTCCCATGTCTCTCCCAGGATCTTGTCTCTCAGGTTGTTAAGGACCTTGTCCATGTAGGCGGTTTCTATCCCGTAAAACAGGATGAGGTTGGGAGGATTTTTCTTATCCAGGGTCTTAAGAAATTGCTTTGGCTTGAGGAGCATTTTCAAAGGAACATTTAGAGAAGCATACCTGCCAGAAGTTGAGCCAGCTCTTGGGAAGCCCTTTTTAAGGCTTCCCTCTCCCTTGCTTTGTTTTCCTCCACATCCAGGGCAGTGGGGTATTCCGCATCTTCTGAGATGGGAGCCATTGCCATGCTTACCTTCCCTGAAGAGTCTATGAGTTCCAGCTTTAAAGTGATGATCAGGCGGTAATACAGGGCCCTGCCCTGATAATCCAGGGCTAAAAGCTCCTCGTCGTATCCTGTGACTTCTCCTCGGAGGATATAGTCGGCTTGGTCATCCCTCCTTACCACCTTCACATTAGGGGTGCGGATGAATTCTGCCACCACATCCCTGGTGATGATGTATTCGATGTCTGGTTCATGGGTGAGGTTTTTGAATATATGTATGGCTATGCGCTTACCCTGAAGATCCACGGGTCCTGGATTGGGGTTTTCCCCGGCCAGCCTGTAGCCACACCCCAAGCATGTAACAACTAATAACAGAGCTGCGAATACCTTGGTCAAGGTGTCTCCTGATGAGCAAAATTCTGGAGCGGGCGACGGGATTTGAACCCGCGACTTCCAGCTTGGGAAGCTGGCATTCTACCCCTGAATTACGCCCGCCCCTCGGCATTAAAGATGCCAGAGGTCTCTCTAAGTGTCAACCCTTGTGACGTTTTACTCTTAACCCCCCATTTTTCTAAGGGGATTCTACTTTTTTCTCTATGGGATTCCACCAGGGCCCCGGGGCTGTTTGGATCACCCCATCCCCAGGCATGCCAGGCTTAAGGCGGAGGCCTCTGTTTTCTGCTATGCAAAGTTTTGCGGCGAAGGTGTACTGGACCCTTTCTCTGTGGGTTTGGACCTCCTTAGGGGTGAACTCTGACTTGGAGGCTACGTAGCATACCTTGGCAGGAAAGGCCTGGTGGGGAAAGGAGTCCACGTATATCCGTGCCTTTTGTCCCAGGGCGACTTTCCCCATTTGGGTTTCAGGGAGGTAAACCTTTAGGTAAAGGGAGTTCAGATCCACCAGAATTATCAGGGGTGTTCCCCCTGTCACCACCTCTCCCTCTTCCACCAGCTTTTCTACTACCCGTCCCTCTGTGGGAGCGTAAATCCTGGTGTCGTCTAAACGGGCTTGGGCCGCTTTTAGATTGGCTTTAGCTACGTTATAAGCCGAAGACAGGGCTTCCAGCTCCTTTGCCCTCAGGATTATCTCTCTTCTTCCAGCTAAGGCTACTTTTAAAGCTGCCTGTGCCCTTGTCCTTTCTTCCTTTTCCCCTTTTACCTGGGCCTCGGCGCTTTTGTAAGCCGCTTCCACTTCGTCCATCCTTTTTTGGGATATGACCCTTCTCTCCCTCAGGGTCCGGAAACGCTCCCAGTCCTTCCTCCACCTTACCCATTGGGCCATGGCTCCCTGGAGTTGGGCTTCGGCGGCCTTCACTCCTGCTTGGGCTGCCTGAATCTTTCTTTTAACTACTTCTCTGGTGAGTTCCAGGGCTACTCTGGCTTTTTCCACCTCCCTTTTCAGTTGCTCTGCTTGTGCCCTTGCCCCCTTTACCCGGGCTTCAATTTCTTGGGAGTCCATAAGGGCTATGAGGGCCCTTTTTTCCACCTTATCCCCTTCTTTCACTAAGAGTCGGGCAACCTCTCCGGGGATCTTGGGAGCTACTTCCGTTTGGTCCCCTTCCACTATGCCGCTTGCCCATATTATCCCGGGAGGCGGGTGTTTTTGGGAGAGGCACTTGGCCCAAAAAAAGATTAAGACAGGGAGGACGATAAAAACTATGAAAAGCAGGAGATACCTTCTGGAAGGAAGGCTCATGGAAAGCATCTTCCCTCAGGACAGAGGCCGCAATGCCGGTTTTCTGCCTCTTCCTTCTTCTCTTTCCCCTCTCCTTCTTTTTTCCTGGGAGGGGGCTCTTTAACCTTTTCTTCTGCCTTTTTATCTTTCTTTTCCATGGTCACTACATTTATACCATGGTCCCTTGAGGGTCAAAGAGGGTTTCCATCTTCAGTTTCTTGGCTCTTTTGAGATTTTCAATATGGAGGAGGATCATTATTTAATAAATGAATTTGCTTTATTGGATTCGTGCATAGTAGGAGTTTGGCTGGACCGTTAGGTCGGCATGAAATCTTGAGGGGGTGTGGGTATGGAACGAGGAGAATATGCTGTCTTCAAAGCTCTAACAAAAAGTATAGGCCTTATCTTAGTAATCTTGGTGTCCTTGGTGCTGATATTGGTAACGGAGAATATCTCCTTTGGCGCCGAGGTAGTGTTTGTAAATGCACCCAGGGAGAGCTGGCCTCAGGAGAAGCTCTCTTTTGGTGCTGATCTGACATTCCGGTATGAGAC
>CAZBOO010000061.1:0-5112 GCA_964493535.1 uncultured Aquificales bacterium
CGTGAACGATGTGCCCCATATCGGGCATGCCTACACTACTGTGGCGGCTGATGTTGTGGCACGATACAAGAGACTGTGTGGTTTCAAGACCTTCTTCCTCACTGGTACCGACGAGCACGGTCAGAAGGTGGAGAAGGCCGCTCGTTCCCAGGGTATGAGTCCCAAGGAGCTGGCAGACAAGGTGGTGGTCAGGTTTCAGGAGTTGTGGAAGCGTCTCAATATTTCCCATGACCACTTTGTCAGGACCACCGATTCTTATCATGAGAAGGCTGTTCAGGAACTCTTCAAAGTGATTCAGGAGAGGGGAGACATCTACTTGGGGGAGTATGAGGGCTGGTACTGTACCCCTTGCGAGACTTTTTGGAGTGAGGGGCAGCAGCTTGAGGGAAACCTGTGTCCCGATTGTTACAGACCCACAGAGAAGCTTAAAGAACCCAGCTACTTCTTCCGCCTTTCCAGGTATCAAGAGGCCCTCCTCAGGTTCTATGAGGAGAACCCCCGTTTTGTTTTACCTGCAGGCAGGATGAATGAGATTGTGACTTTTGTGAAGATGGGCCTCAAGGATATCAGCATCAGCCGGACCACCTTTAAATGGGGTGTCCCTGTGCCGGGGGATCCCGATCACGTGATCTACGTCTGGTTCGATGCTCTTTTCAATTATCTTTCTGCCCTTGGGTACGGTTGGAATCCTTCAAGATTCGGGGCTTTATGGCCAGCGGATCTTCATATCATCGGTAAGGATATCCTGCGTTTCCATGCCGTTTACTGGCCCGCTTTTCTCATGTCTGCTGGCTTGCCCTTGCCCGAAAGGGTCTTCGCCCATGGCTGGTGGACGGTGGAGGGACAGAAGATGTCCAAGTCCTTGAGAAACGTGGTGGATCCCCACCGTCTTATAGACGAGTACGGCACCGATGCCCTCCGCTACTTCTTGATGAGGGAGGTCTCCTTTGGTTTGGATGGAGACTTCTCCCATAAGGCCATGGCCCATAGGGTCAATTCGGACCTGGCCAACGATTTGGGCAACCTTCTATATAGAAGCCTCACCATGGCCCTGAAATACTTTAAGGGGGAGGTGCCTGTTCCCATGGAGAAGGAAGGGGAACTGGAGGATCTGGCCCGCGCTGCAGCCCGGGATATGGAGGGACTCATGGACCAGGAGGCCTTCAATTGGGCCTTGGAACGCCTCTGGGATCTGGTGAAGGGGGTGAACAAGTATATTGACACCCAGGCCCCATGGGCTCTGGCCAAGGAGAAACGCCAGGAAGAATTGGCCACAGTGATCTACAATATTTTAGAAGGGTTGAGGGTTATTGCCCTTTTGGCAAGCCCTTTCATGCCCGAAAAGGCCCAGGAGATATGGGACCAGTTGGGTATCGAGACTAAGGTGGAAGGGACGTCCATGGATGAGCTAAGGTGGGGTGGTCTTGAGCCGGGCACCCGGGTGAAGAAGGGAAGGCCCCTCTTCCCCCGCTTAGACGAGGAGGCCATCGTGGAGAAGATTGAGAGGGAGCTGGCCGCTCAAGGGGAGCCTGTTGAAGAGGAGATCACCATTGAGGAGTTTGCCAGGGTGAGGTTAGTGGTGGCTCAGGTTCTCCAGGCAGAGAGGATTTCGGGATCCAAGAAACTCATCAAACTCCTTGTGGATACAGGGAAAGAAAGACGCCAGGTGGTGGCAGGTGTGGGGGAGCATTACAGCCCCCAGGACCTGGTGGGCAAGAAGGTGATTCTGGCGGTTAATCTCAAGCCCGCCAAACTCATGGGCGTGGAGTCCCGGGGTATGATCCTGGCGGCGGTGTGGGAGGATGGCATGGCCCTCCCTGGGTTGGGTGAGGAGGTGCCTCCAGGGGCCCTTGTGCAATGAGCTTTGTGGATGCCCATTGTCATCTCCATATGGATGACTATGAGGATGACCGCCAAGAGGTGATCCAGAAGGCCAAGGATCAGGGGATCATCTGGATGGTCACTGTGGGTATTGATCTTGCCGATAGCAAAAAGGCCCTGACCCTTGCCAGAGATGATCCTTCTATCCTGTGCACAGTAGGGATCCACCCCCATGCTGCCGGGAAGGTGGGGGAAAGGGATTTCCAGATGCTGGAGGATCTGACCCGGGAGGGGGAAGTGGTGGCTGTGGGAGAGACGGGTTTAGACTATTATCGGGACCTTTCCCCCCGGGATGTTCAGAGGGAGGTCTTCCTTCGGCAGATGGGGGTGGCTAAGGCCGTGGGTAAACCCTTGGTCATTCATTGTAGGGATGCTTATGAGGATCTCATAAGGCTCATGAGGCGACATGAGGCCCGGGAGATAGGAGGGGTAATCCACTGTTTTTCAGGGGATTGGCCTTCTGCTAAGGCCTTCCTGGATATAGGCTTTTTTCTCTCCTTTGCCGGACCCCTCACCTATCCCCAGGCCCGAAGGCTCAGGGAGATTTTTCAAAGGGTCCCTGAGGAAATGATCCTCATGGAGACGGATGCCCCTTTCCTGGCTCCCCAGCCTTTGAGGGGAAAGAGGAACGAACCGGCCTTTGTTGTGCATACTTACCGGGAAGGGGCCAGGCTTAAAGGGTTGGAGCTGAAGGAATGGGGGCCATTAGTGACAGAAAATTTCCGGAAGGCCTTCAGATTATCCTAACCCGATTTGTATTGATTCTATTCTTGACAATTAACTAACCTTGTTCTAACCTCTCTCAAGCTTTATTAATTATATCGGAGGGAGCCATGCAAAGGCCGAGCAAAAAGGAGACGCCCCTGGTGAGGGCCGTTGACCATGCTTTACAACTTCTCTCCTGCTATTCGGAGAGGGAAGAGATGGGTGTAACGGAGTTAAGCAAAAACCTTGGACTGCATAAAAATAACGTGTTTAGAATTCTAGCCACCCTGGAATTTAGGGGGTACATTGAGCAGAACAAGAAGACGGAAGGATACCGCTTGGGCCCCAAGATCTTTGAATTGGGGCTAATCTTCAAGTATCAAATGGGTCTTATAAAACACGCTAAGCCTGTTATGGAAGAGATAGTTAAGCGCCACAATGAGACCACATATCTTGGGGTTTTGAGAAACATATACGCCATTTATATTGATAATGTGGAGACCAATTATACGGTAAGGGTAGTCTCCAGGGTGGGAAGTCAGATTCCTGCCTATGCCTCGGCCATAGGGAAGGTGCAGCTGGCACATCTTCCCTCAGACGATTTGGATCGCCTTTTCAGGGACAGGAGGCTCCGTTCCCTCACGGGCAACACCATCACCGACAAGGATGTTTTGATGGAGGAGTTGAGAAAGGTGGCCCAGGAGGGTTATGCCCTGGACAACGAAGAGTTTGAAGAGGATGTACGGTGTGTGGCATCCCCCATCAGGGATTACACTCGTTGGGTGGTAGCGGGGCTTTCCATTTCCGGTCCCGCCTTCAGAATAACCGATGAAGTTATCCCCGATCTCATAGAGACGGTGAAGTGGGGGGCTTTGCAGATATCCAAGAGTTTGGGGTACGTTCCTTAAGGGGCCTAAGGCAAGGGTTTGGAGACGGAACTTTCCGTAGAAAGGCAGATAGAGATTTTGGGGAGTGCCTTGGAGGCTTCCTCCACTCCCGTGGAATTTTACAAGAATATCGGGCCCTATCTCTCCTATCTCACCTTGGAGCTTTTAGATACCTACAAGTCCCGGATGTGGGTGAAGTACCTCCGAGGTATCCGGGAGAGGCTTTCCTTTAAAGATTTGGATGTTGCCCAGATCCGTAAGGCCTTAGCTCAGATGGAAGGGGCCTTCTACCTTTTGGAGGATGAGATCAAGTGGGAGTCCTTGTCGGAGGAAGAGAAGGAGGTCTTACAAGAGGTAGAGGCTGCCATAGCTGCTTTGAGGACCTATAAGGAGATCACTTACTTCATGAGGGATATGGAGCAGGATTCGGGGACCAATCCCTCTCAGGTGAGTCTTTCCTTGGTGAAGGCCAGGAAACTGGTGAAATCCTTGGAAAAGGAGGGGGTTCCAGATTTGCCTGGGCTTCCTGCCCCCCGAGAGTTGTGGAAAAGGATAAAGGCCCTGGTCCAGAGGGAGTGGTTGGAGGCGGCTTTGGCCCGGGAAGAGGGTTTCATAAAAGGGATGAGGAAAGATATAGCCCGCTTGAGCGAAGGGATGAGCAAGGCCAAAGAGAAGGGCAGGAATATAGAGGTGGAGGAACTGGAGGGTCTTTTGGAGAGGTACTTTAGTCTCATTATTCGCTACAATCGGGCTGTTAAGGAGTACAAGCGGTTAGAGAGGCGTTTCCACCAGCAGTACCCTGCCCCTTTGGAGGTCCACAGGGAGAAGTTGGAAGAGATCCGCCTTCACTTGGACAGGTTGAAGGTGACCAAATTTCTGGCCATCCTCATTTCGGGGAGGGAGTTACTAAATCCCTGATCTTGTCTCCGCCAGTTCCATGGCCAATTTGTATGCGGCTTCCAGGCTGTGGGGGTTGGCTTTACCTTTACCAGCGATGTCAAAGGCCGTTCCGTGGTCTACGGAGGTTCTGATGATGGGGAGGCCCAAGGTGAGATTAACCCCCCTGTCGAAGGCCTCCAGTTTTACCGGGATGAGCCCCTGGTCGTGGTACATGGCCACTACAGCATCAAACTCTCCCTGGGATTGGCGGTAAAAGAGGGTGTCGGCAGGGTAGGGACCTTGGAGGGGATAACCCTTTTCTCTCAAGGCATTGATGGCTGGGGTGATTACCCTTTCTTCTTCTTGGCCAAAGGCCCCCTCTTCTCCCCCGTGGGGGTTTAATGCAGCCACGGCCACCCGGGGTTCTTCTATGCCAAACCAGGTTTTCATACATCGCCAGGTGAGGCACCCTATCCGGAAGACCTCTTCCCGGGTGATGAGGTAAGACACGTCTTTCAAGGCCACGTGGATGGTTATTAGGCTTACTCGGATCTTTTCCCCTACCAGCATCATGGCATAGTCTTGGCAGCCCGTGACTTCTGCCAGGAGTTCTGTGTGTCCAGGATAGGGATAGCCTGCGGCGTGGACAGAGGCTTTGTGTAAAGGGGCTGTTACCATGGCGGTGGCTTTCCCCTCCAAGGCCAGCTGGGCCCCCTTTTTGACGTACCGGATTACTGCTTCTCCACAATGGGGGGAGGAG
>CAZBOO010000061.1:5122-7993 GCA_964493535.1 uncultured Aquificales bacterium
CTTAGGGCAAGAAGGTAGGCCCCCTCCTCTATAGGCGGCAGGTTTTCCAGGTCTTCCTCCTTTACACTCACCAAAGGGACCTTAAGGCTCAGTAGGGAGGCATAGAGATTCATCACTCCAGGGTCTCCCAGGACAAGGGGGATACTCTTCTTATGCCAATTCCCCTGCCTTAGGGCTTTGAGGATGATCTCTGGCCCTATGCCTGCAGGATCTCCCATGGTCACGGCTACAATTGGTTTCTCCAATCCTTCCTCCTCTCTTCCAAGAGGGAATAGAGGGTGTGGGCCTGGTTCTTTCTGATGTTTCCCTTGGGCACTTCCTCTACCCTCACCTTGAGGTATACTGTAGCCAGGTTTATCTCTATTATATCCCCTTCTTTTATTGAGCGGGAGGCCTTGGCCTCCCGGCCGTTCACCTTTATGGTTTTGAGGCTACAGGCCTCTGCGGCTAAACTTCTCCTTTTCAATAAGCGGGAGACCTTCAGGAATTTATCTAAGCGCATCAGTCCAGGTGGAAGGCCCTTTCCAAATAGCGTTCTGCGGCATGGGCTGCCGTAGCCCCGTCTCCCACGGCTGTGGAGACCTGGCGAAGGAGTTTGCGCCTCACATCCCCGGCGGCGAATATGCCTGGGATGCTGGTTTCCAGATTTTCGCCTGTGATAACAAATCCCTCGGCATCCAGGTCTACGGTGCCCTTAAGGAAGCCACTGTTGGGTCTCCATCCGATGAACAGGAAAAGCCCCAGCACCTTGAGTTCCTGCTTATCTCCCGTTCCCAGATTTTTAGTCCGGATTCCTTCTAACAGGTCTTCTCCTAAAAGTTCTTCCACCGCCGAGGACCAGAGAATCTCTATCTTCTCGTTCTGAAGGAGCCTTTCCTGGAGGATCTTGGCCGCCCTTAGCTTGTTCTTTCTGTAGATGAGATAGACCTTTTTGGCAAATTTGGTGAGATAGAGGGCCTCTTGGACGGCTGTGTCTCCTCCCCCTATCACGGCCACCTCTTGCCCCTTATAGAAAGGGGCGTCGCAGGTGGCACAGAAGGATATGCCCCTGCCTGTGAAGTTGTTTTCTTTGGGAAGCCCCAGCCTTTTGGGGGAGGCCCCAGAGGCTACTACTATAGCCTTGGTCTCCAGCCAGTCGCTATCTACATATACACACTTCAGGGTTCTGTCTTCTTCCAAGCCCCGCACTTCTCCCTGCCTAATGGGGACCTTTAGCTTGTCAACCTGGGTCTTAATCCTGTTCACCAACTCCATGCCCGCGATCCCGTCGGGAAAGCCGGGATAGTTCTCCACCAAGTCAGTTAGAGCGATTTGTCCGCCAGGGGCCAGTTTTTCCACTAAGAGGAGATTGAGACGGGATCGGGCGGCGTAAAGGGCAGCGGTGAGACCCGCGGGCCCTCCCCCTATGATGACGACATCGTATGTCTCTCTTTTCATTTTGTCCTCCTATCCTCTGATAACCCCAGGGACAAAGTATCCCTAAGGGCCTTTTATCTCAAGGGTGGAGATGGGGTGTTCCATAAAGGCATGAACCCGGTAGGTTTACGGAGACAGGGGTTTTAAAGGAGTTTCGTAGATGCGGTACTTTTTGTATAGTTTTCCCCCCAGCCTTTCTATGAAAGAGTTGATAGTGTGATTGTCCTCTAAGGTCCAGGACAGCTCTCCACCGTGGTATCCCTTTTTTCTTCCCCCTTCTAAAGAGTGGAGAGAGAGGAGAAGTTCTAATCCTTTGTTTCTGAAGTTCTTGCGCACCCCTAAGGCCATGAGCCTGGCCTGACTGATGTGACGAGAGTAAAAGTAGAACTTGAAGATGCCCAAGGGGAAAAGGCTTCCTCCCATTCTTTTGAAAACCTGGTTGTAGTCGGGGAGGCTGAGGGAAACGGCCGCAGGTTCTCCCTGGGGAGTCTCAGCGATAAGAGCCAAATCAGGGACCACTAAGGGTTTGAGTCTCTTTGCCATGTAAACCATCTCTTCTCTGTCCAAAGGCACAAAGCCCCAGTTCTCTTCCCAGGCCTCATTGTAAACGATAATGAACTTCTCCAATTCCTGATCGAATCGGCGTACATTGGCCTTCCGCATGTTGAAGCCGTAGCGCTTCTGGAGTTTTTCAGCCAGTTTCAGAATAGCGGGGGGCACCTCCTGCCAGGCGTCAAACCAGTAGGCGCAAAGGTCTTTGGCCTTGGTGAAGCCGTACCTCTCCAGGAAGTCCTGATAATAGGGGGGATTGTAGGTCATCATGATTATGGGGTCCTCGTGGAATCCTTGGATGAGGAGGCCGCATTCGTGGTTCATGGAAAAGGAGAGGGGGCCTTGCATTACCTCTACGCCCTTTTCTTGAAGCCACTCCCGCCCGGTGTTCAGAAGTTCTTCAGCTACTGTATAATCCTTGACGGTTTCGAAGAAGCCAAAAGTCCCAACCTTTGTTCCGTGGAACTCCTGGTAGCGCTGGTCAATGTTGACAGCTATACGCCCTTGAGGCCGCCCTTTTCCATCTCTGGAGAGGAAATAGGCCCCCTGAGCATGTTTGAAAAAAGGGTTCTTGTCAGGTCTGAGAAAATGGAGGTAGTCCACTACAATGGGAGGAACCCAGTGGTTATCATAGCGATAAACTCTCCAGGCAACTCGGATAAACTCAATAAGGGCCCTGCGATTGGCAGGATTCACAATCTCTATGGCCATAGTTCCCCCTGAGGATTCTTGTTGTCCTTAAAGAACCATGTCCCCCACAAGGATGCAAGGTTCCATGAGAAATTCAATCCTTCAAACACTCCTTGCCGGGGTTGTTGGATTTGAATGGGTGTGTTTGTTGTGCTTATTAACGGATGTTCCACATGACTGCCAAAGGATAATACCGAGTAACACGGTGATTTT
>CAZBOO010000062.1:0-7905 GCA_964493535.1 uncultured Aquificales bacterium
GGGGCCCAGGGGGGGGCCTTCGATTTTATTGTGGCATCGGGTTATCGATCGGCCTTGCCCCATGGGTCTGCTTCTTTCAAAGAAATTAAGGAAGGGGATTTGGTGATTCTCGATTTCGGTGCCCGATGGGAGGGTTACCATTCTGATATGACCAGAACCCTCAAGGTAGGGGGGTGGAGTGGGTGGGATAGGGAGATTTATAGCCTGGTTTTAGAGGCCCAGGAGACGGCCCTGGGGGCTGTCAAACCGGGGATGAAGGCCCAGGAGTTAGACACCCTGGCCCGGGGGGTTATTGAGAAGGGAGGGTACGGGGCGTTTTTTGGCCATGGATTGGGCCATGGAGTAGGCTTGGAGGTTCATGAGGCCCCTTCCCTTTCCCCTTCTTCCCAAGACATCTTGGAGGAAGGCATGGTTTTCACCTTAGAGCCTGGGATCTATCTTCCAGGCAAGGGAGGGGTGAGAATAGAGGACATGGTATATCTGGGTCCCCAGGGACCAGAGGTTCTCACCAACTTGGAGAAGGAGAGTTAGGATGAAGAAGGCCCAGGCTGTGCTTCGGGTGAGATACGGGGAGACGGATCAGATGGGAGGGGTCTATTATGCCAACTATATCGCCTGGTTTGAGATTGGTAGGAGCACCCTTTTGATGGAGGCTGGCTATCCCTATAAGGCCCTGGAAGGGGATGGATGCATCCTTCCCGTGGTGGAGACCTACTGCAAATACAGGTCCCCCGCCTATTATGACGACCGTCTTATTATGGAAACCTGGATCACCAAGCTCACCAAGAGGGACCTCACTTTTTATTATCATATCAAAAGGGATGGGAGGCTTATGGCCGAGGGATTTACCAGGCATATGCCTATTAATCCGGAAGGTAAGCGAATATACCTGCCTTCTTCCTTATCGTCCCTTTTGGCTCCTTATGTGGATGATGCAGAAATTTGACAGGGGAAGGGGGCTGGTGTAGTTACCCATTTGGATATTTTGCCTGTCTTTTTTGAGATGGAGAGGGAAGATAGGGAAGGAAGCAGGGGTAGATATTCTGGGTTGCCCTGGGTTTTTGTCTGGGGGAGCGGGGGAAGGGTAATCTTTTCTATGTATCTTCCATAGGATGGGGTGGGTGAGTTGTGAGGATCCTTAGGATGGACGATCCCCTTTTTTCTCCCTGGTTGGAGGAGGTGAGGGCCAGGGGGGAATCCAATGAAGCCCAAGTGGAAGATGCCGTCAGGGAGACCCTTCGGGAAGTTAGGTCTAAGGGGAATGAAGCCCTCTTAGAGTACACCAGAAGGTGGGACGGCTTCGATATTTCATCTCCTGAGGATTTGATTATTTCCAAAGGGGAGATGGAGGTTGCCTATTTTGCCTTACCGGCTCAACTCCAGGATGCCCTGCAAGAGGCCTATCGAAGGATAAAAACCTTTCATGAGGTCCAGAGGGAGCAGTCCTGGTTTCTCTATGAACCTGAGGGGACCATTCTGGGTCAGAAGGTGACCCCCCTTGATAGGGTAGGTGCCTATGTGCCTGGGGGAAGGGCCAGTTATCCTTCTTCTCTCTTGATGAATGTGATACCCGCCAAGGTGGCTGGGGTGAAAGAGGTGGTGGTCTGTTCTCCTACCCCCCAGGGAAAGGTGAACAGGGCCCTTCTCGGGGCGGCTTATCTTACCGAAGTGGATGGAATCTATAGGGTTGGGGGTGCCCAGGCGGTGGCTGCTATGGCCTATGGAACGTCCCTGATTCCTTCTGTGGACAAGATAGTGGGTCCTGGGAACGTCTATGTGGCTGCGGCAAAGCGCTTGGTCTTTGGGGTAGTAGACATAGATATGGTAGCAGGCCCCAGTGAGATTCTTATCCTGGCTGAAGATAGGGCCTCTCCCAGGTATGTTGCTGCTGATCTCTTGTCCCAGGCGGAGCATGATGTTTTGGCTTCTGCTATTCTTGTGACACCGTCCCATCTTTTGGCCCAGGAGGTAGCGAAGGAGGTGGAGGTCCTTCTGGAGGACTTACCCACTGCCCTGACGGTTCGACGGTCTCTGGACAGGTACGGAGGGCTGGTGGTCTGTTCCAGCCTGGAGGAGGGGGTGGAGTTGGTGAACCAAATTGCCCCTGAGCATCTGGAGATCCTTACCAGGGATCCCTGGAGGGTGCTGCCCCTGATTCGCCATGCAGGGGCTATTTTTTTAGGCCCTTATTCTCCCGAACCCATGGGGGACTACATAGTGGGACCAAACCATGTGCTGCCCACAGGGGGGCGAGCCCGCTTTTCTTCTCCTTTAGGCACCAAGGATTTCCTGAAGTATTCCAGCATCATATCTTTAAGCAGGGAGACCTTTGCTGCCCTTAAGAGTCAGGCTATCACCTTGGCCCAGTGGGAGGATTTGCCAGCCCATGCCATGGCCTTGGAAGTAAGGAAATAGGAACTTATCTGAGGAGGTAAAGAATGAAATACATCAAGTGGTTCCGTGAGATAAGCATGGATGATCTCCCATTGGTAGGGGGAAAGAACGCCTCTCTGGGAGAGATGTTTCAGGCCCTAACTCCCAAAGGTATTAATGTTCCTGACGGCTTTGCCATCACCGTGGACGCCTATTGGGAGGTGTTGGAGCATAACGATCTCCGGGATAGGATCAAGGAGTTCTTGGAGGGTCTGGATACCGCTGACACCGAGGACTTAGCTGTTCGTGGTAAGAAGGTGAGGGATCTTATCTACTACTCTGATTTTCCTGCCCAGTTGGAGGAGGAGATAAGGGAGTCTTATGAAGAGCTGTGTAAGGAGTACGGTCCCGACACCGATATAGCTGTGAGATCTTCTGCCACAGCCGAGGACCTTCCCGATGCCTCCTTTGCCGGCCAGCAAGATACCTATCTCAATATCAAAGGGGCGGAGAAGGTGATAGACGCCTGCAAGAAGTGTTTTGCCTCTCTTTTTACCAATAGGGCCATTTCTTATCGCCACGACAAGGGTTTTGATCAGTTCAGCGTAGGTCTCTCCATTGGGGTGCAGAAGATGGTTCGTTCTGATCTCTCCTGCAGCGGCGTTATGTTTACCATTGATACGGAGAGTGGATTCAGGGATGTGGTTTACATCACCGCTACCTACGGATTGGGTGAAGTGCTGGTCCAGGGAGAGGTTAACCCTGACGAGTATTACGTTTTCAAGCCCACCCTGTCCCAGGGACACCGCCCCATTATCAGGAAACAGATGGGGAAAAAGCAGATCAAGATGATCTATTCGGACAAGGTGGGGACCAAGAGCGTTAAAAAGGTGGTGGTTCCCAAGTACGATCGGACCCAGTTTGCCCTTAACGATGATGAGATCATAAAGTTGGCTCAATGGGCTGTGATTATTGAGGAGCATTACTCCCAAAGGGCGGGTTCCCCCAGGCCTATGGATGTGGAATGGGCCAAGGACGGGGTCCTTGACGATCTCTTCACCGTTCAGGCTCGGCCAGAGACGGTCCATTCCCAGAGAAGGATGGATGTCATGGAGACCTATCGTCTCAAGGAGAAAGGCCGGGCTCTGGTAGAGGGCAAAAGCGTGGGAGACAAGATAGGTACGGGGAAGGTGAGGGTCATCTCCAGCGTGAAGGATATGCATAAGTTTCAACCCGGTGAGATCCTGGTGACAGAGATGACGGATCCGGATTGGGAGCCTATCATGAAATTCGCTTCCGCCATTGTGACTGACAAAGGTGGTAGGACCTGCCATGCGGCTATTGTGAGCAGGGAGATGGGGGTTCCTGCCGTGGTGGGTGCGGGAAACGCTACCGAGGTCCTCATGACGGGACAGGAGGTGACGTTATCCTGCGCTGAAGGAGATGTGGGCTATGTTTATCAGGGCATCCTGGAGTATGAAGTGGATAGATTGGACCTGAAGGGTATGCCTAAGCCCCGCACTCATATCATGATGAACCTGGGGAATCCCGAGGAGGCCTTTAAGTACTCCTTTATTCCCAGTAACGGGGTGGGCTTGGCCCGCTTAGAGTTTATCATCAACTCGTATATCAAGATTCATCCTTTGGCCTTGGCCTATTTTCATCGTTTGGATGAAATAGGCGCCAAAGCCGGGGCTTCCTCTGAGGAGATTGAGGAGTTGAGAGCCACCATCGAGGATATGACCCAGGGCTATCCCAGAAAGACAGAGTACTTCGTGAGAAGGCTGGCGGAGGGGGTGGCTACCATAGCCTCTGCTTTTTATCCCAACGATGTGATTGTGAGGATGAGTGATTTCAAGACCAACGAATATGCCAATCTCATCGGTGGTGCCCTTTTTGAGCCCCATGAGCACAACCCCATGTTGGGCTTTCGAGGGGCCAGCCGTTACTACCATCCCAAATACAGAGACGGCTTCGCCCTGGAGTGCAAGGCCATGAGGGTGGTCAGGGACGAGATGGGGCTCACCAATGTGAAGCTCATGGTCCCCTTCTGCAGAACCCCGGAGGAAGGGGAAAAGGTGATAAGGGAGATGGCGAAGAACGGCCTTCAGCAGGGAGACAATGGCCTTCAGATCTACGTCATGTGTGAGTTGCCTGTGAATGTGATCCTGGCCGATACCTTCTCCCGCATCTTTGATGGTTTCTCCATTGGGTCCAACGACCTCACCCAGTTGGTTTTAGGGGTGGACAGGGACTCGGAGCTTATTGCGGACATCTTTGACGAGAGAAACGAAGCTGTCAAGCGTATGATAGCCCAGGTGATAGAGGTGGCCCATCAGCATAACAGAAAGGTGGGTATCTGTGGGCAGGCCCCTTCCGATTATCCAGAATTCGCCCAGTTCCTGGTGGAATGTGGGATTGACAGTATTTCTCTCAACCCGGATACGGTGCTCAAAGGCACCCTAACCATTTTGGAGGCTGAAGGTAAGATGGTGAAGGCAGAGTAAAGGTGGCATGATAGGGGCAGGGGGAATCATTCCTCTGCCCCCTTTATACTTCTAAGTAACTTCTATCCTGGTTGAGTCTTTGTAAGTCTCTTGGTTTTTCAGGATTTCTGGGAGTACGTCGAAAAAGGCCTCTATTATGGCAGGGTCGAAATGGGTGCCCTTGGCTTCCTTGATCATGGTTAGCACCTCTTTACTAAGTAGCTTGATCCAGTTTCTTGTGGGCCCCTTGGATTTCTATGGGGAGTTCTTGTCCCCCTTCGGCTATGAGTTGGGATAGACCCATGATGCTGTTCAAGGGGGCACGAAGCCCGTGGGCTATTCTCTTTATTATGGCTGAGTCGGCTTGTTGGCTCCTTTTTAAGGCCTCTAAGGTCTCTTCCAGTTCCATGGTTCTGGTTTTCACCCTTTGCTCCAGCTCGCCCTCCTTGAGGATTCTCTCCATGGTGCTGGACAGGATGTGGACAATGCTCTCCCACATCCTTCTCTCCTGAAAAAGGGGAGCGTTAGGGTAAGATGATATAAGAGTGAGGTAACCCATGTTTCCCTATACTTCGGAGACATTGCAAAGATTATTTATCTATATTATTTTATCATTCCTTGGTCCCATGTAAAAGGAAAAATATGCCCTCTTTTTATAACTTCGCCTCTCACGTTTCCCCATTCAGTCCTGCTAAAATAGGATAAATTCCCTGGATAAGTGGTGGTAAATTACACACTTTTTCCCCATTGCCAACCCATGTCTAATGTTGTTATAACTCCACGAAACATTCAAAGATAGGGATTAATCTTTGAAAGGGGTTGTCATGGTCAAAGTGATATTAGTGGACGATCACATCTTGTTTAGGGAAGGCCTCAGGAGATTGCTGGAGTTGGAAGGGGATATTGAGGTGGTGGGTGAGGCAGAGGAGGGTTTGAAGGCCTTAGGATTGGCTAAGGTTTACAACCCCGACGTAGCTATGGTGGATATAGCCATGCCAGGCCTCAACGGTTTGGAAGTGACCAGGCTCATCAGGGAGTCTTCTCCAAAGACTAAGGTGATCATCCTGTCAGTTTACGATCGCTTGGACTACGTGAAGGATGCCAAGAAGTTTGGCGCATTGGCTTACCTGGATAAGGACGTTTCATCTGAAGTGCTCCTGGAGGTTTTGAGAAAAGTGCTGAAGGGAGAAACATACTTTCCCAAGCTCAAAGAGGGCGAAGGGAAGAGGAAAGGGCTCACCCCCAGGGAGAAAGAGGTGGTGAAGCTCATTGCCTTGGGGAAGACCAGCAGGGAGATTGCCCAGATTCTGGGCCTTAGCGTTAAAACGGTGAACACTCACAGGAACAACATTATGAGGAAACTGGAACTGAGGAATACTGCCGGTCTGGTGAGGTATGCCCTCTTTTCAGGTTTGGTTACCCCTTTTGATCTGGATGAAGAGGGTCTTAACAAGTAGCCCCATAGTTTTAAGCACACCATTCTTACGGGGATAGTTATCCTGGTCCTTTGACAAGGGTTGTCTTTCATTGTTAGTAAGCCATGGGAAGAGTGGAAAGGGAGGGGAGTATGAGGTTCTTCTTGGATACGGCCATTGTGGATGAGATCAGGGAGGCTGTGGAGTGGGGTGTAGTGGATGGTGTGACCACCAACCCGTCTTTGGTGGCCAAGGCGGGGAGGTCTATGAGGGACGTGGTCCTTGAGATATGTGAGCTGGTCAATGGTCCTGTCTCAGCTGAGGTCTTGAGCCTTAAAGCTGATGAGATGGTCCCCGAGGCTCAGGAATTGGCGGATATTCATCCCCATGTGGTGATAAAGATACCCATGACGGAAGAGGGTTTAAAAGCGGTAAAGCGTCTCTCCAGATTGGGGGTAAAGACCAACGTCACTTTGGTATTTTCCCCGAATCAAGCCCTCTTGGCTGCCAAGGCGGGGGCTACCTACGTCTCTCCCTTTATTGGAAGGCTGGACGACATTTCCCATGAGGGTATGGATGTTGTGAGGGAGATAGTGCCTATCTTTGAGAATTACGATTTGGATGCCCAGGTAATTGTGGCCAGCATTCGCCATCCCCGTCATGTGGTGGAGGCTGCCCTCATGGGGGCTCACATAGCCACCATCCCTTTTAAGGTGCTCAAGCAGATGGTGAGGCATCCCCTTACGGATATTGGCATCACCCGCTTCTTGGAGGATTACAGAAGGGTTTTTGGGGATGAAGGCTAAAGTGTGTCTTTCCTTTCCATAAGTATGCGGGCCATGGCCAGCCATTGATGGGGAGTGACCTCTTGGGCCCTGGCTCGAGGGGGTACCCCGGCTTCAGAGAGGAGAGGTACCCAGTCCCCTGGCCCTAAGCTGGATCTCAGGCTGTTGATCAGGGTTTTCCTCCTGTGCCGGAAACCGCTTTCCATCAAGGTTTTAATGGTATCTTTCAACTCACCCAGAGATGGGCCTTTCCATTTTATCCCCACTATGGCCGAATCCACATCCGGCATGGGAAGGAAGCATGTCCTGGGTACCCGGTGGATGACTTCTACTTGATGGGTGATCTGGAAAAGGACCGTTAGAAGGGAGTAGTTTTTGGAGCCTATTGGGGCCATAAGTCTTTGGGCTACCTCCCACTGGACCATGAAAATGAGGAGGGAGAACCTCTCTTCTAAACCCCAGAGTTTGTAGAGGAGGGGAGAGGTGATGCTGTAGGGGAGATTGGAGACCAGTTTTCTGGGGGGGAGTTCCTCTACTGGCGTCCTTAGGGCGTCTTCCTGGAGAAGGTGGAATCTCCCCTCTTTTTCTAACAGCCTGCTTAGAAAGGCACAGAGCCATGGATCTTTCTCTATAGCCCATACTTTCGCTCCATTATCCAGGAGGCCTACCGTAAGGGCCCCGTTTCCTGGTCCTATCTCCAGTATTTCCTCTCCAGGGGTGGGGCAGGCATTTTTTAGGATGATTCTTCGTATGTTGTCGTCTATAAGGAAATTCTGCCCCTGCTTTTTTGAGGGAGTGAACCCTGAGGCCCTGATCCTGTTATAAAGGGACGTGCAGCTTTCCATA
>CAZBOO010000063.1:0-899 GCA_964493535.1 uncultured Aquificales bacterium
TTCCAGGATCCATTCCGCCAGTTCTGGCATCTTGGCCTCTATGGCCCCCACGGCCGAGACCCCTGCCCCCAATACCCCGGTGATGAAGAGCGGTAAGAGGGGGTAGATCATCTCACTGGACACATCGTTGAAGAAACTGACCACACTCAGGGCCAGGATGTTTGGGGAGGATACTATCCTTTTGGATGGGCTGCTCATTCACCTGATCCAGATCTTTTGGAGGCAGTCCTGTTTTGCCTGATCGCTTTTTCTCTGCCCCCGCTCCTGTGGCAGTGCATCACTGGCGGTCCAGGAATCTTTTTGCCTTTATCTCATACTTCTTCATCTTATACTGAAGCATCCTCCGGGTGATGCCCAGTTTTTCTGCTGCTCTGGTCTGGTTACCTCCACGCTCTCTGGTGTGCTTTTTCCCTTCCGGGGTCTGGATGATGGGTTTCATAACCACCCACTGACTCCAAGGCTTTCTTTAGATCTATCCGGGCATCGTAGAGGGCCTTACCCACTATCACTCCTTCTACCCCCAGAGGTTCAAGCTCTGCTACCTTCAAGACGTCTTCGAGACAGGATACCCCCCCAGAAGCGATGATAGGGATGGAAACTTCCTTGGCTATCCTAGCTGTCTCCTCTAAATTAGGGCCTGAAAGGGTACCGTCCTTGGAGATGTCCGTATAGATGATGGCACTGTACCCTTCCCCTTCACACCACTTGGCCAGATCTAAGGCGTCTGAGGAGGTGCCTTCTTCCCACCCTCTTACTGCTACTTTCCCTTTTTTGGCGTCTATGCCTGCTATCACGTGGCCCTTGAATTTTCTGGCTGCCTCTTGGGCTATCTTCTTGTCCTTCACCAGCACCGTGCCCAGAATAACCCACTGGGCCCCTACTGATAGAAGGGTTTCTAT
>CAZBOO010000063.1:909-7871 GCA_964493535.1 uncultured Aquificales bacterium
ATGGTCTTTAGGGATCGGATACCTCCTCCTACTTCAACGGGAATGGGAAGGGTCTGGCAAATTTCTGTGATGGTTTCCAGGTTTCTGGGCACACCCTGGAAGGCCCCGTCTAAGTCTACTATATGGATCCTCTTTGCTCCCAGTTTATACCATTTTAGAGCCATTTCAGCGGGATCGCCATAGGCGGTTTCCTGGTCTTTGTTCCCCATGTAGAGCCTGACACATTGGCCGTCTTTGATGTCCACGGCGGGGATTACCAGCATAATTTGCCTCCTTCGGCTTTGGGTAGTGCTGTTTTAGCAAAAGACATGGGGAAAAGAAAAGTTAAGGTGAAAAAGGGAAAATACGGTGCTGCCCTTCAGCTTCAGGGCCTGTAAGGCACTTTCCCAAAGGGCTTTTAGTTCAGGCGGCCTCCTGCTCTTTTGCTCCTGTTCTTTCCTCCCACAGGAGGAGATAGCACCGAAGAAGGACGTCCAAGGGGTCTTCCAGGATTCTTCCACCTACCTGCCGTTTATTCCTGCCTTGGGAAAGGGTGAGGCGATACCAGTGTCCTTCCTTGACTGCTTTGATGCCTTCTGAGGAGAGCCTTCTGAGGGTGATCCCTTCATCTAAGGGCATCATCCCCAGCCGCCACGAGGCCCTTCGGACCAGCTCTTCACTGGTGATACACAGAGTCTCTTTCCACCCCAAGCATCTACCTCCGGTTTTTTAGAAGCTTACAGGCTTAATTGGTAAAAGTCAATCTATTTCAAAGCATTGAGAGAAATTATCAGCAATCCTTATAAGTGAGTGCTAATACAGTTGACACCCTTGGGGGCAGGGCCTATAAATTTTCTTTGAATCGGGATTTTCTTTGGAGAATGCTATGGAATCAGCACTGGATAGAAGGAGTCGGGAGGTTTTGCAGGCGGTGGTTCACGCCCACGTATTGACCGGGGAACCTGTAGGCTCCCGGACTATTGCGAAGAAGTATGGTCTGGGTGTTTCCCCTGCTACGGTGAGAAACGTTATGGCGGATTTGGAGGAGATGGGTTTTCTTACCCATCCTCATACTTCGGCAGGGAGAGTCCCCACGGATAGGGGGTTTCGTTTTTATGTGGACCGTCTTATGGGCCAGGGTAGGTCCATGCCCGATCTCCTCAAGAGGGATCTGGATCAGCTTGAAGTCCTGATGCTCAGGAGGGATCTCAGCGCTTCAGAGGCCCTTGTGGAGGCCAGCCGTATTCTTTCGAAAATGTCTAATCAGATGGGTTTGGTCTTCATTCCGGCCTTAAGGTCCACCCGCTTTCGGCATATCCAGTTTGTCCCCTTGGGTTCCCGGAAGGTGCTGGTTCTGATTGTTGCTGAAGGGGGCATCATCCAGCACAAAACGGTTACCTTAGATGAGGGAGTGTCGACTAAGGAACTGGAGAAGTATGGCCAGCTTCTCAGCTCCCAGTTTTCGGGGAGGACTCTGGTTCAGGTGCGTAAGGCCCTTGTGGAGGCCATGGAGCAGGATATAGTTGAGTATGATGCCCTTTACTCCAGGGCCCTGAGGATGGCCAATAGGGCCGTGGAGTCTTTTGAGGAGGCCGAGGCCGTCTTTCACGTGGAAGGGGCCAGCAATATTCTCTCCCAAAAGGAGTTTGGGGAAAATGTGGAGACGATGAGAGGGATCTTTAAGGCCTTTGAAGAGAAGAGCGAGGTGGTGAAACTTCTGGATAGGTGCATCCAGTCCGATGATTTGGTGGTGGTTATCGGAGGGGAAGGGGGTATAGAGGAACTCCAGGACTTGAGCCTTGTCACTTCCCGGTGCAGCATAGGGGACAGTGTGATAGGGGGGTTGGGCATTATGGGACCCAGACGTATGGATTATGCCAGCCTTTTGCCCTTGATGAGGGAGGCTTCTCAGCTTATCAATGTGATACTCAGCTTATCAATGTGATACTCACTGTGTAGGGAGAGGAGATGGAAGAGGTCGGGAAAGAGGAAGAGTTTGGCGGCGGAGGGGAAACCTCGGTCCAGGAGGGGGTGGAAGAGGCTTCTTTTTTGGAGGAGCTTTCCTCCAAAGTGAAGGAGTTGGAGAAAGAGCGGGATGAGATCAGGGAGTGCTTCCTACGCCTCCAGGCGGAGTTTGATAACTACCACAAGAGGACCCAAAAGGAGATGGAGGAGTTTCGGGAACGGGCCCACGAGGGGGTGATATGCGACATCCTTTACATCTTAGACAACATAGAGAGGGCCTTGGAAGCGGCAGAGAAAGGGGCCGACAAGGAGAGTCTCTTGGAGGGGATGAGACTTATCCACAAGCAGTTTAAGGAGGCCCTGAAGCGTTTTGGCGTGGAGGAGGTGACAGCCCTTTATAGCAAGTTTGACCCCAACCTCCATCAGGCGGTTATGCAGATTGATGGAGATGAGAAGGAGAAGGACGAGACGGTGGTCCATGAGGTGGAGAAGGGTTATCTTCTTAAGGGAAGGCTATTGAGACCCAGCAAGGTGGTGGTTTGTCGGTACAAGCCACCGGAAAATGAGGAAGACAGGAAAGAGCAGGTCTGATTCGATGGATAAGGACTATTACACCATCCTGGGGGTTTCCAGGACAGCTACCCAAGAAGAGATTAAGAAGGCCTACAGGCGCTTGGCTCTTCAGTATCATCCCGATAAGAATCCGGGAGACCCCAGGGCTGAAGAGCGTTTTAAGGAGATTACCCAGGCCTATCAGGTTCTTTCCGATCCTGCCAAGCGGGCTTCCTATGACCGCTACGGGAGAGCGGAACCCGGGGGGGGAGGACCTGAAGGGTGGGGATTTGAAGGCTTTTCCGGTTTTTCCGACATCTTTGAGGAGTTTTTCGGGGATATATTCGGTACCCGGGAGACCCAGAGCAGGGCCCAGCGGGGGAGGGATATCCTCCATAGGGTGACCGTTACTTTGAGCGATGCTTTGAAGGGAACTACCCTGGGCCTGAAGGTGAAACGCATGGAGACCTGCCCCCAGTGTAAGGGTTTGGGGGCTGTCAACCCTGGGGATTACGCAACCTGCCCTACTTGCAACGGTAAAGGCCAGGTTTACTATCGCCAGGGCTTTTTCACCGTGAGCCGCACCTGTCCCCACTGTGGTGGAGAGGGAATCATTCTTAAGAATCCCTGTTCCCGGTGTCAGGGGGAGGGCAGGATCACTCAGGAGCGGACGGTTCGGGTGGAGGTTCCTCCGGGTATGGAGGATGGTCTCAGGATCCGGATGCCTGGAGAAGGCCATGCGGGTGCTCATGGGGGAGAGCTGGGGGATTTGTATGTAGAGGTGAAGGTGAAGGAGGATCCCCTCTTTCATAGAGAGGGGAAGCATCTCATTTATGAACCCCGGATCAGTTATGTCCAGGCCGTTTTGGGTACTCATTTGGAGATCCCTTTTCTGGATGAGGTGATAGAGGTAGACGTGCCCCCTGGCCTTCAACCTGGAGATACCATCAAGGTGAAGGGAAAGGGCATGCCCTCTCTTGATGGGGGAAGGCGAGGCGATCTTCTGGTGAGGCCTCGGGTGATCATCCCCAAGAAGCCTTCTCCCAGGGAAAGAGATTTGTTGGAGGAGATCGCTGACGTTCGTCAGGAGGAGGTTTCTCCCCAGGGGAAGAAGGGGTTTTTCTCTCGGGTAAGGGAGAAGGTCATCACTTAATGGAGTTTCTGTGTCCGATCTCCCCGGCTTAGGGATAGGGAAGCCTTAGATAAGGTGCACCCTGCTGATATTGTGGGTATAGGGGGAGGGATGGTGGTGTCCAGGCGACCGGCAAGGATTTCTTATCGGGATTTTGTTATCTGTTTGAAGGGTGCCCTCACCATCAGCTTTTTTGGAAAGGTCTTTACCCAGCTTATGTTATGGCTGGGGGAGAGATGGAAGGTTACCGGGGACGGATAAGGGCCAAGGACCTGATGGCCTATCGGGTGAAAGTGAAGGAGAGTGATCTTTTGATCCTCAGCACCCATAATCGGGGGAAGGGGGCCTTGGAGGCCCTATTAGAGGCAAGAATGGCCTTGGAGGCTTACATAGCTCTTCATCCTGGTTTTGCTACTTCTTTAACCCCAGTGGAGGTGGAGTCCCAGGCCCCTCCCTTGGTGAGGCAGATGGCCCAGGCCGCCTTGCTGTCGGGAGTGGGGCCTATGGCCGCTGTAGCAGGGGCCATTGCCCAGGCCGTAGGGGAAGAACTGGTTTCTGAGGAGGGAGAGGTGGTGGTGGAGAACGGGGGCGACATTTATATTCGATCTTTTAAGGAACGGGTGGTGGCTCTTTTTGCAGGAGATTCGCCCCTTTCTATGGAGGTGGGCGTTAAGGTGCCAGGGGATGGTGCCAGAGGTGTATGTACCTCCAGCGGCAGGATTGGTCACTCCTTGAGTTGGGGTAGGGCCCATTCTGTAACCGTAGTGGCTTCAGGTGCCCCCTTGGCTGATGCTGCCGCCACGGCTTTAGCCAATTTGGTGCAAGGTCCTTTTGATATAGAGAGAACCCTGAAGAGGGCAAACCGGATTCCAGGCGTTTTGGGGGCGGTGGTCATTTGTGAGGACCGCTTAGGTGCTTGGGGGGAGCTGGACCTGGTCCCCTTGGAGGGCTCATGAGGGCTGCTTCCGTAGATTTGGGTACCAACACCTTCCGCCTTTTGGTGGTGGACTATGGTGGGGAATGCCAGGGGATTTGTCCCCTTCATGAGGAAAGGAGGGTGGTGAGAATGGGGGAGGGTCTGGCCCAGCAAGGGGGGATGGTGCCCCAGGCCCAGGAGAGGGCCCAGGAAGCCCTGAAGGCTTTCAGGGAGACCTTGGAGACTTTGGGAGTGGAAAGGGTGGTGGCCGTGGCCACCAGCGTGTTTCGGGAGGCCTTTAATGCCCATCCCTTTCTTCTTAGGGCCCAGGAGGCTTTGGGTGTCCCCATTAACGTTATATCCGGGGAAGAGGAGGCCAGGCTCACTTTAAAGGGGGCTCTTCTGGGTTTAGGCCTTTTTAAAGGGGCGCTTTTCGATATAGGGGGCGGGAGCACCGAGTATATCCGATTCCAGGATCACACTCCTCTGAAGGTCATATCTACCTCCTTGGGTGTGGTGAAACTCACAGAGACCTTTTTGTTCCATGACCCCCCTACTCAGGGAGAGATGAGGGTGCTCTGGGTTCAGGTGAAAAAGGAGATGGAAGAAGTAGGGGAACGTCTGGGAAAGGACCCTTGGCCTCTGGTGGGAACGGCAGGAACGGTGACTACCTTGGCTGCCATTGACATGGGTCTGTCCATCTATCAACATGAAAAGGTTCATGGATATGTCTTGGGGAAGGTTAGGATAGAGGAAATGCTATCCGGTTTCCTCTCCTTGACCCGGAATGAAAGGCTGGAGATTTCTGGTTTGGAGGAGGGGAGGGAGGATCTCATCATCCCTGGAACTGTTATCACCTTGGCTACCATGGAGCTTTGGAACCAGGAGGTTTTGAAGGTCAGTGATTTGGGGCTGAGGGAGGGGGTCTTGTTGGATGCCTTGGGCTGCTAAGGGGGAGAGCCAGTGTGTTCCTGAGTTTAGAGGCCTGGTTCAGGGTTTGAGAAAGAGGATAGAGGAGACCAGGGACCTCATCCAGGACTGGAATAGGCAGGGAGTGGGGGGATGGTTTCAGGTGGTGGTCTATACCCAAAGGATGGACGAGATCCTAAGGGAGTTATTCCAGGCCATGTTTCAAGGGACGTATCCCCATTACTCCATTGTGGCTTTGGGGGGGTACGGTCGGAAGGAACTCAACCTTCAGTCGGATATTGATCTCATGTTCCTATATGCCAAGGATGGACATGAGGCTGATGATAGGGTTCTCCAAGGGGTTCAATGTCTGTGGGATTTGGGCCTTCAAATAGGCCACTCCTATCGCTTCGTTGAGGAGGCAGTGGCCATGTCCTTAGAGGATATGATGGCCAAGACGGCTTATATAGATACTCGTCTTTTGGGGGGGTCTATGAACCCCTTTGTCCAATTCAGCAGAACCGTGGCCCGGGAGGTGATTGCTCCGGGCCAGTCCCTTTTTTTGGAAGAGATGTACAACTGGATGGTGGAGCGGCACGAACGTTACGGTTCCACTATGTATCTCTTAGAGCCCAATGTGAGGGAGAGTCCCGGTAGCCTTCGGGATATTCATACTGTGATGTGGATGGCCAAGGGCATTTATGGGGCACGGATCTTCAAGGATCTAAAGCGCAAGGGCCTTTTGACCCCCTTGGAGTTTGAGATCTTGGAAAGGTCTTTAGATTTCATATGGAGGGTGAGAAACGATATCCATGGCATAAGACGGAGGAAGAATGATGTCCTCTCTTTGGATATTCAGCCTCAGGTGGCCTATAACTTGGGGTTCAGGGATACCAAGAAACTACTGGCCGTGGAGCACTTTATGAGGGAGTACTATTCTCGGGTGAGGGAGATCCGCAGGGTTTCCCGGGCCTTTCTTTTGAGGACCATGGAGGAGGTGGGCTTGAGGCCTTCCGGCGTGACCCCGGTGAATCTCGATTTGGTGCGGGAGGTGATGGAGCACCCCTTCCCCACGCCGGCCCACTTTCTGAGGGAGGTCTACAGACTTCAGAAGGAAGGGGTCAATCTCTTGGATATCCCCCGAGGTTTCTGGGTGCCTCCCCTTCACTGGAGGGTGGAGAACTTCAACTCTCCTGAGGTCCGTGAAGCCTTGGTGGATATTCTAAATGCACCAGGCGCCCATCTGGTTTTCCGTTTCCTCCACGAGATTGGTTTCATGGAGAGGCTCTTCCCCAGGTGGGAGAGGCTCACGGGTCTCATGCAGTATGACCTCTATCACCGCTTCACCGTGGATGAGCACACCCTTATGTCTCTCCAGTATGCCGAGGAGCTGGAGGGGGCCACGAGTCCCCAGCTTTCCTATTTAAAAGATGCTCTTGTGGGGCACAGGGAGAAGCGTTATCTCCTCTTTTTGGCCATTCTGTTCCACGATCTTGGTAAGGGTATGGG
>CAZBOO010000064.1:0-851 GCA_964493535.1 uncultured Aquificales bacterium
CAATATCAACAGGTAAAGCTAATAATAGGCCTATAAAATCGTTCCAATACAGAACTATTATTAAAAAATCCTTCTAAATTAGCGTAACGAAAAGAAAAACCACCCATAGGTCCCTACGCTAACCCCCTGCCTTTGTGACTGAACTGGAACCCTGCGTCTTATACTCTCCCCAACCCCCTTAACACTAAATCAAACAGCAAATGACAGAGAAGCCGGCTACTCCCGGGTATTATCCCTTGACAGAGAGACACCCCTGCCTCCCTCTCAGAGGAAGAGACCGAGAAAATCTTATCCGTCTAACTCTAAGGAGTCCATGTCTATCATTAAGGGAACCTCGTCACAGTCAGGAAACTTGGGGCACTTCAGACAATCGGACCACACCTTTTGGGGAAGGTCTTTCCTATCCACAGAATAGAATCCCAAACGGGAAAAGTACTCAGGTGTATTGGTGAGAACGAAAACCTTTTTTACACCTAATTCCATGGCTTCCCTGAAACAGGCATCCACCAGTTCCCTGCCCAGACCCTGACCCCGGTACTTTTCGTCAACGGCAAGGGAGCGGATTTCTGCCAGATCCTCCCAAAATATCTTAAGGGCGCCGGCAGCCGCCACTTCACTCCCATCCTTAACCACAAAAAATTCCCTGATGGACTCGTAGATATCCGGCAAGGAACGGGGCAAGAGAAAACCTTTCCGGGCATAACTGTTCACCAGCTTCTGTATCTGAGAAACCTCCTTTAAAGTAGGCTTTTCTACCTTCAATTCCGCATCCTCCTGATTGACAAAGGAAATAGGCCGTTCTAATTAGCAAATACTTTATGCCAGGGAAAGAGCAAATGAAAAGGGATCTG
>CAZBOO010000064.1:862-7844 GCA_964493535.1 uncultured Aquificales bacterium
ATATCCCTCCAGGGGGGCATGTACCAGTTGGGAGGGGAAGTAGTCTTTATGAATCCTGGGGAGCTTCAGCTGGGACGGGGAGAGACTGTGGCAGACACAGCCAGGGTGCTCTCCCGATACCTGGATGTGATGGCCTTGAGGACCTACGCCCACTCCACCATAGAGGAGTTTGCCCAACACGCCTCTATCCCTGTAATCAATGCCCTTTCAGACAGATTCCATCCCTGTCAGGTGCTGGCGGATCTCATGACCATCCAGGAATCCTTCCCCCAATGGGAGGGGCTCAAGGTGGTTTTCCTGGGAGACGGCAACAACGTGGCTGCCTCCTGGGTAAATCTGGCTGCCCGGATTCCCATAAAACTCACCTTAGGGATAGTCCCGAACTACGAACCTCCCCCGGAAGTCCTGCAAAGGGCCAAGGAAGAAGGCGCCCAAGTGGAGGTGGTCCATGATCCCTCTGATGCCGTCAAAGATGCCCAGGTAGTATACACCGATGTGTGGGTGAGCATGGGACAGGACAAAAAGCGTCAGGAAAAACTCCAAGCGCTGGCCCCTTACCGGGTCACGAAAGATCTCATGTCCAAGGCCCATCCAGAGGCCACCTTTATGCATTGCCTCCCCGCCCACAGGGGTGAAGAGGTGATGGATGAAGTGATAGACGGACCCCAATCGGTGGTTTGGGACCAGGCAGAAAACCGGCTGCATCTCCAGAAGGCCCTCTTGCTTATGCTTCTGGAGCAAATATAAAAGGAGGCACATCCATGGAGACACCCACGAAAGTAGTGCTGGCCTACTCCGGCGGATTAGACACCTCGGTGATCATCCGCTGGCTCATAGAAAACTACGGATGCGAAATCATCGCATTCTCGGCAGATGTAGGACAGCAGGAAGACATGGAAGAGGTACGGAAAAAGGCCCTGGCCACGGGAGCCAGCAAGGTCTTCATCTACGACCTGAAAGAGGAGTTCCTCAGGGAGTACTGTTTTTCCGCTCTCAAGGCCCATGCCCTCTACGAAGGGAAATACCCCTTAGGAACCGCCCTGAATAGGCCTATCATATCTAAGTATTTAGTGAAAATAGCCAGGGAGGAAGGGGCAGACGCCGTTGCCCACGGGGCCACGGGAAAAGGAAACGATCAGGTACGTTTCGAGGTCTCCGCTATGGCCTTAGATCCTAACCTCAAATGCCTGGCCCCTGTACGGGAATGGGAATTCAAGTCCCGAGAGGAAGAAATAGAATATGCCCAGAAGCATAACATCCCCGTGCCTGTCACCAAAGATAAACCCTATTCCATAGACCTGAATCTCTGGTCCATAAGCATAGAATGCGGGGTCCTGGAAGATCCCTGGGCCGAGCCACCTGAGAATGCCTACATCATAACCAAGAGCCCCCAAGAGACCCCCCAAGAGCCTTTATACCTGGAAATAGGCTTCGAAAGAGGAGAACCAGTCTCCCTAAACGGTGAGCCCCTGGACCCTGTAGCCCTGATAACCCGTCTCAACGAGATGGGGGGGCGGTACGGTGTAGGCAGAATAGACATGGTAGAAAACCGCTTGGTGGGCATCAAATCCAGAGAAATATACGAGGCCCCTGGAGCCACCATCCTCTATACAGCCCATCGAGAACTGGAACACCTCTGCTTAGAAAGGGAAACCTTCCGCATCAAGGAGTACCTCTCTGTGAAATACGCAGAGATGGTCTACTACGGATACTGGTTCTCCCCCTTGAGAGAGGCCCTGGATGCCTTTGTAGACAAGACCCAGGAAAGGGTAACAGGAAGCGTGCGTCTCAAGCTATACAAGGGACAGTGCATACCTGTAGGGAGGCGCTCACCCCACTCCCTCTACGACTACAACCTGGCCACCTACGAAGCAGCCGATGCCTTCGAACATAAAGCGGGAGAAGGCTTCTGTAAGATATGGGGCCTCCCCTTAGGGGTGGTGGCCAAGACGAAGTAGCCTTTTATGAAAAAACTTAGAAATCGCATCAGAACGGCTTTCTTAGCGGGGTTGGCCGTCCTTGTTCCCATTTTTGTCACCTTTTTTGTGGTGGCCTTCATCGTCAATAAGGTGGATAGGGTGATCATACCCATCCTCTTTGACCTCTTATCCAAGCTGGGCACACCCCATAAATACCTCCATCGCATCCCAGGGTTAGGGCTCATCCTCACTTTCATATTCATCATCCTGGTAGGCATCTTCACCACCAATATCCTGGGCAAAAAGATCTTCCACTTAGGAGAGATGATCCTGGAACGCATCCCCTTTATACGTGGGTTATACACCTCAGCCAAGCAATTGGTAGAAACCGTCATCTCCACCAGCGCCGATAACAAATTCAAAAAGGTGGTCTTGGTGGAATATCCACGAAAGGGGATATGGTCCATAGCCTTCGTCACGAGCCCAGCCAAGGGCGAACTCCAGGAGGATCCCTCCCAACCTCGCCTCACCCTTTTCATACCCACTTCTCCCAACCCCACCTCGGGACTCATGATAATAGTCCCCGAAAAGGATGTGATTCCCCTAAAGATGAGCGTGGAAGAGGGAATCAAGCTGGTGGTATCGGGCGGGCTCATCCAGCCCAACCACTCCCATGCTCCCCATGACAAGGGAAAGACTCCATAAGTTCCTCTCCCGCTGTGGGACCTCCTCCCGAAGGGAAGGAGAAAGGCTCATCCTGGAAGGTCGGGTAAAAGTAAACGGGAATACGGTACACACCCTGGGCGCCACTGTGGACCCCCTGAACGACCAGGTAGAGGTGGACGGCGTGATGCTCGAACCGCCTCACCATATCTATATCATCCTCAACAAACCCAAGGGATATATCACCTCCGTCAAGGATGAAAAGGGAAGGCCTACTGTAATGAAGCTTCTGACCGGTGTGGAGGAAAGGGTATACCCCGTGGGCAGGTTGGACAGGGACTCTGAAGGGCTTCTCCTCTTCACTAACCATGGAGAGCTGGCCTATCGCCTCATGCATCCCCGGTATCACATGGAAAAAAGATACCGGGTGCGTCTAAGAGGAACCCCCAAAGAGGAAGACCTGAACCGCCTGCGGAAGGGAATCCGCCTCAGAGACGGCAAAACAGCCCCCGCAGAGATTCGGGTGGTATCCCGAGGAAAGAGGGAAACGGAAGTGGAAGTGGTCCTGAAAGAAGGCCGCAAACGCCAGATCCGCCGAATGTTCAAGGCCATGGGATACCCTGTCATATCCTTAGTGAGGGTAGCCATGGGCCATCTCACATTAAAAGGCCTCCCCCAAGGGCAATACCGGTATATATCGCCCCAGGAGATCGAAGAACTCAAAAGGGAGCTGAAGCTCGCTGCAAATCCCCCGGCTTCCTGAGAATCACCTCCCATCCATAGCGGGGGTGGTTGCAAAGTACCCCCGTAGCCGAAAGCCATTTGCCCTTGAAGACCCTTCTGTCCAACCTGCTGTAAACAAAGGGGTATGCCACCACCTTGATACCCCCTATCCATAAAAGGAGCACCTTCCCCTTAGTAATCCTCACCTTTCTCACTTCACCTTCCAGATGAACCAAGACCCCTGTTAAACCCTGAGAAAGGGCTTCTTTTAAAGGCACAGGCCTTACGCGCACCGCATCAACTCTGAAAGGCCCTTCATAGGGATGGGGGCGAACCGGGGAAAGGGAGGACAAGCGATAGACCTGGTATCCCCAGGCTATCAGCAGAGGGATAATGATATAGAAAAGGGCCTTTTTCTTCTCAATCCTTATCGCCATAACCTCTGGAACTCCTCCTCGTAGGCCGAGGCCAGAGAAGGTTCATCCACAAAAACCAAAAGATTCTCGTAATTGGCCCTCTGGGCCCTGGCTGTCCAGTTATAAGAGCCGGTTGCCACTATCTGGCCGTCAATAACAGCAAATTTGTCATGCATAAGGCCCTCTATCACCTTCAATCCCCGCCTCCAGCGAGGAGAACCGTCCTTCACCGGTATGCCTTTCCTCCTGAGGTAGTCCCCTTTGGAGTACTTGCTCTCCCCGTCAAAAGAAGCGTCCAGCACCACCTTCACATCTACTCCCCTCTCTTTAGCCCTCACCAAAGCCTGGGCTAAGTACCGGCTTGTGAAGGCATACATGGCCACATGAACATACCTCTGGGCCTTATCAATCTGGGCCAGGATGGCCTCCTCACAGCCTCCCTGGGGACTAAAGAAAACCCTTACCTCCCCCGCCTGAAGCCGGGCAGACAACAACAGTAAACCAAAGAACACTCCCAACCTTACCCGCATATTGCCCCCTGAGCCAAAGAAAAACCCCTTCTGAGCACCCCACCAGTTTGAATATAGCAAAAGGCACCAAAAAGAGATAGGGGAGAATTTCACATCATCGTGCCAATGCAAGGGCGTATGAAACGCCCCCTACACGCTCAAAATTCCTAATCAGGATCAACCTCGAAGGCACAAGGCTAAATAATCAACATGGCATCCCCGTAAGAGTAGAAACGATAGCCCTCCTCAATCGCCTCCCGGTAAGCACGCATAACGAGTTCCCTTCCACCAAAGGCACACACCAGCATAAGAAGAGTAGAACGGGGAAGGTGAAAGTTGGTAAGGAGTCCATCCACCACCTTGAACCTGAAACCCGGATAGATGAAGAGCCCTGTCCATCCCTTAAGCCTCACCAAATCCCCCTCCTCATTAGCTGCGCTTTCCAGGGCCCTGGTCACAGTAGTGCCCACGGCCAAAAGCCTCCTCCCCTCTTTCTTGGCCTTCTGGATTTTATCAGCCGTCTGAGGGGAAATCTCGTAATACTCTTCTTCCATGGAATGGTCCTCCATATCCTCCGCCTTCACAGGCCTAAAGGTCCCTGGCCCCACGTGGAGGGTGAGGGAGACTATCTCCACCCCCTTATCCTTCAAGGCATCCAACACCCTGGGTGTAAAGTGGAGGCCAGCCGTGGGAGCGGCTACAGCTCCCTTTCGAGTAGCGTAAATCGTCTGGTATCTCTCCCCATCCAAGGGTGAAGGGGAACGTCTGATATAGGGAGGCAGGGGAATCTGGCCCCGGTATTCCAGGAGGGCCTCTACCCCGCCAGGGCCCCAGAAGCGTATCACCCGCTCACCGGAAGCCAAGACCTCCCCTACCTCTCCCCACCAATTACCCGGAGGAAAGAAAACCTTTGCCCCTTCTCTAAGATACCTCCCCGGCTTTACCAAGCAGACCCATAGATCCTTCTCTCTCTCCCTCACCAGGAAGACCTCCACCTTTCCCTCTGTAGCCCTTCTTCCAAAAAGGCGGGCAGGAATCACCCTGGCGTTATTCACCACCATAAGGGCACCCCCTTCCACCAACTGAGGGAATTCCCTAAAGGTGGCATGGAATATAGAGCCTTTCCTACTCTTCACCACCATGAGACGGGAGGCATCCCTTTGGGGAAGGGGCTCCTGGGCTATGCGATCTGGGGGGAGGTGGTACTCAAAGAGAGAGACCTTCACCTATTTTAAGAACTCCCTCATAAACTCCCTCAATGCCGAAGCCAGATCCTCCCTGAGCATAGAGTAATAGATCATAGCCTTGAGGTAACCCAGCTTCTCACCGCAGTCTAAGTAGGTCCCTGGGAAAAGATAACCATAAACAGGACCATCGTGCAAAAGCCGGGACAAAGCATCGGTAAGGTGGATCTCCCCCGTGGGTCCCATCTTGGTCTCCTCTATGTAATCAAAGGTCTCGGGAGGGAGCACGTAACGGCCTATTATGGCCCAATTGGAAGGGGCCACATCTACACTGGGCTTCTCCACCATGCTGCTGATCTCCACCACACCGCCCCCCAGAACCTTGCCTCCTACAATGCCATAGCGTACCACCTGCTCCCTGGGTACCTCCCTTATGGCTATGACAGGGCGATTATACCGTTCGTAGATCTCCAGCATCCTGGCTAAAGTGGGTTTTTGGAGGTCATAAATGACGTCGTCCCCCAGAAGAACAGCAAAGGGCTCGTCCCCCACAGCTTCTTTGGCACTCAAAATGGCATGGCCTAATCCCAGGGGCTGCTTCTGCCGGACATAGATCATATCGGCCATAAGGGCAATGCGCCTCACTTCCTTCAGGAGGCCTTCCTTGCCTTGACCCTTCAACACCAATTCCAGCTCAAAGGATATATCGAAGTGATCCTCAATGGCCCTCTTGACCCTTCCAGTCACCATGATGATGGACCTAACCCCCGAATCCAGGCATTCCTCCACCACATACTGGATAATAGGCTTATCCACCAAAGGAAGCATCTCTTTGGGCATGGCCTTTGTAGCCGGCAAAAACCTGGTCCCCCAACCAGCTACAGGGAAAACCGCTTTTCTCACCTTCATAGTGAACCTCCCTCCTTCTTATCTTCAAGCCTTAAAGGATGCTTCTTGGAACCCAACTGAAAATAAAAGACACCTTCTTCTTGTACCAGGTATCTCACCAACTGCCAATATGCAGAAAGGGTGAGCAAGGCCTCGAACCTCCCCCCTTTTATGGAACAGTAAACCTTGTTATCAGGGGCTATCCTTAATGTGGAAGGATCCAACACCTCTTCAGATCCATCATTGAGAATGGCCCAAAGGAAAATCTCTCCGTTTCTCTCTCCCTCCCTGATGGCCTCCACATAGAAAGGGGTCCCCTCCATATCCACACCCACCTGCTGGTGTTGGTTCCTCACCCACACACCTTCATGGTCCCGATCCATCAATGAGAGGAGATACCTCTTAATCCTGGGGTGGATAACCTCCATCCCTTTCCAATACACCCGCCCTTTTTCGTCTATCTTGAATCTATCCATCGTCATACCCCATTCATAGGCCTGTTTTTATCTTTATCATCCCCCAGGAGAGGAGAAAATAGAATAAAAGGGATAAACCCTCCAGAAACACCAGCTTGACAAAAACCTTCACCCCTCCCATAAGAGGGTAGGAAGCCGGCGTAGCTCAGTCGGTAGAGCAGCTGATTCGTAATCAGCAGGTCAGCGGTTCAAGTCCGCTCGCCG
>CAZBOO010000065.1:0-7661 GCA_964493535.1 uncultured Aquificales bacterium
AGGGCAAAAAGGGCAAAGGTACCTCCCTCTCCCTCGTTGTCTAAGTCCAGGGCCAGGTAAGCGTACTTCAAGGTGAGAAAGACAAAGGACAGGGTTATGGAAGAAAGGTTTTTCTATCCATCCTCAGGACCCAGGCATGTTGGTATAAAGGACAGTGCCATCGGGGAGACGGATACGCCGGATGGGCCTGGAGGATCCCTTTCCCTGGGAAGAAGTCTTTACCTTCACCTTCCGGGTGGGATAGAGGGAGAAGATCTCCCTCACGTATTTTTGGGTCTCAGGAAAGGGGGGTACGCCGCCGTAGTCCTTCACCGCTTTGGGCCCAGCGTTGTAAGCTGCCAAGGCCTTTTCCAAGTCCCCATCGAAGTATTGAATAAGATCCCTGAGATAGGCCGTACCGGCCTTGACGTTTTGGGCTGTATCCCAGGGGTCTTTTACACCGTAGAGACGGGCAGTATCAGGCATGAGCTGCATGAGGCCCACGGCCCCCTTGGAGGAGAGGGCCCCGGGGTTGAAGCCCGATTCCACCTGGATGACGGCCTTTACCAAGGAGGGGTCCAGCCCCTGTTTCTGGGATGCTTGTTGGATGATGCCTTCCAAGGAGGAGGGAGGCAAGGCGGCCTTTCTCACGGGGGCCGATCCCCCCCTCCATAAATCGGTAATGTGGAGAACCCCTTCCCTGTCCACATAAGTGTAGAGGTGACCTGCCCAGAGAGGAGCGGCCCAGAGGAGGAGCAGAAGGCTGCTAATAAGCCTCAAAGAGGGCCTCCGCAAAGGCCTCGGCATCGAAGTCCTGGAGGTCATCCATTCCCTCCCCTACGCCAATGAGCTTGACGGGGATGACGAGTTCCCCAGCCACAGCAATTATTATACCCCCCCGGGCCGTACCGTCCAGCTTGGTGAGGACCAGGCCCGTGACGGGTACCGCCTGAGAGAAGAGCCTGGCCTGGGACAGAGCATTTTGCCCCGTGGTAGCGTCCAGAACCAAGAGGGTTTCCTGGGGGGCCCCGGGAAGTTCCTTGGAAGCCACTTTCACCATCTTCTTCAACTCTTCCATGAGGTTTACCTTGGTATGGAGCCTTCCCGCTGTATCCACAATAACCACGTCTGCACCCCGGGCCCTGGCGGCTTGTAGAGCATCATAGACCACCCCTGAGGGATGGGAACCTGGTTGCTGCTTCACCACGGGTACCCCTACCCGTTGAGCCCAGACCTCCATCTGCTCTATGGCTGCCGCCCTGAAGGTGTCTCCCGCTGCCAGGATAACCTTTTTCCCCTCTTGGGTGAGACGCCGGGCCAATTTGGCAATGGTGGTAGTCTTGCCCGTACCGTTGACCCCCACCATCATAATGACCCAGGGAGACGGGCCCATCTCCAGCTTTCCCTGGGCCCCACTGAGGATAAGGAGGATCTCTTCCTTCAGGGCAGTCATGAGTCCCTCTCTTCCCTTCACCTCTCCCCGATTCATCTTCCTCTCCAAGGCCTTTATGAGTTTTGCCGTGGTTTCAACCCCCACATCGGCAGAGATGAGGACCTCCTCCACCCTTTCCAGGTCCTCCCGGGTTATCTCTCCCCTGATACCCAGGACCTCTTCCAATTTCTTGGTCATGCCCTGGCGACTTCTGAAGAGGCCTTCTTTGAGGCGATGGAAGAGGGGAGACTCTTTTACAGCCTCTTCCAGGACAGGTAGCCACTTTTTGGCGTCAGGGGTCTCCTTTAAGGCAGCCTTGACCTTTTTAAGCAGGGTCTTGGCCTGCCTTTTCTCCTCTTGGGGCAGGCCTTGGAAGGCTTCCAGAGCCCATAGAGCAGCCTCTTCGGCCTCTTGCAACTCCAGGGCTGCTTGGGCCCTCAACAGAGCCGCTTGGGGTAAGGCCTTGCACCCCTCTTCTCCCAAGGACCTCAGGGTTGTAAGGGTGTCCTCCCTATCCCCCGATTCCCAAAGGGCTCGGGCCAAGAGATACAGGCCTTCCCACTCCTTGCTCCCTTCTAAAAGTTTTATAGCCTCCTTGTTTTTTCCCAAGGATAAAAGGGCCCTCCCCTTGCCCAGAAGGGCCTGGAGCCCTTCCACTTTTTCCCAGGCCTCTACGGCTCCATGCCAATCCTTCTTCTCCTCCAAAGTGGTGGCCAGAAGGATCCAGAGAGCTTGACATTCCCTTGATGGTAACCCCTCCATAACTTTTATGGCCTCTTTTATCTTTCCTCCCTTGATAAAAACTTCTGCCAGCTCCTTCTGGATTTTCGCTTTATCCTCGGCCGTGGCCCTTTCCAGGAGGATCTTGAGGGCCGAGGCCACCTTGTCCCATTCTTCCCTTTGGCGGGCTAAACGAACCACCATTTCGGCCCCTCTGGTCTTGATCCCTCCCTGGCCCCTGGCCATGGCCCGTTCCAAGTAGCTTCTGGCCGCCAGATCGTTGCCCATCTGATGATAAATCTGGCCTATCAACAGACAGACTTGGGGGTCCTTCTCCGATTCCAAGGAGACAAGGTGCCCCAAGGCATCTTCCCCTTTTCCTTTTTTTAAAAGGACTTGTCCCAGCGTAATTTTTACCTCTTTGGCCCAGGGATGATTGGGGTATAGCTGGAGGCACCTTTGGAGATAGGGAGGATCACCCGTTAGTCCTCTCAACAAGGCCAGCCAGGCCTCTTCCCTTTTGTCCTTGCCCTTCAAGTCTTCTATGAGTCTCAGAGGGATATCCTTTTCCCCTTGGAGGTAGAGTCTAAAAATCTCCAATGCCCTCCTTAGCTCCTGGGTGGGGGCCTGTTTAATCAGGTCCTCCAGTTTCTCCCCTTGTCCCTGAAGATAGTGCCATCTCATTAGAGAAAAGAAGGGACCCCATCCCCCCTTTCCCTTCTTGACCTCTTTATCCCACTTTCGGGCTTCCTTCTCCTGGCTTTTTCCTCTTGGGAAAATTGACAAGAGGGCACCTCCCCGCTAAAGCATCGCCATGTCTCATATCATGGTGAGAAAGGCCTTTAAAGAGATTTTGGGGTCCCTTCCTCCAGGGAGCCTATATCTGGGCAAAAGGGAGGCCCTCTTTTTGGCAGAGAAAGGGGAACTTGTCTATCCCGTTGCCTTTATCCCCAAGGAGGAAGGGACCATGATGAAGGTCCAAAGGGGAGGTCATTTTCTGGATCAGGGGTCCCTTGCTACCGTACTCCTTTCCATGACGGAAAGGTTGAAGGGAAAGGTTCTCCGGTCTACAGTTCCTGCCATGCTTTATCCCAAACCTACCCCCCCTCAGTATGTCACTCCCAGGGTATGGCTGGAGAAGGGTAGGATACAAGGCCTCTTGGGTGAGGTTGGTTCTCTATTGGTAGAGGTAGGCTTCGGTAACGGTGAGTTTCTGGAAAGACTGATAAGCCCTGACAGGGGGGTGGTGGGGATAGAGATCTCAAACTGGAGCATAAGAAAGGCCCTGAGACGACTCAGGGGGAGGGATTCTTATGTCATCCTCAAGGCCCCCGGAGCGTGGGCTTTACAGTGGCTCTTTCCTGAGGGATCCGTTGATACCTTATACGTGTTTTTCCCCTTCCCGTGGCCAAAGAAGCCTGCCAGGAGGATGGTACAGGCCCCTCTCTTGGACATTGTGTCTCAGGTGTTGGCTGAAGAAGGAAAGATAGTCTTGGCCACGGACCATGGGGAATATGCCTGGGAGATGGAGTCCCTCTTTCAGGGATCCCCCCTCTTTCAGGGGATACCCACTCCCATGGAGCTTAATACCAAGTACCTAAGAAAGTGGGCCTCCCAGGGCCTCAAGATATACAAAATGGCTTACAGAAAAGTGGGCAGTGTCTATAGAGAGAAAGACGAAACCCTCCTTTGCTATCCATTAGAGGTTTCCTTGTCCAATCCTCAGGCTTTATGGAAGGGGCTTTCTCCCTGGGGATTTCCCCTGCCCCAAGGGGGGTATTTCAAGGTAGAAGATTGCCTTTACTGCCCGGCAAGAAAAGCCCTCCTCTTCCTCACGGTGCTTCAAGATCCGGATCTCTGCCTTCATCACACCTTTCTCCTTTGGGAGAAGGGGGTTATGGACATCCTTCCCACCTGGGGTGAGGTAGTTACACCTCCCTTGGCCTGGTCCATTAAAAGAGTGGCTTCCTGGATAAAGAGAGAGGCTGGATAACTCACTCTCCCAAGGACAAGTCCAGGGCTTGGGCCAGATTTTGGCAGACCTCTCCTGCCTCTCCCCCAAGGTACCAGGTTGCTATGGGGGTTATAGGGGTTTCTTCGGGATTGATCTCCAAGACCCTGGCTTTACGGGATTGAGCTATCTGAGGGAGGGCGGCTGCAGGATAAACCACCCCCGATGTGCCTATCACCAGGAAAAGATCGCAGTCTTCAGCTGCTTCCATGGCCTGAGTCAAAGCATCTGGGGGCAGAGATTCCCCAAACCAGACCACATGGGGCCGTAAAAGGGCCCCGCAGTTTTCACACAAAGGGGGGATCTGAGGGAGAGGTACCCTTCTATCTTCTTTTACCGTCTCTTCTTTGGTGCATCTCACCTTCCAGATGTTCCCGTGGAGTTCCACCAGCTTTACGCTCCCGGCTTTTTGATGGAGTCCATCTATGTTCTGGGTAATAAGGAGAAAGTGGGGATACTGTCTCTCCAGAGCTGCTATGAATCTATGGGCAGCATTGGGTTTTAAAGGGGCTATGAGTCCCCTTCTCCATTCGTACCACTCCCAAACCAACTTGGGATCTTGAGCAAAGGCCTGGGAGGTAGCCAACTCCTGGGGACTGTACTTTTTCCAAAGCCCATCTTGCCCCCTGAAGGTGGGCACTCCACTCTCCGCTGAGACCCCGGCCCCGGTGAGAACGGCCACGTTTTCGGCCTCATAAAAGGTCTTCATCAGATCCCTGGGGATTTCCTTCATGGCTGCCTCCTTTTTTTGGCCTCTCGGGTCTTAAGATTTTTAATACCACAAAGTAGGCCCCCAAGGCCATGGCCACACCCAAGAAGAGGGAGCCCACTACAAAGGGGAAACCCTCCTTGAATATAAGGATGGGGGCCTGGGTGAACCAGTCTTTCCAAGTGAGGGCCCTTAATTGTTGGGCTAAAAGATGAAAGGGAGGGGGGGAATAAAACTTGGGAAAAAGGGAGAGCAACCACCTACCCACCATGTAAGATGAGCCGTAAATGGGAAAAAATGTCCATGGGTTGTTTACCAGGGACCCCAGAAGGATGATGGAAAAGGGGAGCCTGAAGACCCAGGAAGCCAGAATAACGGTGATGGTATGAAGGCCATAAGTGGGACTGAAGGCTATGAAAACCCCTATAGCAAAGGCCTTGGCCTTCACTTGTGGATTACCCTCTAAAGCTAAAAGGGACCTGAATATCATATGGAATCTTCGTGGGTCCAATCCTTTCCAGAAACCCATGGACCTGTGCTCCTGTTAAAATTCTTCCAAAAATCCCTTTATTTATTGCTAAATTGTCATAAAAGGCAAATAAACCTATTGATTTAAGCCTGCCAAAAACAGCATACTACATAAAAGAAGGAGGGGATAAGTGCGGGCGAAGTTGGCATTGATTGGGAAGGATGATCCAGTCACAAAGAAGGTGTTGGGACTCATCACCCAGGTGAAAGGGTTTAAAGTGGTTTACTTTCCCGACCCCAGGGAGGGGAAAGTGGCCAGCCAGCTTAAGCCCCATGCCATAATTGTTCAAGGAAATATCTTTTTGAACTATCAGGACAAATTGAAGACCCAATGGGCCCGTCACTCCATTCCCATCATGGCATACACCCTTGATCCCAAAGAAGAACAGCTCTGCATGGAACAAGGGGCCAGCGATGTGGTCCTTTTACCTTTGCAGGAAGGATCTTTAACCACCAGGGTGAGGAACCAGTTGAAGATCAAGAACCTTATGGACGAGATGGAGAAGGTAGATAACGTCCTTTTCACCATTGCCAAGATCGTGGAGGCCAAGGATTACTATACCAAGGGCCATATTCACCGGGTGACCAGCTACTCTTACGGCATCGGACTCACCATGGGGCTCACAGAGAGGGAGCTGAAGACCCTTAAAATCGGCGCCCTCCTCCATGACATAGGTAAGATCGCCATTCCCGACAGCATTCTTGCCAAAGAGGGGACCCTCACCAAAGAAGAAATGGATATCATGAAGCAACATCCACTTTTGGGTTACAGAATATGCAAGCCCCTATCCAGCCTCAATGGGGCTTTGGATATCATTCTTTACCATCACGAAAAGTGGGATGGTACGGGTTATCCCCAAGGTCTGGCAGGCTTGGAGATTCCCTTTTTGGCCAGGGTCGTGGCTGTAGCTGACACCTTTGATGCCGTTTCTTCCAGTAGAAACTACATGGAACGCACCCTGAGCAGGAAGGATGCCCTTATCCTGTTGGAGGAGGAGGCCGGAACCCATTTCGATCCCGATGTTGTTGAGGCCTTCCTGAAACATCTAAGGAAAGGGTCAAAAAGATAACCCCTTTCCCAACTCCGTGGAAGAGTGGTCTTTGGAATCGCCACAGATGGCTACCCTCCCCCCATAGGAGAGCACAGTTTCTCTTTCTGGTACTGTTTCTTCTGTATAGTCGGTTCCCTTGGCTTGAACCTGGGGCTTCAGCCTCAATAAGATCCGGTCCAGGGTGGGGTCGTGGAATAAAAAGACGTAATCCACGGCCTCTAAGGCAGCCACTATCTCCATGCGTTCTTCCTGGAGTACAAAGGGTCTGTCAGGTCCCTTGATCTGTCGAACGGATGCATCAGAGTTGACGGCTACCACTAAGAGATCACCCTCCAGACGGGCCGCTTCCAAATAACGGACATGACCCACGTGGAGGAGATCGAAGCAGCCATTGGCCATGACCACCTCTTTTCTTTTTTTCTTTTCCCGGAGGATTATGGTTTCTAACTCTTCCAAGGTCTTTATCTTACTTCTGGTAGTCCTCATACTGTTCCTTTACAGCCTCCAGGAGTTCTTTCTGGGATACAGTGGCCGTGCCGCTTTTCATCACCACAACACCTCCGGCGTAGTTGGCCAATCTGGCAGCCTCTAAGAAACCCGCCCCCGCTGCCAAGGAAAGGGAGAATGTGGCTATCACTGTGTCTCCCGCTCCCGTAACGTCCGCCACCTCATCAGTGCCGAAGATGGGTATGTGGTAAATCTCCCCTGTATCAAGAAAGAGGGCCATGCCCTTCTTCCCTCTGGTGATCAGGATGGCCTTGTTGCCGGTGATCTTTAAGAGGCGTTTACCCGCCCATTCCACATCCCTATTCCCCAGCCGATCCTTTCCCACGGCAGCAGCTGTTTCGGGTTCATTGGGGGTGGCGGCTGTTATCCCCGTAAGTTCTAAGATACGGTGGCGGGAGTCTAAAACGACGGGGCACCTTTCCCTCCATGGGTTGATAATTTCCCCTGTTTTGGAGGGAACCACCCCGTATCCATAGTCGGAAACCATGATGGCGTCAGCCTCTGGGGCCATCTCCATGAACCGGGTTGTCACATCCTTTTGGATTTGGGGAGGCAGGGATGCCTCCGGCTCCTTGTCAATCCTCACTACCTGCTGTTTCACAGTATGTAGCCCACCGGCCAGAATCCGGGTCTTAGTCACCGTCCTCCATCCCGGCACCTTCAGGATGCCCTGGGTTTCTATGTCTTTCTCTTTCATGATCCCCAGGACCCTTTCCCCCATAG
>CAZBOO010000066.1:0-7538 GCA_964493535.1 uncultured Aquificales bacterium
CCCCGCTTCCCCGGCTATGGCTTTGGCCAGGAGGGTCTTCCCCGTTCCTGGAGGCCCTACAAGGAGCACCCCTTTGGGGATCTTACCCCCCAACCGCTGGAACTTCTTGGGATCCTTGAGAAACTCTATGATCTCCTGGACCTCTTCCTTGGCCTCTTCAATGCCTGCCACATCAGCAAAGGTCACCTTTTTACCCTGGTCTGTCATCAGTTTGGCCTTGCTCTTACCAAAAGAAAGGGCTTTACCACCCCCCACCTGCATCTGGCGCATGAAAAATATCCAGATGGCTATGAGGAGGATAAAGGGCAACCAAGAACCCAAAAGGCTCACATACCAGGGGGTCTTCTCCGGAGGTTTCACATATATCTCCACATGATGCGCCCTCAGGTTCTTGATGAGGTCCCCATATTCGGCAGGAATATTCACCCTGATCCTCACTGTGGAAGGCATAGGGCCTTTTTTCACCCGCTCCTCCCTTATAGCCCGCTTCCAGAAAGGGGTGGGGGTTTTTTTGATGCCCATCTCCTTTTGAAATTCCCTGAAACCCTTGCCTTCCAACTCAGCGGTAAGCTCATGTTCACCGATGACGGCTCTCTTCACAATCCCCTTCTCCAACAGATCCAAGAACTGGGAGTAACTTACCTCCTCCACCACCTGGTGGGGGGCGTTAAAAAGATTGAAGGCCACTATCATCACAATGGCCACAAGGATCCACATGAAAAGACTGCGGGTGAAATTCCGCATATGGGGCGGCATATTAGGTGGTCCAGGTTTTCTCAAGTTCTCCTCCTACCCTTGACATACTTCAATATGGGGCAAATTCCTATAGCGTTCACCGCAATCCATTCCGTAACCCACCACAAACTCATCGGGAATGGTAAATCCCACATAATCAGGGGTGAAATCCACCTTTCTACGGGAGGGTTTGTCTAATAGCACACAAAATTCTACCGTGGTTGCCCCTACATCTAAAAATTTTTTCCGGAGAAAGGCTAAAGTCAACCCCGTGTCGGCAATATCGTCCACCACCAAGACCCTTTCGTTACCGAAATCCAAATCGGGCCAGTAAAGGAGGCACACCTTACCGGAGGTCTCAGTCTTGTCTGTATAGGAAGCCACCCTTACAAAATCGCAGAAGATCTCCATCTCCATAAACCTCACCAGATCCGCCATGAATATCCACGACCCTTTGAGAACCCCTATAACCAGAAGCCTTTCTCCTCTGTGCTTTGCAACAATCTTTTGGGCCAAGGCCCTTACAGTACCTTCCACCTCTTCCCTGGTAAACAGCATCCTGCCCATCCCTCAAAAACTCCTCTTAACGGTTACCAGAAGAAAGTGGCGGGTCTCCTCGTTCGCCGCCACCCTGGCATCCCATCTCAACCCTGGTACCCAAAGAACCCTGCCCAGGGCATCCACCAACAAGGGCCGCTTGCTCCGTTCTCTCCTGGGTAGTTTAGCATCCACAAAAAGGTCCTGGAGCTTTTTGTGGCCCACCTTCTGGAGAAAGATCTCATCTTTCGGCCTTTTATACCTGATGATCATGGGGAATTCCATCTTCCCCCTATCCAAGAGGAGGGACCAGGGAGATTTCACCACTACTCCTCCCTCCTTTCCCAACTCCACAAAATGGAAAAGGTACTCACCCAAGGCATAAATCCCAGGACCGGAAACCAGCACCTGGGCCCCATTTTCCTTGAACTCCTCCTTAGACTGGGTAAACCGTATAGACTCTCCCTCTCTAATAGCTTTGAGCCCCCCGGGGAGATGGATCTCGGCCTCACCCTCCCTTTCCAGGAGTCCATCCAAGTTCCTCAAATGATCCCACTGGGCATCGCCACCCATAGAGTGGATGAGGCCCAACAGGACCCTCTTCCTCAAGCCTAATGGAAGGGTGCCCAAGGCATCCTTGGAAACCTCCCGCTCCTGGCCATCTTCCAAGGGCATGGCCTTCAACACCTCCTGGACCTGGGCCTCCATATATTGGTTTTCCTCCCTTATGATCTCCATGAAACGGGCAACAGCATCTTCTACCTTGGGATTCTGTTCCTTAAGAAGAGGGAGAAGGCGCCAGCGCACCCAGTTTCTGAAGTGATTTACATCCCTGTTGGAAGAATCCTCTACAAAGGACAAACCTTCCTCTTTACAATACCTCTTTACTTCCTCCCGGGTCACCTCCACCATGGGTCTAACCGTATCATCCTTCCGGGGCAGGATGCCCCTTAAACCGTAGGGACTGGCACCCTTAATAAGGCGCATAAAAAAGGTCTCCACAGCATCGGAAAGGGTATGGGCCACAGCCAGCACTTGAAGCCTTCTTTGGGTCATAACACCCCTGAGAAAGGCGTATCGGGCCTCCCTGGCTGCCTCTTCCAGTCCTTTCTTTCTTTCCCGGGCCAATGCCACCACATCTCCCCTCCCCACCTCCAGATGCACCCCCCAATTTTCAGCAAGGGTCTCTACAAAAGACTGATCCCTGTCACCCTCGGTCCCTCGAATTCCGTGGTTGAAATGGGCTGCCTCTATCTTAAGGGGCAGAGAAGACCCCAGATGGAGGAGGCAATGGAGAAGGACCACAGAATCCTGGCCACCGGAAAGGGCCACCAGAACCCTCTCCCCCCCCGCAAAAAGCCCGTGCCTTCTAATCGTGGCCATTACCTTATCTAAAAAAGCTTTAGAAAACACCCCGCTTCACTCTTTGCCCTGTAAGGCCTTATAAAAGGTTTTATTACCGTATTTCACCATTTCCAGTCTTCCTTCTTCCATAAGCTCTCCTATGTACTTCACTACCTCCAAGGGATTCACGCCCACTACCTTGGTAATATCCTCCCGGGAACACGGCCTGCGAGCTACTGTATCCACAATGGCATCCCTCAGGTCATCCCTGCCCTTGACCTTCTTTTTTGTAGGATAGGCCACCGCCTCTGCCTGGGGACCAAAAAGGGGAAGGATCCTCTCCATCTCCTCTAAGGAAAGGGGCTTACCTCCATGGGCGGGAGGCCTCACCACGGTATTAAGCTGGACCCTGTCAGGGGCAATCCTTTTCACCAACCCCGCCAATGCCTCCAGTTCCTGGGGGGTATCATTGATCCCCTTTACCAGGAGCACCTCCAACCATACCTCTCCGGGAAACTCCTTAGTGAAGATTTCCAGTCCTTCCACCACATCCTCCAGGGTGATAGAGGCATGGGGCCTATTTATAATACCAAAGATCCTCGAAGTCCCCGCGTCCAAAGAGGGTAGAACCACATGGGCACCCATGAGATCCCTCCTCACCCTCTCATCCTTCAAGAGAGAGCCGTTGGTGAGGACAGCTATGGGAAGAGGCGACCTTTCTTTGATCCAGGAGATAAGTTCCCCTATTTTAGAATGGAGGGTAGGCTCTCCAAAGCCCGAGAAGGTGATGAAATCCGCTTCTATATCTGAAGCCATAAAGGCTTCCAGCTCCCTCTTTACCTCTTCCAGGGGTACATATTCCTTTCTCTCCACTGTCTTCATAGTAGTAGGACCCACTTCACAATATAGGCAATCGTAGGAACAAACCTTGTAAGGCACCAGATCCACTCCTAAGGAAAGCCCCAGTCTTCTGGATGGTACAGGTCCAAAGAGATGCTTAAAGCCCATCTTTTTCCTCTCCTTTAACCACAGCTACAGTCTCAACCCCCGGCTTCTTGATACTCTTATCCAAGGCTACGTCGAACAAAAGATCGGCTTCGAGCCTCTCTATCAGCTTCTCCTTGCTGTACTTCATGAGATGCCTCTATCTCCTTTCGCCTTTCAATATCTTCAACACAAAGGGACCCCGGGATAAGGAACCTCCATTACTATTTCTACCTTTCACCCTAAGCATCCTCAAGCTCATACCACCCACATAACAGGGAGTCCACTCTCCAAAAGCCCTACAGCATACGTAAAAATACCCCATCCCTTTTTCAGATAATAATTTATGTCAGAGAGAAACCTTGCAACAAGATAGTAGTTTCCCCTTTCATGCCCTTACCTTTAAGATTATCTTATATTCATAGCGCGGGAGGAGGGAGAGGTGGTCAGGAAGGATAAGCTTTTTGAAAAGATTCTGGTGGCTGTGGATGGATCTAAGCAGGCCTCCAGCGCAGCTCAATTGGCGGCCAGGTTGGCCAAGGAGCAGGGGGGTGAACTGGTGGTTCTTCATGTGGTGGACAGGATGGTTATAGAAGAGCTGGGGAAGTTCATGGGGCACACCCCTAAGGCCTTGGAGGAGGAGCTTAAGGAACAGGCGTGGGCCCTTCTTCGCTCCACAGAGATCCTCCTTAAGAAATACGGGGTTCCCTTGAGGCTTGTGTTGGAGGAGGGGATACCCCATCAGCAGATCCTTGACACGGCTAAGGAGGAGAAGGTGGATCTTATTGTTATGGGAAGACTGGGCAAAAGGGGAGTAAAAAAGGTGCTCATGGGGAGCGCCGTTTTTAGGGTGCTGGAGTTTTCTACTACGCCCGTTCTGGTAGTGGATTGAGAGAAGGAGTTATGATGGAAAAGACGGAATACACGGGATTGGAGGAGCATGGGTTAAAGAACCTGACGCGAATCTACTGGCATCTTCCCACCCCTTCCCTCTACGAAGAGGCCATTCGCCGCATGGAGGGCTTGTTGGTTCACCTGGGTCCCTTGGTGGTGAGGACGGGGCATCATACCGGTCGTTCGCCCAGGGACAAGTTTATGGTGAAGGAGCCTGAGACTGAACCAGAGATCTACTGGGGTGAAGAGAACCAGCCCATGGATCCAGATGAGTTTGCCCTCCTCTACAACCGTCTCACGGCCTATCTCCAGTCCAAGGAGGTGTTTGTCCAGGAGTGTTACTCGGGGGCCCACAAATCCTACCGTCGGCCTGTACGGGTGGTGACGGAGTATGCCTGGCACAGTCTCTTTGCCAGAAATATGTTTATCCGGGAGTTGGATCCCCAAGTGCTGGCCACTTTCCAGCCCCACTTTACCGTTATAGCGGTGCCCCGTTTTCACGCCATCCCTGAGATTGATGGTACTTCCTCGGAGACCTTCATCATCCTCAATCTCAAAGAGAAGGTGGTGTTGATAGGGGGCACTTCTTATGCTGGGGAGATCAAGAAGGCCATCTTCACCATGATGAACTACCATCTGCCCAAGGAGGATGTTCTTTCCATGCACTGTGCCGCCAATGTGGGGGAGAAGGGGGATGTGGCCATTTTTTTCGGCCTTTCAGGCACGGGAAAGACCACCCTTTCCACTGATCCTGAACGGAGTCTCATCGGGGACGACGAGCATGGGTGGTGTGAGGAGGGTATCTTCAATCTGGAGGGGGGATGTTACGCTAAGGTGGTCCGCCTCTCTGCCCAAGACGAGCCTGACATCTATGAGTGCACCCGACGTTTCGGCACCATCTTAGAGAACGTGGCCGTGAATGTGAGGACCCGAAGGGTGGATCTGGACGATGATTCCCTGACGGAAAATACCCGGGCCTCCTTCCCTGTCACCCATCTGCCCCGTATTGTTCGAGAAGGCGTGGGTGGTCATCCCCAGAACATCATCTTTCTCACATATGATGCCTTTGGGGTTTTGCCCCCCGTGGTCCGCCTCACTACGCCCCAGGCCATGTACCATTTCATTTCGGGCTACACCTCCAAGGTGGCCGGCACTGAGGTGGGAATCAAAGAGCCCCAGGCCGTTTTCTCAGCGTGCTTCGGTTCCCCCTTTATGGTTCTTTCTCCTGTGATTTATGCCAAGCTTCTGGGGGAGAGGGTCCGGCGCTACAATGTGAATGTGTGGCTGATAAATACGGGTCTCATTGGAGGCCCTTACGGTGTGGGACATCGCATCTCCATAGGGCATACCCGACGTATCATCAAGGCCGTCCTTGAGGGAGAGCTGGAGGATGTGGAGTATCGGGAGGACGAGACCTTTGGTTTTTCGGTGCCCAAAAGCTGTCCCCAGATCCCATCTGAGATCCTGGACCCCGGCGGTACCTGGAAAGATGAAGGAGCTTATCATGCCCAAAAGGGGGAGTTGGCCCGTCTTTTCCAGGAGAATTTCGAAAGGTACCGGTCCCAGGTGGATCCCCGGATCCTCAAAGGGGGTCCCAGGTTTCCCCTTTAAAACTCCCTAATCACTTGGTAGAGGGTGTTCCTTTGGGTGGGTGAGAAACCTGCCTCCCTGATACAACGGGCTATTTCCTCCTTGGTCATGCGGAAGGTGGCCCCCGCAGCGGCCACCACGTTCTCCTCTATCATGGTGGAGCCAAAGTCGTTGGCCCCGAAGTAGAGGGCTATCTGGGCTATCTTGGCCCCTTGGGTTACCCAGGAGGCCTGGATGTTGGGCACATTGTCTAAGTATATACGGGAGAGGGCCAACACTTTGAGGTACTCCACTGCAGTGGCCTTTTCTATGTGTTCCAGCCCTGTGTTTGGGGGTTGAAAGGTCCAGGGGATGAAGGCGGTGAACCCTTTTGTTTTGTCTTGAAGGCTTCGGATCCTCTCTAAGTGTTCTACTATGTCCCGGGCCTTTTCAATATGGCCGAACATCATGGTGGCTGTGGTCTTGAGCCCCAGCTTGTGGGCTGTTTCCATCACCTTCAGCCAGCCTTCCGTATTCACCTTTTTGGGGGAGAGTTGCTCTCGGACCCTTGGGCTGAGGATCTCTGCTCCACCCCCTGGAATGGAGCCCAGACCCGCCGCTTTGAGCCTCTTGATGGTCTCCTTTAGGGTGAGGCCGGAGCCTTGGGCTATGTGATGGATCTCGGGAGGGGATAGGCCGTGGATGTGGATGGGATAGCGGGCCTTAATGGATGAGAACAGGTCTTCGAAGTAAGAGATGTCCAGGTGGGGATGGAGCCCCCCTTGAATAAGGATGGATGTGCCTTCTAAGGCCAGGGTTTCCTCTATCTTTTTGAAGATCTCCTCTTTGGGCAACAGGAAGGCCTCAGGGTCTTTTTCGTCCCTCCAAAAGGCGCAGAACCGGCACCTGCTGACGCAGATATTGGTATAGTTAATGTTTCTGTCCACGCAGAAGGTGACCCTTTTGTGGGGATGGAGGTCTTTTCTCACTTCGTGGGCCCTTTTACCCAGAGTGAGGAGGTCTCCCTCTAAAAGCTCGATGGCTTCCTGGTGGGTGATGCGTTTCACAGTTTCTCCTCCAAAGGGGGAAAGAAGTTTAAGGGGGGTTTCTGTGGAATGAGGGACTTTTCCTCCAGCATGGAGAAGAAAAGTTTCATGCCCTGGATATGGGCGGAAGTAAGATCGAAATCCAGTCCCCCCAGGTAGTCCCTGCACTGGGCCTGGGAGAGGCTCACCTGGCTGTGGCAGAGACAGGAGATCTCTTCCAGACGGGACATGCTGTATTCCCGGGAGGAGAGGAGGGCGCGCCATACCCTTGTCACTTCTTTGGGTTTGGCTTGTACCACCGGACCGCGGACACACCAGAGGGCAAATACGAAAGGCAGGCCCGTTTTTCCCTTCCAGTAGGAGCCCAGGTCTGAGACATAGGGGAAGATACCACTCTCCCGTTTTTTTAGGGCCTCGTCTCCTATGAGG
>CAZBOO010000067.1:0-7026 GCA_964493535.1 uncultured Aquificales bacterium
ATTTTATTGTTGAGAAGAGCCTTGCTTTTAGGGATGTTCAGAGGGAGCGTCTTCAGGGGTTTCATGTAAAGTGGGTGGACAGCTTGGAGGATTTGGATCCCTTGGAGGGGGCCTTTTTCTCCAATGAACTGGTGGATGCCTTTCCCGTTCACATGGTGGAAATGACCGAGGAGGGCCTTAAAGAGGTGCTGGTGGACTGGAGAGCAGGGAAGTTCAGAGAGATTCTGGCTCCACCCACCACCCCTAAGCTGAAGGAATACTTTCGGGAGCTGGGTGTGGAGTTGCCTCCGGGTTTTCGCACGGAGGTGAATCTGGATGCCTTGGGCTGGTTGCAGGTTCTTTCTTCTCGCTTGAATAGGGGGTTTGTGATCACCATAGATTACGGATACCCTAATTGTGAATTATATCAGGATTATAGGAAGAGAGGTACCCTCATGGCTTATTATCGTCATCAGACCGAGGAGGATCCTTATATTAGAGTGGGGGAGCAGGATCTCACCTCCCACGTCAATTTTTCCGCTTTGGCCCACTGGGGGAGGAAATGGGGGTTGGATGCCACGGGATTCACCGATCAGACCCATTTTCTCTTGGGGCTGGGTATTCTGGATCTTCTCTCTGAGGGAGGAGGGGCACCTGAGTTCAAGGGCCGCTTGGCGGCCAAGGCCCTCTTGTTACCTGGAGGCATGGGAGATATCTTCAAGGTTCTTATTCAGCACAAGGGCCTTGAGCCTTTGCCTTTGAAGGGGCTTGAGGGGGCTCCCCAAAGGGAACTTTTTTCCCTTTGATGGGTAGGGATTTTCTGTTTTCATTAAGTTTAACATGGAGGCTGGAGGTGTTCCTGAGATAAGGTTACGATCTCCCAAGGAGGTGGGTATGATAAGGTGGTTTAAGCATGCATATCCGAAGATGGCTTCTTCGGTTTTCGTGGCCTCCAATGCCACGGTGATTGGAGATGTTCGGATAGGGGATTCTTCCAGTATCTGGTTCGGTTCCGTGGTGAGGGAGTTAAGGGAGGAGAAAGTGGAAGAGATGGGATGCCTGGCCCAACACTATGCCCGTCCGGCTGCCTAGCATCGGGATGAGTATGGAGATTAAAGAATGAGGGGGGTTTTGGACAGTGCAGGTACCCCATAACGCCTGGGCTTCTGCCAAGTGGCTGTTTACCTCTCCCCTTATGAGGTTTACTTTGGTCCTGGTAGGGGCAGTTTTTTCTTATTTGGTGGCCCGAAGGTTTTTCATCGCCACCGCCCACAGGGTAGCCCAGAAAACCAGGAATGAGATAGACGATATCCTGGTTCGGCACAGGGTTATCGATCTTGTGGCCTATCTCCTGCCTGTTCTGGTTATCCATTACGGGGCGTTGTTGGTGCCTTCCTTTGCTCGGGTCATGGAGAGAGTGGTTTCGGTGGCCTGGGTGGTCCTTCTGGCCCTTTTGGCTGATCGTCTCTTGTCTGTGGGTCTCACCTTCTATGACAGGCACCCCATGGCCAGAAAGCGACCCCTGAAGGGATACGTCCAGGTAGTCAAGATTGTTGTCTATGCTGCCGCCATAATCGCAGGGCTCTGTACCTTGTTGGATAAATCTCCATGGGGTTTCCTTAGTGGCTTGGGGGCCCTCAGTGCCGTCCTCATCCTTATCTTTCGCCATACTATTCTCTCCTTCGTGGCCAGTTTCCAGGTCATTTCCCAGGATCTCATCCGGGTGGGGGATTGGATAGAGATGCCCCAATACGATGCTGATGGGGAGGTGATAGATATAGCCCTCCATACCATTGAGATTCAGAACTGGGATAAGACCTATGTGGTGGTTCCCACTTATAAGCTTTTGGAGGAGTCTTTCAAGAACTGGAGGGGCATGAGTGAGGCCGGGGGAAGGCGCATCAAGAGGGCCCTTCTTGTGGACAAGTCCACTGTCAAGTTTTGCGATGAGGACCTTATGGGGCGTCTTAGAAGGATCCATCTCATTGTCTCTTACGTTGAAGAAAAGACCAGGGAAGTCCAGGAATACAATCGCCAACAGGGTATAGATGTTTCCGCTTCCCCTGTGAACGGACGTCAGATGACTAATTTGGGTACCTTTAGGGTCTACATGGAGGAGTACCTGAGGAATCACCCCAAGATCCGCAAGGACATGACCCTCATGGTGCGCCAGCTCCAGCCCACCCCTGAGGGTCTGCCTTTGGAGGTCTACTGTTTTGTGGCTGACACCCGTTGGGTTCGTTACGAAAGGGTTCAGGCCGATATTTTTGATCACTTCTTGGCAGCGGCGGAAGAATTCGATTTGAGGGTCGTCCAGATACCCACAGGGAGCGATTTGAAAGAGGCTGTCATGGGCTTGGGCAAAGGGTAGGGGGTGGAGTTGCCCAGGAGAAGGATGTCTGGTATCTCAATTCAGAGATTTACAGGGACAAGAGGGGCAGTTCGGGAAGGGATCTGACCTGGGGACTTTGTGAAAGAGGTGGCCTACGATACCCAGGCCAACTGGTTGTTCCTCCAGCTTTGCTATCGCTTCGCCCACGTTCTGTAGCATACCTGCCGTGACGAAGAGGAGGGGTTAAGTGATCCCTCCTCTCTATGGACCCTGGGGCCCACTACCAGGATGCGATGGGCCTTTATGCCCTCCAGATCCAGTTGATCCACGGTGGAGGGTGGTCGTTCCATGCTTCACAGACAGAGCCGAAGAATCTCCTCAATCACTTTAGGGGTGTAGAAGTCGCTGAGGCCCCACACCTGAGCCAACTGATAGGCGTTTTGGATCAGCTTGGGGATCTCCTCCTCTCCAATGTTCACCTGGGAGAGCCTCACGGGGCAGTTGACGAATTCAAGCCACTTTTCCAGGGCCTCAACGCCCTCCTCCAAAAGGTCAACGTTAAAGACCTTCTGGGCGAACCTCTCCATGACCTCTCTCTTTCTGTTGGCCATGTAACGCATCCAGCCGGGCATTACGATGGCCAGTCCCTCCCCGTGGGCCATGTCGTATATGGCGCTCAGGGCATGCTCTATCATGTGGCAGGGCAAAGCCAAGGGGCCGGCCCCAGAAAAGGTGATGCCGCACAGGGCCAAAGATGAGGTCCACATGAGATCGGCCCGGGCGTTGTAGTTCCGGGGATCCTGTACAGCCTGAGGGGCTCGGGCAATTGCGGTTTTCATGAGGGCCTCCATAATCCCCTCTTGGATGGGGGTGTTCAGGTCTTCTCTGGCCATGTAGACCTCGAACACGTGGGAGAAGGCATCCACAGCCCCATATGCCGTCTGGTCTGGGGGTACGGTGAAGGTGACCGTGGGGTCCAGGATGGAGATCTTGGGATAGAGGGGTAGGGCCCTTAGGCCAAACTTGGCCTGCTTCTCCTCGTTGGTTAGGACCATGCCGTTGTTCATCTCGGAGCCTGAGCCGCATATGGTGAGGAGAGTCACTAATGGTAGGGCATGTTGGATCTCAGCCTTGAACTCGAAAAAGTCCCAGATGTCCGTGTCGGTGACTGCACCTGCGGCAATGGCCTTGGCCTCATCTATCACCGAGCCGCCTCCCACGGCCACTATGACGTCCGCCTTTTCTTTTTTGGCCAGTTCGACACCTGCCCGGGCGTGGGAGAGGAGGGGGTTGGCTTTGACCCCCGCATGCTCCATTACCTCCAGGCCGGCATTTTTGAGAGATGTCATCACCCTGTCATAGAGGCCTGTCTCTTTGATGGACCGCCTGCCGTAGATGAAGAGGGCCTTTTTCCCATAGGCCCCGGCGGCCGGTCCAATCCGGGGTACCGTGCCCTCGCCGAACACGATCCGGGTGGGGTTGTGGTATTCAAACTCTGTCATGGTACATCTCCTCCTACTCGATATCCAGTTCCCTGGCCAACTCCTCATACATAAGAGGGAACTGGGCCTGATGGAGCATATAGGGAATGAAGGGATACCGGTTTCCTCCAATCTTTTTGCCGGCTACTTCCATGCCCTCAAGGACATTATTGAGCATGGGGAAGGGCAGGGAAAAGGTGATTTCTGTGTCCTGGGTGGCGGAGAAGACCCGGTCCCCTGTGCCGGGGATAGAGACTACGGGTTCATTCAGGATGAAAGGGGCAATGAGATATTCGCTGCAGGCCATCCTTCCAGACACCTGGGCCTTCACCTTCTTCCCTGTGGAGTAGCCATAGCCATGGACGAGTTTCACGATCTGGGAGGGGTCACCGTGGACTACTACCACATGGGGTTCCACCGTGGCATTTTCCAGGGGTTCCATGAGGATAGTCTTGCAGGGTTTCTCCATAATGAGCCAGTCTTGGGAGTCATCCAAGGACGAAGACCATCCCGCCTCCACCATGTACCGGGATAGGGCCTGGGCATTGCTTGTCTTGGTGCTCTCCAAGAATCCGAAGGCCAGTCCGGCAGGGATGCAGAGGTTGTCATCCTTTTCTATGGCCACAGTCCATCCGTAAATCCTGGCCCATGTCATGGCCTGGCAGATGGTGAGGGTGAGCCCCCTGTCCCTGGGTCTTTTTGCCTTAGGAGGAGGTTCCCTTCCACCTTCAAAGAGGGATACCCCCACGGGCCTGCTCTTCAGACGAAGAAAGTTTTGAAGCTCTCTACCTTTCTCCCTCACTGTTTCCATGATTCACCTCCATGAAATGGCCTGCATATGTGTCACAATATAGACGGCGGGTCAGAGGCTTCAAGGATGCTCGCGGGCCTATAGAAATTGATGGCGTTGTGGCAAAAGACCCTGCTGGCATCTTCCCCCAGGGCATCCGATACAAGCCCGATGTCCCTGTTGCTGAAGGGGCGAGGGGATCTGGTTGAGGGAAGGTCCGTTCCAAACATGAGTGCCTGGGGATTAATGGAGTGGATGGCTGTCAGCGCCTCTTTTACATGGAGGTTCACCCTCCCGAAACCCGATGCCTTAACCCTTGCTCCCTTCTCTACTAACCGGAGCAGATGGGGGAAACCCTCCCGGGAGAGTCCCAGGTGGTCAATGCTGATGGAGGGTAGGCTGTAGAGGAGGGGGAATAAGTGAGGCAGATCCCTTGAGTCCAGATAGAACTCCACGTGCCACCCAGCTATCTCATAGACCTTTTTGGCAAGGGTTTCTATATTCTCCATGGCCTGGGGGCCCATCCTTCTCAGGTTGCATCGTATTGCCCGCCCCCCTGACCTATTCAGCTTGATCACTTCCTCATCGGAAACGGATGGCGACAACTGGGTTACCCCTGCAAAAGGGGGGCCAAGGATATTGAGGGCGTCTATGAGGTAGCCCTGGTCAAACCCGTGAAACGAACCGGAGACTATTGCGCCCCCCACTATGTTCAGGTCACTGGTGCGGTTGAGGTAGTCCTGGCAGGTGAAGCTATCTGGAAGGTACCCCTGATTGGGAGCAAGGGGGAAGTGCCTGTCAATGATATGGAAGTGGCTGTCGAAGATGGGGATGGTCTTGATTTCATCCTCCATGCCGGTTTTTCGCCCCCCCCTCACTTTCCTGCTGCCTCTATCTTCTGCTGGAGCTTTCTGGCGAATTTCGATTTGTTTATCACAAACCGCTCGTGGGTTCCTTTGCTGATCTGATCAACGCCATCGTGGGCTTCTACTTCAAAGAGGAGGCGCCTGCCCTCTACCTCGATAAGCCTCACCTTTACGGTCACCTCGAATCCAGGGGGCGTGGCTGCGGTGTGGCTCACGTTTACACGGGTGCCAACGGTCTGCTCCTCAGGCCAGTCTATGTGGGGGTTGATGGCCTTTATGCACGCCCATTCGATCAGGCCGATCATGAATCCCGTGGCGAAGACCTCTGGCATCTCCCTGAACTCAGGGGCCTCCGGATAGAGTGCAGGGACCGTCTTTGACTGAGGTATGGGGTACCGGAAGGTATACTCCAGACCCGGCTTAAGTGTGTCCTTCATCTCACCTTCACCTCCTTGGTTTTTAGAGGATCAAACCCCCGTAGGGCCTTGATGACACCGTTGGGCATGTATAGCACAGCACCCGGGGTCCGTGTCTTTACGGCATCGAGACAGCCCTGAGTCTCTGAAATATATTCAGATTAGGTAGTAACCCCTCTCATGTCAAGTTGATAGCCCAATGGGGGCCTTATCCATTTTTCCTGGAAGGAGCCTGTGAGGCAAAACAGCCCGTCAAGATGCGACCCCTTACGATCATACGTCTCCTTCTGTCAAGATCACAACGATCTTAGGTGCCCTTCGGGGGTTACCTACACAGAGCGTCAAGCCATCTGCTGTCTTGAATGTTTAGACATAGCTACTCAAATACACGACGACCTTATCTCGTGTATTGACTCTCCTGTGAAGGAAATCAAAGGACCGAAAGAAGGACAGTCCTCTGAAACACATTAAACACATTTTGACAGGCTTACCTTTTGTTGTATTTCAAATTCCACTGAACAGTGATAGAGGGAACCTTAGTCTAAAGAATACTCATAAACTATTTGGGGTGGGAATTCTCTTTTTTTAATTTTTTTGAGAATTTCGTTTGTAACAGAATATGCAAGGTCAAAAGTTTCTTTATCAATAATTCCACTGTTCAAAGCCATTTTAATTTCCTCTTCGTCAAGAAGATAAACCTTGCCATCAGGAAAGATGAAAATATCAAGGAGGAGATCGAGCATCTCTAAGGTGTTGTTGTAACGCCTTGTGTAAGATAGGATATCCACATACAATCCCTTAAATTCCCCTTCATTGTCGTAAATCTTCAGAATATCCCATCTCTCACCAATAAGGGCAAAGTAAAGCATCGTGTAGCCATTTTCAATAACTTTAATCCCGTTGATGTAAAGAGGATTTTGTATGTCCTCGAACTTTGCCTTTGCCACGATAGTGTTTCTTAAGTCAGCTATGACCTCGTCGTCTCTCTCAATTATTTTATTTGTCATTCTTTTGTAGATGAGATGAACTTTCATAGAATCAACTCCTTATTGAATGCAATATTGCATTCAATGTAGGAAAATACAATATCCTCCGTATACGGTCTTTGGGGTCTACCATTGAATTTTATGGGAGTGATAATCATGAATCCAGGGGGTAATGT
>CAZBOO010000068.1:0-711 GCA_964493535.1 uncultured Aquificales bacterium
ATCCAGCGTCTCCTCAGGGGGGAGGAACCCAAATTCTTTTAGTGAAATAGCGAAACGGTAAAATGGTTAAATAGGCAAGTATTTCCACACCCTTACTCTCTCCCCCCTTACCCCTTACCCCTCACGCCTCACTTTCTCACTCTCTCGCTCTTTCACTTCCCTTAGTCCCTCTCTGTACCCTTCCATGAGGCAGGTCTTGGCTGGTTTTTTCCGTGGGTAAAGGACCCGGGGCCTGAGCCACAGGGCTAGTAGTTGATCTGGGTGAATGGCCTTTTCAATCCTTTTCTCCCGGGCCATGTGACCCAGCCTTTTCCCCACCCAGTGGAAGTAGGGGCATGAGAAGACCTGGATCCCCACGTAGAGCAGAAAAAAGGCTGCCATGACCGTGGTTATGAGGCGGTTGGGGTCTTCTATGGTCCTTCTGTAGAGAAGGGCCAGTAGAGCACCTGTCATGACCATGAGGAAGGGCCCTAAGGTGAGGCCCGCTCCCCAGGGGACCACGGGTAGCAGGGGGTTGGGGAGGGGCACCCCAAAGGTGAAGATCAGCCCCACTGCCAGGGCGATGAAGAAGAGGCGTGTCTCCCGGTTAGATCTCACGAGGTTGCACCACCCTTTTGTGTTCTATGGCCAGGTAGGGGTTGAACATGGCTCCTGTGCAGGTGAACACGACCTGGGCCCCAGTGGCGCTTGCAGGCGTCGCGAGGCCCTGAA
>CAZBOO010000068.1:721-6858 GCA_964493535.1 uncultured Aquificales bacterium
CTTCTATGTGTTGGACCTCCGTCACACCACCGCATCCACAGATGGCTAGCTCATAACCTTCTTTCTTCTTGATGGCCTGGGCTTCCCTGACGAAGGTGAGACCACATTGGCGGATGGCCCATCCGCACACTCCGCTGCTCTCCCTGTCAGCTCCCAGAGCAGGGTGTCCTTTTTCGTTTACTACTTTCAGGGACACGGAGTTTATGCCTACCAGTCCCTGAGTCCAGGGAGCCAAGGCCTTCATGAGGGTCTCCAGCTCTCTGCCTAAAGTGAGCCCTACTTTAATGAGCAAGGGGGTATCACCCACGGCCCTGCTCACCTCCCGGGCGATCCAGCCTGCCAGTTCGGGGTCGGTGTATATGGTGCCTTCTCCCTCTGCTGTGTTGGGACAGGAGAAGTTGAGCTCTATGGCAGGGACGCCTGTCTCCTTCATCATGGAGGCCACCCGCACAAAGTCTTTCACCAGCCCCTCCCGGGTGCTCTCGAAGGTGCCCACTCCGCTCACCACCAGGATTTGGCCTTCTTTTAGATAGCTCAGGGCCCTCTCCACGTCTTCCTGCCAGCCGGAGGGGTCCTGGCTGGGCATGCCGAAGGAGTTGGTAATGGTGACCCGTCGCGGAGAGGGCGGCTCCCAGTCCTTAGGGGCCAGGATATGGTGAGGAAGGGCTTGGGGGGTGAGCATGTCTGTCTTCACAAAGAGGCAATTGGGCCAGGGATGGGATGGGTATCGGTGGCTCCTCACCGTTTTGTAGGCCAGGATGTCAAATCCTAAGGAGGCGTACAGGCCCACCCATTTGGAATCCAGGAGAAGGCCCGCTGGTATCCCCAGGGGAGAGTTGAGCCGGTGGCCCAGAAAGGGGAAGGTGGGTTTGGGGTTCCAGGGAGGGATCTCTCCTGTGAACCTGGGTCCCTCCTGGAGATTTTCACAGTAATCCTTCTCCATGTCGTAAGTGGATAGGTCTTTCACGCTCATGTATCCTCCTCCCTTGGAGTTGGTGCTTTTTTGTTATAAATCTTTGAGGCATGGTGGGCAAAGGCATTCTTTCATTTTGGTTGGGACAGGTGATCCCTTTCCGCTGCCAGGGATGTGGGTCTCCATCTTCAGCCCCCCTCTGCTACCGGTGTTTGGAGGCAGTAAAGGTGATGGATGGAAGCTGTGCCCGGTGTGGATTGCCCTATTCCCAGAACGTCCCTATATGTGGCGCCTGCGTGGGCAAAAGGCTTTACCTGGACTCGGTAGTCTCCCTTTACCTCTATCAGTCCCCTTTAAAGGAGGTGATCCAGCGCTGGAAATACCACAGGAGTTTCCGTTCTTGGAATTTGTTGAGGAACCTCTTCCTTTCGGCTTTGGAGGCCAAGGGAGAGGTACTGAGGGCCCTTTCCGCCCATGTTGTGGTACCGGTGCCCCTTCACTGGAGGAGGCGCTGGGTAAGGGAGTTTAACCAATCTGAGATGTTGAGCGCCTTGGCGGGAGACTTTCTTTCCATTTCCGTGATGGAGGCGGTGAGAAGGGTGCGGCACACCCCTCCCCAAAGGGCTTCCTCCTTTCAGAAAAGGAAAGAAAATATCCGGGGGGCCTTTGCCTTGAAGGAGGAGGTGAAGGGTAAGAGGGTTCTCTTGGTGGATGATGTGGCCACCACCCTCGCCACCGCTTCAGAGATGGGAAGGGTCTTGGTAAAGGGAGGAGCATCGGAGGTCCATCTCTTGGTTCTGGCCCGGGTGGTGAGGTGAGTAATGCCTTGGATGGTTAGTCTCGTTGCTCCGGGAGGTTGTCTAATTATGTCCGGGTTTCTGGTCCAGGATGGAGGGCTTCCGTTTCAGCATACGGTGAATCTGAGTTTGGAAAGGATGAAGGAGGTAATCTTAGGACCCCGGGGAGGAGCGCTCCTTGTCCGTGGTTAGGGTCTTAGTGGACACTATCCCCTCCCCCGGTGAGAAGCTCATCCTTCCCTTAGAGGAAGCCCATCACCTCAGGGTGAGGAGGGTGGTTCCTGGTGAAGAGGTAGTGGTTCTGGACGGTAAGGGGGGAGAAGCCAGGGGGCGTCTCATGGTCTCCGGGGCCTTGAAGATCCAGGAGGTGAACCGGGTTTTGGAAAGGGAGCCCTCTGTGAGGCTCACCCTTTATATAGCGGTACTTAAGGGGGATAAGATGGCCCTGGTGGTCCAAAAGGCTACAGAGTTGGGGGTGGCTGAGATAGTTCCCCTCCTCACCTGTCGCAGTCTTCCCCGGCCATCCTTCTCCAGAGTGGATCGGTGGAATGTGATTGCCAAAGAGGCCTTGAAACAGTGTGGAGGCACGGTCTTGCCCCAGATCTATCCCCCCCAACCCTTAGGGATAGTGGAGGGGCCAGGATGGGTCCTTTGGGAAGGTGAAAGGGAGAGGGAGCTACCCCGAGGGGTTCCCGGTGCCCGAGGGGCCTTGGTGGTGGGACCCGAGGGAGGATGGGAGGATGAGGAGATGGGCTTTTTGAAGGCTCAGGGCTTTGTCCCTGTTACCTTAGGTCCCCGGGTCCTCAGGGCTGAGACGGCGGCCTTGGCGGGGGCTGCCCTGTTGCTGTGGGGGTGATGGAAGGGAGACCCACTGAGACTTGCAGAGATTGGATGAAAACGGTCGCACTAAGGGAAGGTTTTTTACCCCCCTAATACACGGTCCTTTAATCAATTGGGCAGAGATGCCACTCCCTGGGAGTAATGGGAGACCCTGTCAGCTTCCACTATTCTTCTCTTCATCGGTATCTCTTTATCTCCCGGGCTATTTCCCTCTCCATGGTCTTTCTGCGGATGGTTTCCCGCTTGTCTACCAGGGTCTTCCCCTTGGCCAGGGCCAGCTCCACCTTGGCCTTCCCCTTCTTGAAATAGATGGAGAGGGGGACCAAAGTGAGACCTCGCTCAGCCACTTTGCTCCTCAACCTCCTTATCTCCTCCTTGTGGAGAAGGAGCTTCCTGGGTCTCAGGGGATCGGGCACAAACTGGGAGGTGTGGGAATAGGGGCTGATGTGACACCCATAGAGGTATATCTCTCCCCTCTCCAGCCGGGCGAAGGCGTCTTTCAGGTTCGCCTTCCCCTGGCGCAGGGATTTTACCTCGCTCCCCTTCAACTCTATCCCCGCCTCGCAGGTATCAAGGATCTCGTAATTGTGGCGGGCCTTCCGATTAACGGTGACGATTTTTTTACCCTCCCCCATGACTCCACCTCTCTATGAGGTTTATACCCTTCTTCAAGGAGGAGGCAACATCCGGGGAAAACTAAAAATGGTTAACAGGAGCTACCGACAGACGAGGGGAGACATGAGAAGAGCAGGGCCGGCAAATGAAACCCACCGGCCCTGCTTAACCATCAATATTCGGGCATGGGAGGAGCCATAGGCTTCTCTTTCTCAGGCACCTCCACAACGCCGCACTCAGTGGTGATCATAAGCCCAGCCACACTGGCAGCGTTCTGAATGGCAGATCTCACCACTTTGGTAGGATCGATAATCCCAGCTTTAAACATGTCCACAAACTGGAGAGACGATGCATCGTAGCCCTTGTTCTCCTCCAGCTTCTTGGCCTCTTCCACGATAACCGAACCCTCTATACCAGCATTATTGGAAATCTGTTTCATGGGCTCTTCCACGGCCTTCCTGGCGATGTTTACCCCTATTATCTCGTCGTCGTCCAGGCCTTCCTCCCTCAGCTTCTTGACAAGCTCGTCCAGGGCCTTCTGGCTGCGGAGCAGGGCCACACCGCCACCGGGCACAATGCCTTCCTCAACGGCAGCCTTGGTGGCGTTGAGGGCATCCTCCACCCGGGCCTTCTTCTCTTTCATCTCCGTTTCTGTGGCAGCACCCACCTTAATAACGGCTACGCCGCCCACCAGCTTGGCCAAACGCTCCTGGAGCTTTTCCCTGTCATAATCGGAAGTGGTCTTTTCGACCTGGGTCTTGATCTGGATGATCCTTCCCTCTATAGCCTTGGTATCACCATAACCACCAATAATGGTAGTGTGCTCCTTGTCCACCACCACCTTTTTGGCTTTACCCAAATCGGATAACTTAACGTTCTCCAGCTTGATGCCCAATTCTTCAGAGATAATCTGGCCGCCGGTGAGGGTAGCAATGTCCTTGAGCATCTCCTTGCGCCTGTCTCCAAAGCCGGGGGCCTTAACAGCACATGCGTTCAGGGTTCCCCTGAGTTTGTTCACCACCAAAGTGGCCAGGGCCTCGCCCTCCACATCCTCGGCTATAACCAAAAGGGGCTTACCTGTACGGGCTGCTTCCTCCAAAAGAGGAAGCATATCCCTAAGGTTGGAGATCTTCTTTTCATGAACCAGAATGTAAGGCTCTTCCAGCTCGGCCTCCATCTTTTCGGGATCGCTGACGAAATAGGGGGAGAGGTATCCCCTGTCAAACTGCATACCCTCTACCACTTCCAGGGTGGTTTCCAATCCCTTGGCCTCTTCCACAGTGATAACGCCGTCCTTGCCCACCTTTTCCATGGCATCAGCGATGAGTTCTCCAATTTCCTTGTCATTGTTGGCTGAAATAGCAGCTACCTGGGCGATCTCCTTCCTGTCCTGAACCTCCCGGCTCATAGTCCTGATATGCTCCACTACGGCGCTGACACCCTTGTCGATTCCCCTCTTAAGGCTCATGGAATTGGCACCGGCGGTAACGTTTTTCATCCCCTCCTTGAAAATGGACTGGGCCAGAACAGTAGCGGTGGTGGTACCGTCACCTGCTACATCAGAGGTCTTACTGGCCACCTCCCTCACCAACTGGGCACCCAGGTTCTCGAACTTGTCCTCCAACTCAATCTCTTTGGCTACCGTCACCCCATCCTTGGTGATGGCAGGGGCCCCAAACTTCTTTTCAATGACCACGTTCCGTCCCCTGGGTCCCAGGGTGTCCTTTACAGCCTCGGTCAAGAGATCCATGCCCTTGGCGATCTTTCCCCTTACTTCATTTCCAAATAAAAGCTCTTTCGTTGCCATACTCATCACCTCCTGATCAATATTATTTTATTCTTCGATAATGGCGTAAATATCGTCTTCCCTCATCACCAGGTACTTGTCGCCGTCGATATTCACCTCAGTGCCAGCATACTTACCATAGATCACCTTGTTCCCCACCTCGACGCACATGGGCACCTTCTCACCGGAGTCCAGAATCTTGCCTTCTCCCACGGCCACCACTTCCCCCTTCTGGGGTTTCTCCTTGGCCGTGTCGGGGATAATAATCCCTCCCTTGCTCTTTTCCTCCTCTTCTTCAAAGGGTCTCACCAGTACTCTGTCGTGTAGGGGCTTCACCTTCATACCGCTCCTCCTTCTCCTCAAGGAATTTTCTACTATTAGCACTCTCAGGTATTGAGTGCCAATTTCGGATGAATTTAATAGGAGGAAAGGGGAAACTTGTCAAGGGGAAAGTAAAAAAATCTGATAAAAAATTTACCAAGGACCGACAGAAATTGGTTGTGGACTCTTGGGGAGTACCCTCGAAGGTGCACCGGAGGACAATCTCAATAAATCTCAATGAGTCTCTTTTCCCCGGCTCCCCACTTCCTCCACTCTCCAAAACCTTTGCCTTCGGTTCCCCTTCTCTACCATCACCGAGGCGTCCTCTATGATCACTTTATAAAAGTACCCATAACCAAAGTCTTTGTTGGCAGAGAGTTTCCCCTTAACTATCACTAAATCCCCTGGCTTCACCTCCTTCTGGGTGGTGATGGTAACCTCTGCCTTCCCATCCTTGCCCGACCCATCGGCTATGTGAAGCCAGTTTCTCCCCATAATGTTCGGAAGGAACTTGACCACCTTACCCCTGACCATCACCTCGTAGCCATTGAGGGTCTTGGCCTTTTCGTAAAGCTCTGCCACCCTGTACCCTCCTTGGGTTTTGGCCACAGAACCCGGAGCCGGGAAGGAGGCTCGAAAGTTGCCCCCGCCATGGGGAAAACCGTCCGGGTGGCCCTTCATCTCGGAGGTCCCATGGGGGTTAAAAGAGGGGGCCATGGTCGGGGTCCCTCCATGCTCCCCCTTCTCATGGGGTAACCAGACACCCTTCACCTTGGCCCGGGAGGCAAATAGAATTTCCGGGAAGGTCCGGTTAAGGCTCCTGCTGTAAAAGTTTTTCATGACAGGGGCATGGACGGTATCCACC
>CAZBOO010000069.1:0-6837 GCA_964493535.1 uncultured Aquificales bacterium
CTTGGAAGGAGAACCCTCCATGACCAGGATCCCCTTCTCCCTGACTCCCCTCATCACGTAATGATAGGTAACCCCGTTTTCCACGTCCCTATCCTCATATTTTTCACCCCTCACCAACACCAAGGGGACAAGACCGTATTCCCCCCTCTCCGGTCTCTTATAAAGAAAGAAGGAACCTTCCCCCTTCCAGGTGACGAGCACCCTGTCTTGCAAAGCCTTGGCCTTCACATTTAAAAGAGGCGGGGGCCACGGCCCCACCTTCACTGAAGCCTCCGAAGGGATACCCCGAGCCAAGGCCCTGGGTTTCACCACATACTGATAAAACATCCCCTCCTGGGCACCTTTATCCCTCACCGTTACCAAAGAACCTGGATCTCCCCTATCCTCCACCACTGTAATGCACCGATCCCCCGTACACCTGTCCACTCTATAAAAGACACCCGAGGTGATTTCACCCTTTTTTACGTACTTTTTGGGAAGACGGAAGGTGATATAGACCCCCTCAGGACGGACCCTTATCTCCTTCAACTCCACAGGGTGAGGCATGTAGCTCCTTGGAGGTATAGGCGGGGTCTTATGGCCACAACCCCAAAGGGCTGTAGCCATAAAAAAAAGCACCCCTATGCATCCCTTAGCCGTTCTTCCCATACCTCTAATCTCTCTTCCACCTGATTTTTGGCTGTACCTCCATAAGAACCTCTGCCATCCACACCATAGCTCAACTCCAAGACCCCATAAACGTCATCTTCCACCATGGGACAAATCATCCTCATCTCTTCCAAGGAGAGGCCCTCCAAAGATCTGCCCTTATTAAGGGCATAGACCACCAGTTCCCCCACCATCCTGTGGGCATCCCTGAAGGGAACCCCCTTTTTCACCAGATAATCCGCCAAATCCGTGGCATTGGTGAAACCTTCCTTGGCCCTCTTCTCCATTTCCTGGACTTTGAAGTGGACCTTTTCATACATGCCAGCCATAATCCTAAGGCTCATCTTCAAGGTATCAGCGGTGTCAAAAAGGGGCTCTTTATCCTCCTGAAGATCCCTGTTGTAAGCCAAGGGCAAGCCCTTCATCACCACCAATAGAGACACCAGATTCCCCACGGTCCTCCCCGTTTTGCCCCTCACCAACTCTGCCACATCAGGATTCTTCTTCTGAGGCATGATGCTGGAACCCGTACAATAAGAATCAGGCAATTCCACAAAAGAAAACTCAGGGGAACTCCACAACACCAGTTCTTCGGCCATCCGGGAAAGGTGGATCATGGTGATAGCTGCATGGGCAAGGAACTCCAAGATGAAGTCCCTATCGGACACAGTGTCCATGGCATTAGGAGAAACCCGGGAAAACCCCAGCTTTTTCGCCACCCAATCCCTGTCAATGGGCAGAGGGGTACCTGCCAAAGCCCCAGCCCCCAAGGGACACACGTTCACCCTCTTAAGACCATCCATAAACCTCTCCCAGTCCCTCTCCAGCATCTCCACATAGGCCAAGAGATGGAAAGCCAGCCTCACAGGCTGGGCATGCTGAAGATGGGTAAAACCTGGCAATAAGGTATCCAAATGCCCCCGGGCCCTCACAACCAAACTCTTTTGTAGACGCCTTACCCCCTCCACTACAGCCCTTACCTCCTCCCGAAGATAGAGGCGCTCGTCCAAGACCACCTGATCGTTACGGCTCCGAGCCGCATGGAGCTTACCCCCCACAGGACCCGCCTTTTCTATCAAGCGGGCCTCTATATTCATGTGGATATCCTCAAGGGCAGGATCAGGGAGAAAAGCCCCTTCCTCAATCTCCCGCTCAATCTCCAAAAGAGCCTGAATGATCTTATCTCCCTCTTCCGGTCTGATAATCCCCTGCCTCACCAGCATCTCACAATGAACAATAGAGCCCTTTATATCCTCCTTGTAAAACCGGGCATCGTAATAAACAGACTGGGTAAAAGCCTCTACAAGCCCCTCCGTCTTCTGAGAAAACCTTCCTCCCCAAGGCTTCTTCAATGATCTACCCTGCATAGCCCATTCTGACCTTGTCCAGCATGTTAACTATCTCTTCCTGGAGAGGAGAAGCAAAAAGGGCCTGCTCATAAGTGATATAGCCCCTCTCGCATAAGGTGGCCAGGGACTGATTCATGGTCTGCATACCGTGGTGGGACTGGCCCGACTGCATAACAGAATAAACCTGATGAAGCTTATTCTCTCTGATGAGATTCCTCACGGCGGGGGTAGGCACCAACACCTCAGAAGCCAGAATCAGCCCCTTTCCATCGGCCCGAGGGAGAAGCTGCTGGCAGATAACACCCTCAATCACGAAAGAGAGCTGGGTTCTGATCTGGGTCTGCTGATGGGATGGGAAAGAATCTATAATCCTGTTGATGGTCTCCACGGTAGAATTGGTATGAAGGGTAGCAAAGGTGAGATGTCCCGTCTCGGCGATGGTGAGGGCCGCCTGCATACTCTCCAAATCCCTCATCTCCCCAATGAGCACCACGTCGGGGTCCTGCCTCAACACATACCGTAAAGCCTTTTTGAAGGACTCCGTATCCGAACTCACTTCCCGCTGATTCACCAAACATTTCTTGTGGGAATGGAGATACTCAATAGGATCCTCCACAGTGATGATATGTTTACTATAACTCTCATTTATCCTGTCTATGAAAGCCGCCAAGGTGGTGGATTTTCCAGCACCCGTGGGACCTGTCACCAAAACGAGGCCCTTGGCTCTGGTGACAAAGGTGAAAACCACCGGGGGCAATCCCAAACGCTCCACAGGTATCACCTCATAAGGGATACGCCTGAAGGCCCCAGCCACGGCCCCCCTTTGCCGAAAGACGTTGGCACGAAACCGGGCCACGCCCCTTATGCCAAAGGAAAAATCCACCTCGTGCTCTTCGTCAAACTTCTGCTTCTGGGCATCGCTCATAACGCTGAAACAGAGCCTCTGGGTATCCGCAGGACCAAGCACATCGGTACCGGGAGCAGGAACAAGCTCACCGCTTACCCTTATCTTAGGAGGGGCTCCGGTAGTGATGTGAAGATCCGTAGCATCCTTCTTCACCATATATTTCAAGAAATCCTCCAAGGTTTCCATCATATCCTCCTTTACGCCGTTACCCGCATCACCTCTTCCAAGGTGGTCATCCCCTCTCGGGCCTTTCTAATACCCATCTCCCTGAGGGTAGCCATACCCTCTTCCAAAGCGATATTCCGGATCTCATCGGCTGTCACCCTTTCCAGCACCATATTCATGATACGCCTGGAAACAGGCATCACTTCGTAAAGGGCTATCCTGCCCTTGTATCCCGTATCGTTACAGCTGGAACAACCCCCTCCCTTGTAAAAGCCATGCTCACCATCCTGAATCCCCAATCCCTCCAATACAGCCCTGGGAGGCGCATACTCCCTTCTGCAGTCTGGACACACCCTCCTTACCAGCCTTTGGGCCACCACCAAATTCAAGGAAGACGCCACCAAAAAGGGCTCTATTTCCATATCCACCAACCTGGTCACCGTGCTGGGGGCATCGTTGGTGTGAAGGGTAGAAAAGACCAAGTGACCTGTCAAGGCCGCTTTAACAGCTATGTCAGCCGTCTCATGATCCCTGATCTCACCCACCAGGATAATATCGGGGTCCTGCCTCAAAAAGGCCCTCAAAGCTGTGGCAAAGGTGAATCCTATGTCCTCTCTGATCTGCACCTGGTTTATCCCTTCAAAATTGTACTCCACGGGATCCTCAGCCGTCATGATGTTGACTGCCTCGCTGTTGAGACGAACCAGGGCCGAATAAAGGGTGGTGGTTTTACCTGAACCCGTGGGTCCCGTCAATAGCACCATGCCATAAGGCCTCTCCGTGGCCTCCACGAATACTTCCAACTGATCCTTCTCAAATCCCAACGGGGTCAGATCAAAGACCAGACCGGACTTACTCAAAAGCCTCATGACCACCTTTTCACCAAAGACCGTAGGCACGATAGAAACCCTGATATCCACCTCCTGTCCCTTGATCCTCACTTTAATACGCCCATCCTGGGGAACACGCCTCTCCATAATGTCCAGATTAGACATGATCTTGACCCTGGCCACCACTGCTTCCTTCAGGCGAAGGGGAACATCCATCTGATCATAAAGGACACCGTCTACCCTAAATCTCACCCTGAAACGTCTCTCGTAAGGTTCCATGTGAATATCACTGGATCTCTTGCCGAGGGCATCAGCAATGAGATAATTCACCAACCTGATGACAGGGGCCTCATGGGCCAAATCCTCACCAAAAGAGATCTCGTGATCCTCTTCCTCCAGAACCTCTATACTGTCTGTCTCTCCCTCTTGAAAAACGTCCTTCAGCAATTCAAGCTGGAGACTGTAAAGCTTATCTATTACACTCTCTACGAAGGTCTCAGTGGTGAGGAGGACCTTGACGTTATGGCCCGTGGCAAACCGGATATAATCCAGGGTGCTGATATCGAGGACATCGGGAGAAGCAACCAGCAAAGTGCCCCCCTCCATCTTCAAAGGCACTACTTTGAACATCTTGGCTAACTTCTCGGGAAAGAGCTTGGCCAAAGAAGGATCCACTTCATCGGGTTTGGATACGACCCCCTCCAATTCAGTAGAGGCCTTATACTCCTCCAACACCTTTTCCAGGACTCCCCGGGCGACATACCCCTTCTCTACTAAGATATCACCCACCCTCTGCCCGGTAGTGGCCTGAATCTTCAAGGCCTCATCTACATGACGAGGAGAGATGAGCCCCTTTTTTACCAGAATCTCTCCTAATTTCAGTTTCAGCCTCGCCAAGGCCATTTCACTCCACCTCCATATAAGTCCATAGAGAGATCATTTCACCCTTTAAGGGAACAAAGGAAATTTGTCAAAAGGAACGCCTCTTGGTGGCGGTGGAGGGACTCGAACCCCCGACTCGGCGGATATGAGCCGCCTGCTCTCACCTGCTGAGCTACACCGCCAGGCAAAAATCTAATAGTCCTTAAAGATGATGAGTGTCAAGGCCGCTCCCCCTGGGGAAACCCCATAGGGATAAGGGCCACCAGCTTCTTCCCCGCCACACCCAATAGCCTGTTGAACTCCTCTTCCATGTTCAAGGGACCCGTCATCCAGCAGGCGCCCAGCCCCCTTTCGTGGGCCAGCAACAACACATTCTCAATGGCTGCCGAGACATTCTGAACATCGGTAAAAGGGCTTTCAGGACCAGGCTCAGCATAGGCAAAGACAATCACAGGAGCACCTCCCAGGGTGGCAAAGAAACTCCTGGTCTCCTTCACCACATGGGGTTTATGGCTAAAAACCTTTTCCACCTTCTTTCCAATATAGCTAAGATAGCCCCGATAGCATATGTCTACCGCCTTATCTCCTCTCTAAAACTTTGACAAGGTCTACCATCAGACCTATCTTCTGTAAAGAGAAGGACACAAAGGAGGGGAGTGCCCATGAGTTTCACCATAAAACCTCGGGTGCTTTTTATCTTGGAAAGGGAAGGCTTGCCCCAAGAGCTGGAAGACCCCCAGTTTCCACCCATAGACATGTATATCTCCCAGGAAGCCCTTCACTTGGAAATTGAGATCCCTGGTGTAGAACCCCAAGAGGTAAGCCTCACCCTGGAAAGCTCCCATCTCCTCATCAAGGGTACCAAAAAGGAAAGGGAAGAGTCCCACAAGCCTCTCTCTTTCATAAGGATGGAAAGGTTCTTTGGACCCTTCAAAAGGTATGTCGAGCTACCACGTTCTGTAAAGAGCCAAGGGGTAAAAGCCTCTTACAAAAGAGGGGTCCTCTACATTCAAATCCCCCTCCAAGGGGGGAAGAAAACGGTAGAGATAGAAGGGGAGGACTAAAGCATGGAAAAAGACGCACCCCTCATCTGGACTCCTGGAAAGGAACAGGAAGAGAAAGGACCTGAAACTACTCAGGACTTTTCCATACCCAGGGAACTACCCCTATTACCCACAAGGGATGTAGTGGTGTTTCCCTTCATGATCCTGCCCCTCTTTGTAGGGAGAGAATCCAGTATAAAGGCCGTGGATGAAACCCTTTCCAAAGACAGGCTCCTCTTCTTGGCCGCCCAGAAAGAAGCTGAAACAGAAGAGCCAACTCCCAACGACATACACCGTGTGGGCACAGTGGGGATGATCATGAGGATGCTCAAGCTTCCCGATGGGCGGATAAAGATTCTGGTTCAAGGTCTATCCAGGGGGAAAATCGAGGAGTACAGTCAAACCCAGCCCCTTTATAAGGTGAGAATCTCCCTTATGGAAGAAGGGGAGATCAAAGAAATCACATTAGAGACAGAAGCCCTTATCCGTTCCGTAAGGGAGGGGTTAGAAAAAGCCGTATCCCTGGGCAAATCCATATCCCCAGATCTGGTAGTGGTAGCCAATAATCTGGATGATCCCGGAAAATTGGCAGATTTAGTGGCATCCAATTTAGGACTTAAAGTAGAAGACGCCCAAGAAATCCTGGAGACCCTTCACCCAGTGGAACGCCTCAAAAAGGTGTCCCAAATCCTCTACCGAGAAATAGAACTCCTCACCGTCCAGCAAAAAATCCAAACGGAAGCCAAAGAAGAGATGGGGCGTCTCCAAAGGGAATACTTCCTGAGGGAGCAGTTGAAAGCCATTCAGAAAGAGCTGGGAGAAGGGAACGAAAGGGAAGAAGAGGTAAAGGAGTTAGAAGAAAAAATAAAAAAGGTCCGCATGCCCAAGGAGGTAGAAAAAGAGGCCAGGCGTCAGCTCAAAAGACTGGCGAAGATGCACCCTGACTCAGCAGAAGCCACTGTGGTCCGCACCTACTTAGAGTGGCTTACAGAGTTACCATGGAGAAAATCCAC
>CAZBOO010000070.1:0-6830 GCA_964493535.1 uncultured Aquificales bacterium
GTATCTGGATGCCCTGGGATGTTTAGACCCAAAAACCATAGCCGTTCATGCCATCTTCGTAAACACCAAAGATGCCGACATACTGGCTCGCAAGGGGGTTTCCGTGGTAATTTGTCCCAGAAGTAATCTCTATCTCTCAAAAAATATAGGGCCCCTCCCCCTGTTTCAGGAAAGGAAAATCCCCGTAGGTCTGGGAACAGACAGCTTGGGAAGCTGCCCAAACCTCAGCCTGTGGGAAGAGATGAGGACCTTAGCGTGCTATGCCCAAGGGAAAGGATGGCCCCTTTCCCCCCAAACAATCCTCTCCATGGGTACTCAAGAGGGGGCCCGGATCCTGGGATTAGAGGCCCTCACCCAATTAAAACCTGGGAATGAGGCCTCCTTTCTGACGGTGAGAATACCATCATCCCTACCCCCCAATGATCTGGCCCCCTTCATCCTTTTCCAGGGAGACCTGCATCTGGAGGGGGTATACATCAAGGGGAGGAAGATGCTTTAACCACCACCACCAAAAGCTTCTCAGGATGGAGATACTTTTTGGCCGCCTCCTTCACCTCTTTCAAGGTCACCCCTTGAATCTCCTGAGAAAACTCCACGAAATAGCGGGTGCCCAAACCATGGAAAGCGGCAAAGGCCATATAGTCAGTGATCTCCTGATTGGTATCCAGTTTCAGAGGGAAACTGCCCGTAAGGTACCGTTTGGCATCCTCCAACTCATCCCGGGAAGGACCCTTGTCTCGGTATTCTTTCAGGACCTTCCTCACCTCTTTTATAGCCTCTTGGGCCCTCTCGTTCTTAGTCTGTAAAACCACCCTGAAGGCACCCCTCCAATAGGTGGGTTGATAGTAAGAATAAATACTGTAGGAAAATCCCCCTTCTTCCCTTATCTTCTGAAAAAGCCGGGAGGTAAGTCCTCCTCCCCCTAGGATCTGATTCATAACGTAAACCTTAACAAAATCAGGATCTCCCCTCTTTACCCCCAAATGGCCCAGAATGATGTTGGCCTGGGTCACCCCCTTTTCCAGTATAGTTTTTCCCCCCTCAGGTAGAGGAAGAGGATCAGACAGAAATGGAAGGGGATGCTCCAAAGGCTTCCAATCCCTGAGATATTTATCCATAAGACTACAAAGTTCATCCTGGGTCACATCCCCCGCTACAGAGAATATAGCGAAATTGGGGTGATAGAAGCGCTCATAAAACCCCCTGACATCCTTCAGTGTAAGGGCTTCCACCGTCTTTACATACCCTTTTTCAGGCCTGTGGTAGGGGTACCCTTTAAAAAGGGCCTCATCGAAGGCCCGAGAGGCAACCAACCCTGGATCCTCCTCTTCCTTGAGAAGCTCCCCTACCACCTCCCTCTTAATCCTGTCAAATTCATCTTTAGAAAGGGTAGGCTGGGTAAGAACCAGAGCAAGGATCTTAAAGCTCTCTTCCAAATGCTCCTTCAGGGTAACCAAGGTGAGGGCAGCATAGTCCTTGCCACACATAGTATCCAGATCAGAACCCATAAAGTCCAAAGTTTGGGAGATCTGGAGTCCGGTCATTCCCCCCGCCCCTTCGGGAAGGAGTTGGGAAAGGAGATAGGCCTCCCCTGCTTTCTCATCGGTGTCGTAGACAGATCCTGCCTTTATCAAAACCTTCATCACCACAAAGGGCAAAGAAGGTCTATTCGCCAGCCACACGATTGTACCCCTTCCAGTGGTCCAATCCTTGGGAATCAGCTTCCCCTGAACCTGAAGAGTCCCTGCCATCATCAACACCCCCACGCAAAAAAGGATAAACTCCTTTTTCATTTCGTCTTCTCGGGAACCAGAATACCCACGGTGAGGTTCTTATCGGTGAGATACCTCTCAGCCGCCTCAACCACATCCCCTCTTTTCACAGCCTCTATCCTCTCCAAGTAAGTATCCAGATAATGATATCCTATATCCAGAGTCTCCAAACGACCTATGATCATAGCCCTGTAAAAATTGGAATCCAATCCATACACAAAACCGGCTTTCACCTGATTCTTGGCTTTCTCTAAATCCTCCTGGGTGAACTCTCCCCTCTTAAGCCGAGCCACCTCTTCCCGCATCATCACCTCCACATCCTTGGAGGACCCCTCCGGCACCACACCAGCATAGAGGTATAAGAGCCCCGGATCCTTAGACATCCTGTGATAGCGGGCGCTGGTGAAAATAGCGGCCTTCTCCTCATAAACCAACCGCCGGTAAAGGCGGGAACTCTTCCCCTCCCCCAAAATGTGGGTGAGGATTTCCAAGGCATACTCCCCCCCCGAACCGATGGAAGGGGTATGGTAAGCCAACATAACAAAAGGGAGACGGGCCTCCGGATTCTCCACAGTAACCCTCTTCTCACCACACTGGGCAGGCTCCTTACTCGTCACCTCAGGGAGAGTCACTCCTTGGGACATAGAACCAAAGTGTTTCTCAGCCTGGGAAAAGATCTCTTCCGCTTTCACATCCCCTACCACCACAAGGGTGGCGTTATTGGGAGCGTAATATGTCTCATAATGCCTCTTGAGGTCCTGCAAGGTGATGCTCTCCACATCGCTCATCCAGCCGATCACGGGCCAGTGATAAGGATGGACTTTATAAGCTGTGGCAAAGACCTCTTCCACCAAGAGAGAAACGGGATCATCCTCTGTTCTCAGCCTACGCTCCTCCATAACCACCTGTTTTTCCTTGCTGAACTCATGGGGATCCAGTTTCAGATGGGCCATTCTGTCAGACTCCAACTCCATGCTCACCACCCATCTGTCACTGGCCCAGTTCTCGAAGTAAGCCGTGTAGTCCCTGCTGGTGAAAGCGTTCTCCACACCCCCATTTCTGGCTACGATCTTCGAGAATTCCCCTGGACCATGCTTATGGGTACCCTTAAACATCATGTGCTCCAATAGATGGGATATGCCTGTCTTCCCACTCACCTCATTCCTGGAACCCAGTTTATACCAGATCTGAAAGGTAGCCGTCGGTGTGGTGTGATCCTCCAAAACCAACAACCTTAGTCCATTGGTCAACACCTTACTCTTCACATCTATATGAATGGTACCCGCCATAGAACCTCCTCCCCAGAGTAGTAATAGTAACCATACAAGTAACCCCCCAAACCTTTTCATTCCTCTCTATCCTCCCGATCCCTATCCCTCTGGGCTAAAACCTTCAAATCCAGAGAGGACCCTCTAAGCAGCAACCCTTATAGCCAAAAAACCCTGGAGGATGAACCCCGAAAATCCAGAAGTCAAGAAATGATGCAATCGTAAAAAGTCACCAAATAGCCCCTTTTGAAAAATTACAGTCAATAATTTCAGGTACTTACAGCACCCGAGATAGCAAATTTTGACTTTTTACGAGATTATCAATCTTGAGAAAAAGGCATAACAAATCACCGCACCTGCCATTATTTGTCTGGCGCTTCATTGTGGCAGGTGCGGATAGTAGTTATCAATAAGCCCCCTCTCTTCTTATGAGCACCTGCACCGTCTTAAAAAGGATCACTATGTCCAGCCACAGGGACCAGTTCTGAACATACCATGTATCCAAAAGGAGGCGGTCTTTGAAGGGCAGTATGTTCCTCCCACTCACCTGCCATAAGCCCGTTATGCCAGGTTTTGACACCATGATGGTGGCAAAATACTCCCCCATATCCTCCCTCTCCCTGGGAAGATAGGGTCGGGGGCCCACAAGGCTCATCTTCCCCGTTATAACATGGAGAAACTGGGGCAGCTCATCCAAACTGGTCTTCCTCAAAAACCTTCCCACCTTAGTAACCCGGGGGTCATAGTCTCTGAGCTTCTTGAACTCTTCCCACTCCCTTTTAGCTTCATCATGGCTGTCCAGATAACCCTGGAGCTTATCGTCCCCATCCACATACATACTTCGAAACTTCATGCAATTAAAAAGGACCCCCTTCCTGCCCCACCTCTTCTGAATAAAGAAGGGCCCCCCTGGAGACTCTATGGAAATGACCAATGCCAAAAGGGCCGTAAAGGGAGAAAGAACCATGAGCAGCAGAATCCCTACCACCAAATCGAAGGTCCTTTTGACAAACCTGTTAAGAGGCGACTTAAGATTGTTCCTTATCCTCAGAACAAAGAGTTGTTCCATAAAAAGGGTTATAAGCTCGGCATTTAACAGAGTGATCCCCTTAAGCTCCGGTACCAAAAGGACCTGGTGGGTGACGAGATAAACCCGTTTCACCAGATCCCTCAGGCCCTGGGCACCCAGGGAGGGCATGGCAATGGCTATAGTCTGGACCCCATGCCTCTCCATCTGATCCTTCAGGTCCTTTAGAGGACCCAAGACAGGGTAGCCCCTCTCCCCTGTGTTTACCTCCTTGCCTATCTTATGGGGATCATCGTCCAAAAACCCCACCATCCGGTATCCCATGGTCCTTTCCCTCTCCAGCCCTTGGGCAAAGGCCTTTCCAGCGTTGCCCGCCCCCAGGATGAGGATCTTCTCCTGGCCCAGGCTCCAAACCGCCAAAAGGCGCTTTCCCCAATAATGAAACAGAGGGAAAAGGAAGAGAGAAAGGAACCACAGAGATATGAGAACCAGCCTAGAGATCTTGGCGCTCATCTTCCCCAAAGTTACCAAGGAAAGGACCACCAAGGTTCCCGCTGTCAGGGCCTTCAAAATCCTGGCCGTCTCCAACCAGAAAGGAAACCTCTTAGTATAAAGCCTCTCATAAACCATGAAAGCCAAAAGGACTGCCGGGATCCACCAAAGGGCAAGATGGTATGCCAGAGTGAATGTGAAAGGAGGAGTGGGAAGCACATGGGGAAGGATGTACTTCCTGGCCCCATAGGCCAAAAGGAGGGAGGCGTAATACGCCAAAAGGTCAATAACGATTATCAACATGCCCTCATATTCTCCATAGGGCAGGAAAAAAACAAGGGGAATTGGGGCAGGACTTACCCCATTTCCTGGTAGATGCTGAAGGTGAAGTGTCCCAGGGGCAGGACATACCCAAGCCCACAAAGGAGGGACTTGCGTAAAGACGGATTAAGACTGAAGAAGTAAACAAATAAAAAAGGGCCGCGGACCCTCTGGCCTGCCTACGGCCCCACAATAAGTCGGGCTTGGGGTGGACAGGCCACCATACGCCACCACCAAGCCTGATAAATAATGTATCCTTTCATGACCCCCCTTCTAAGAGAGGGGCCCATCTCTGTCAACCCCGGTCCAAGGAATGCTTACTATCCATCCTCCATCTTTGCAAGGCTTTAAAACCAGTCCTTCTTCAGTTCCCACCTAAGATACTGTAGACCATTTGGACCAAGTCATTGGGGGCAAAGGGCTTCTTCAAAAAGCCATGGGCCTTGATACCTTCATAATCATCCAGGAAGCCACTGATAACCAGGAACTTGACTGAAGGCTCCATCCCCTTAATAGCCTCTATCACTTTGGTCCCATCCATAAAGGGCATGACCAAGTCCGTTATAACCAAGTCAATTTTCCTTAAATTGCTTTTGAAGAGCCGTACCCCCAAAAGGGGCTTGTCCGTGGCAATCACATTGAATCCCCTGCTCAAAAGCACCTCTTTCACATACTCCAAGACTAAGGGATCATCGTCTATCAGCAAAATATTCTCCCTTTCCTTGGTCTTAATAACCTTCTCCCCTTCCCCAACAACAGCCTCTTGAAGAGCCAAAGGCAAATAAATATGGAAGGTGGTGCCCTCACCCTCCTCGCTCTCCACAGCAATGTGGCCATAGTGATCTTTTACTATCCCATAAACCATGGCCAGACCTAAGCCGGTGCCTATGCCCTTCTCCTTTGTAGTAAAGAAAGGCTCAAAGATCTTTGATATATTCTCGGAAGGTATCCCTGTGCCCGTATCCGAGACGCTGATATAGACATATTGACCAGACTTCATGCTCTCAACCATGAGCATATCTTTTCTGGGATTTGCAATCTCTGTTTTTATCTTCACCTCCCCTCCATCAGGCATAGCGTCCCTGGCATTGATAAGAAGATTGATCAACACCTGCTCGATGTCACCTATATCCCCCTCTACAATGGTGGCCTCTTCGCAGAGTTCATAATCCACTTTCAGGTGGGCGGGGATATTACCACCCATCAGCTCCATAGTCTCTCTTATCAGTTGATTAATATCAAAGGGGCGAGACTCTCTCTCCTTCCTCTTGGCAAACTTTAAGAGCTTTCTGGCCAATTGGGAGGCAGAGCGGGTAGACTTCTCCACTTTGGCCAGCTTGGTCTTCGCACTGTAATCCATATCTTCATCCATCAAGAGCATCTCCGTATGACCCAGGATAACGGACAGCATGTTGTTGAAATCATGGGCTATACCACGGGCAAGCATCCCTATGGATTCCATCTTCTGGGATTGGAGAAGCTGCTCTTGATACCTTCTCTTCTCAGTAACGTCCCTCTGGAAGGCCTGGATAAGGACCTCCCCCTCCATCTCCAAGACATTGGCACTCACCTCCAATACCACCCTGGACCCATCCTTTCTGTAATGGATGGTTTCAAAGAGGAGGGATTCGCCCCCCAAAAGACGATGGATGCGCTCCTTCCACTTTCCCCGGTCTGTATGGGCCTCCAGTACCTGGATATTTGTTCCTATCAAGGAATTCCTGGTAAATCCGTAAATTTCGCAGGCCCTCTTGTTGGCATTCACTATTTCCCCAGAAGGGTCCAGAATTACTATCCCGTCATTTGCATTGTCGAACATGAACCTGAGAAGACGTTCAGATTTGTTAAGCTCCCGGGTCCTTTTCTCCACCAGCCTCTCCAGCTCATTAGAGTATTCCTCCAGCTTGGCACGCTCCTGGGCCAGGTCATACTGGAGGCTTAGCTCACTCA
>CAZBOO010000071.1:0-6815 GCA_964493535.1 uncultured Aquificales bacterium
ATCACCGTGTTACTCGGTATTATCCTTTGGCAGTCATGTGGAACATCCGATACAATAGGGCTTTTGTGGGGGGCTTCTTCCTTTTCTCAGGCTCGACTCTGGGGTATGTTAGATAAGGAGGTTGTCTTGAGGAAGAGGAAAGTTTTACTGGGCGGAGCCCTTCTTCTTTCCCTGGTGGTGGGCATCATGGGGGCTGTAAGTTACCTTCCCAACTTGGGAGAGAGGTACCTCAGGGCCCATTTTGGCTCCGGTTTCTCCATAGGGGATCTAAAATGGGGTCTGAGAGGAATCAGGGCCAGAAAAGTGGTTCTAAAGGACTCCAGGGGAGAGTTGGTGTTGAAGGCCCAGAGGATCCTTCTCGTTCCTGATGTGACAGGCTTCTTTAAAGGAAAGCTGATTGTGGATCAGGTGAGGGTTAAGTCCATCTTTTTCCGAGTGGAGAGGTTGAAAGACGGAAGGTTTCTCTTTCCTGGGGAGGCGCTTCCCAAGGCCTCATGTCCCAGGGAGAAGAATAGGCCGGCGAGTTCCAGGGGCAGCCTGAGCGTCAGGATCAGGATAAGGCGGCTGGTGATAAGAAAGGGTTCCCTCTTGTTTATTGATCACTCTGTTACCCCTCTCCTTCAGGTGAGGATAAGGGGGGTAGATCTCAGTTTAGAGGGTGTGGAGTACCCCTTCCAAGAGAACAGACTCTTGTCAGAACTCTATAAGGTATTGCCCCCTAACTTGGTGAAGGAGAAGAGGCATTAGGGGCTGGTTTTCCCCTTTGTTTCCTTCCCCCATTGACAAGTCTCTTTCTGGAGTTAATTTTAGTTTTGCTCTTTGATAAGGGGGCGATACGGATTCGACGGGGATGTTTTGGGAGGCGAAGGCAGCACGTCGAGGTCCGCCACCTCGTTAAACAGGCGGGTTCGACAACTGCCGAACCTAATTACGCTCTGGCCGCTTAGTTGACGGTCACGTTCCGGTTTGCCCTGCCTGCTGGGTAGGCCTGGAGCGTCATAGTTAGTGGGCTGGCCTTCGTCCAGTTGCCCGAAGGGGATGAGGGTGAGAACCTAATCGGGCTGGTGGTGGGAGACCCTGTCCGTGGGGGAGCCCATCACGAGATGCAAAACACGGGCTGAACGTGGAGAGGCCTTCGTTGCCCCATCTCCGGACGCGGGTTCGACTCCCGCCGCCTCCACCATTGAAATTTGGACGAACCGGTCCGATTGCCATAAGGGACATGTCGGACGGTTCGTTTTTCTTTTGTTCATGGGGGGTTGCAGGGTTTTATGGGACCCATAACTTTCCCGTCCGTCGCCCGATTTTCGGGAAATCGGGGCAATTTTCCTTGACAAATTCTTTGAGCGGGGGCCAAGCTACCCTTGGAGAAGGGGAGTTCTTTCTTTTTGTTGGCATCTTGCCAACTTCCTGGGCTTTGTGGTAAAACCCCCTTCACCATGAGCCATCAGCTATGAGCTAATAGTTAGGGGGTTGAGTATGCCCAAGATGAAGACTAACAGGAGCGCTGCCAAGAGGTTTAAGGTGACAGGGACTGGCAGGTTGAAGAGAAGAAAGGCGGGAAAGAGTCACCTTCTGGAGGAGAAGAGGGCCAAGAGGAAGAGGCATCTTCGCCGCTCGGATTTGGTTGGCAAGGAAGAGATGGAGCGGATGAAAAGGCTCCTTCCCTATGCCTTTTAAGGAGGATTGAGGGATGGCGAGAGTGAAGGGGGGTCCCAAGACCCGGCACCGGAGAAAAAAGTGGCTCAAGCAGGCCAAGGGCTATTACGGCAACAAGAGCAAGACCTATTCTGTGGCTAAGCAGACGGTGATCAAGGCCTTGGCTTATGCCTATAGGGACAGGAAAAACAGGAAGAGGGATTTTCGGAGGCTTTGGATCGTCAGGATAAATGCTGCAGCCAGGCTTCATGGGCTTACCTATGGGCAGTTCATCCATGGATTGAAGCTGGCCCAGGTTGATGTGGACAGGAAGATGCTGGCCGATATGGCGGTGAGGGAGCCCCAGGTTTTTGCCTGTCTGGTGGGTGTAGTCAAGGAGCATCTGGAGGCTGCGTAAACTGCATTGATAGAAGGGAAAATGAGATATGTGGCCGTCCTTGGAATAGGCCGATTTGGCTACAGTGTGGCCAAGACCCTTGCCGAATCGGGTTGTCAGGTGTTGGCCATAGACAAGGATGGCTCCAAGGTGAAGCAACTGGATGATCTGGTCACCCAGGCCGTTCAGTTGGATGTGACAGACGAGCGGGCCCTGAGGGCTGTGGGCATCAAGGATGTGGATGTGGCGGTGGTAGCCATTGGCCAGAATATGGAGGCCAATATTCTGGTTTCCCTTATCCTCAAAGAGATGGGGGTTCCTTATGTGGTCTCCAAGGCTGTCACCCCCCAGCATGGCAGGGCTTTAGAAAAGATCGGTTGTGACAGGGTGGTTTACCCCGAAGGGGAGATGGGGATTCGTTTGGCCCGTTCTCTGGTCTCTCCCACCATATTAGATGAACTTGAGATCTCTAAGGATTACGGTATCTACGAGATCCAGGTGCCCCAGGTGTTGGAGGGACAAAGCCTGGCTGAGTTGGCCATCCGCTCCCGATTCAGTTTGAATGTGATTGCCATCAAGGAGCCTTTAGGAGAGATCAATCCTTCACCGGGGGGGGATGATGTTTTGCAGGAGGGGCAGGTGGTGGTCCTCTTGGGGAGAAAAGAGGACCTTAGCCGTTTCGAGAAGGCCATGAAAAAGCGGAATAAGGAGCGATGAAGAGACTATTAGAGGAGCTGGAAGAGAGGGCCTTAAAGGAGTTGGATGCTGTAGAAAGCACCCGGGAGCTGAGGGATTTTCGCGTGAAGCTCCTGGGAAAAAAGGGGAAGCTTAAAGCCATTCTTAAGGGGATGGAAAGGCTTTCCCCTGATGAGAGGCCCCTGGTGGGTCAGATGGCCAACCAGATGAAGGTCCTTTTAGAGAAGGTCATAGAGCAGAAAGAAGAACTTCTCCGACAGAGGGAGGAAGAGAAGAGACTGTTCTCGGAAGAGATAGATATCACCCTCCCGGGGAGGGGTCCTGATCTGGGCGGTGTCCATCCCCTTATCCGGGTGTTAAGGGAGATCGAAGAGGTCTTTGTCTCTATGGGGTTTCAGGTGGCCCAGGGACCTGAGGTTGAGATGGACTACTACAATTTTGAGGCCCTGAATATCCCCTCCCATCACCCTGCCCGGGATATGCAGGACACCTTTTATGTGGCGGGTGCTCTTCTTCTCAGAACCCATACTTCCCCTGTCCAGATAAGGGTGATGGAGAAGATCCGTCCCCCTGTGCGGATTATCGCTCCTGGCAAGGTGTACAGGAGGGATGCCGATGTCTCCCATACTCCCATGTTCCACCAGGTGGAGGGGCTTTTGGTGGATGAGGTCACCACCTTTGCCGACCTGAAAGGGGTGCTGGAGGAGTTTGCCCTCAGGGTTTTTGGTCCCCGTACTTTGGTGCGTTTCAGGCCCAGTTATTTCCCCTTCACCGAGCCCAGCGCTGAGATGGATATCGGTTGTGTTATCTGTAGGGGCAAGGGGTGCCGGGTGTGTAAGGGTTCAGGCTGGTTGGAGATCCTGGGTTGCGGTATGGTGGACCCTGCTGTTTATTCCTTTGTGGACTACGATCCCCAGAGGTATAGGGGATTTGCCTTCGGACTGGGAGTGGAAAGAATCGCCATGCTGGAGTACGGCATTGATGATATTAGGCTGTTTTATGAGAACGACCTGAGATTCCTCAGGCAGTTTCTGTGAGGACGTCATGCTTTTTACCTTGAATTGGCTGGATGAGTTTGTGGATTGCAGGGACCTTTCCCCCGATGATATCGCCCGCCGTCTCACCATGGCTGGTCTGGAAGTGGAGAGGGTGAGTTATTTAGGGGAATGTCTGAAGAAGGTGATGGTTGGTCGTCTTGTCTCCCTCAAAGACCATCCTCAGGAGCCCAAGTGGAAGGTGTGTAAGGTGGCCATAGGGGGAGAAGAAGTCCAGGTGGTGAGCGGCGCTCCATATTTGGAGGAGGGCAAGAGGGTTCTGGCGGCTCTTCCGGGGGCTTTTCTGCCTTCGGGCATGGTGGTGGAGGCTGTGGAGCTGAAAGGGGTGGCTTCCCAGGGCAATCTGGTGTCGGAGATAGAGCTGGATCTGGCCGAGGAAGGAGAGGTGGAGACGGTCATATTTCCGGAGAAAGGGGAGCCAGGAGAACCGGCTGCCCCCTTGGTATTTATGGATGATCACCTCCTGGAGACCAGCCCAACCCCTAACAGACCCGATTGCTTAGGGATTCTGGGGGTGGCCCGGGAGCAGGCGGTTTTGTGGGGCCGGCCTTTGAAGGTGCCTCCCATTGCCTTTCCTCAGGAGGGTCCCTCCATAGAGGAAGTGGCCCGGGGAGAGATCAAAGACCCGGACTTATGCCCCCGGTACTGTGCCCGGTATATAGAGGGGATCCAGGCAGGTCCTTCTCCCCTTTCCATGAAAGTGAGGCTCAAGGCGGCGGGCATCCGTTCCATATCCAATGTGGTGGATGCGACCAACTATGTTTTGGTGGAGATGGGTCATCCTCTCCACGCCTTCGATTACGATGATCTCAGGGGCCATGAGATTGTGGTGAGGAGGGCCAAGAAGGGGGAGGTATTGGTCACCCTGGATGGAGAGGCAAGGTATCTCACCCCCGAGATGCTCCTCATAGCAGACGCCGAAAGGGGTGTAGCCCTGGCTGGGATCATGGGGGGCGCCAACTCGGAGGTGAGGGAACGCTCCCAGAGGATACTCATCGAGAGTGCCTTCTTTGAGCCCACCTCCATCAGAAAGACCTCCAAGGGCTTGGGTATTTCCACAGAGGCATCCAAGCGCTTTGAAAGGGGAGCCGATATAGAAGGCCTGGTCAGGGCCTTGGACAGGGTAACCCAGCTTATCATGGAACTGGCTGGGGGGAAGGCTGCCCAGGGGATGTTGGACGTGTACCCTGAACCCTATGTGCCTAAGAAGGTTTCCCTTTCTCATGGGAATTTAGAGGGTGTGTTGGGGGCTACTGTGGCCCCGGATAAGGTGGGTGGTATCTTGGAGGGCTTAGGATTTGCCCCCCAATGGGATGGGGAGAAGTGGGGGACTACAGTTCCGTCATTCCGGGCTTTTGACGTGTCCAGGGAGATAGACCTGGTAGAGGAGGTGGCCAGGGTTTACGGTTACCATAACATCCCTTCCACCATGCCTTCGGGTCCCCTCCCCAGGGAGAAGGTAGAGAGTCAGAGGACCTTAATAGTGGAAACGGAAGCCATCTTGTCGGGGATGGGTCTTATGGAGGTGATCAATTACAGTTTTATAGATCCCCGGTCCCTCAGTGCCTTGAAACTGGCTGATTCAGATCCCCGCCTCCATTTCATGGCCATAAAGAACCCTTTGAGTGAAGAGATGTCTGTTATGCGAACCACCCTTTTGCCTGGTCTTTTGGATACGGCTTTGGTCAATGAGAGGGCCCAGGTCAGAGATATGACCCTCTTTGAGGTGGGCAGGGTCTTTCTGCCAGGTGTACCCGAGAGGCTCCATGTGGGTATCCTGGCCATGGGCAAGAGGGAGGTCAGCTGGGATCAGAAGGGTCAGGATTACGATTTTTTCTTTGTGAAAGGGGTAGTGGAAAAACTCGCCCGGAGGTTGAAAGGCGTGGAGCTTCAACTGGAGAAGGGCAAGGAGCCCTTTCTTCATTCAGGGAGATCGGCTTCGTTGAACGTAGGGGGGAAATCCGTAGGCTACATAGGGGAAATTCATCCCCAACTTGCCCGTTCCTATCGTTTCTCCCACAGGTGTTATGTGGCTGAACTCCTTTTGGAGGCGCTGGGGGGGGGAAGAGGATGGACTTTGAGCCCCTGCCTCGTTTCCCTGGTTCTATAAGGGATCTTTCCCTTATTGCCCCCATGGACCTGAGTCACAGCCGGATTCTGGCTATGATTCGGGAACTGTCCCCTCCCCGTTTAAGGGAGGTGAGCCTTATTGACCATTATACGGGCCCCCCTGTCGAGGCTGGAAAGAGGAGCCTCACCTATTCCCTTCTCTACCGGGCTGAGGATAGAACCCTCACCGACCAGGAGGTGGAAGGGGCGCACGGGGATTTGGTAAAAAAGTTGGAATCTAAGCTCCCCATTACGATAAGGCGATAAGCTATTATAGGAAATTTTTGAAAAATTCAAAATATGATCTCTCCAATGGCTCCGAATCATGATGAGCGATTTTCACAGCGGCTCCGTTACTACTCTAAAAGGGCCCCGTAATCCTGAGCCGTCAAAAAAGTCTGCGCTTGGTGGACAAAAAGGGTTGACTCTGCCATGTTCATGTTTTAGTTAAGGTTTTGCTCATGCCTTTTGTTCAATCTGGGCAGGGAAGGAGGGTGGAGGATATTTATGGCAAATGTAGTAAATGCCTTTGTGAAGGTGAATAGCGATCTGGACTCTGCATTGAAAAGGCTAAGGAAAAAGATCGAAAAAGAGGGCCTCATCAAAGAGATCAAAAAGAACATGTACTATGAAAAACCTACCCAACGCAGGCGCAGAAAGATGCTGAAGGCCAGAAAGAAGATGCGCCGCATGCAAGAGAAGATGGCAAGATATGATCGTTACTGAGACAAGACAAATATAAAGAGGGGCCCTCAATAATTGGCCCCTCTTTATATTTGTCTTGTCTGGGTGCTTTATTCAAATTCATCTTGGTAGCGTTGGCAAAGTATAAAAAAACTCTCTATAAGCCTTTTTCCAGGATCTTGATAACTGTGGCCCATACCTCCTCTAAGGTAATGCTTTCTAAGCAGGGGGGGCGG
>CAZBOO010000072.1:0-6699 GCA_964493535.1 uncultured Aquificales bacterium
GTAGAGCCTTGGTTCGTGATGGTGGTGCGGTGGGAAAGGGTGATTTCCACTTTTCCCCCAAACTTTTCGTCTAAAAAGCGCTTTACCAACTCCCTTTTCACCTTCATGGTCTGGTCCCTGCCAAAGGGGATTTCTAAGGGAGCCGCGGAAGGAAGAGACATTTTACCCACAAGGCTGGGGCCCTGGTATAGTTCCAGAGGACCGGGAGGAAGGATCTGCCTCAGATTACCCACCCGGGCTACAATGTACACGGCTTGATCCTGGGAAGGAGAGCAAAATCTCTTCAGAGAAGGGGTTAGTGACCACTTCTTCACCTCCGATACTCCCTCCTTCCCAGAGGCTAAGGATAATCGCCCGGGAGGTTTATAAAGAGCTGCTCCTTCCAAGGACTGATAGGCAGCCTCCGGAGCCGGGGTTTTTCTCTCCATGCCCTTTAACGCCATGGCCTTAGGCATCTCCTTCAGGATCCTTAAAGGCTTTGCGGGCTTGAGATAGATGGGCTGGGGCTGGGGAGGAGTCACCCTCTCCCAAGGACGGGTGGTGGAAAGGGCCACCTTGACTCCCTTCCAGTTTTTCCCCGTGCCTTGCCAAACCTGGGCGGAAAAGAGAAGGGTCAGCCTGTTTCCTTCCAAACGGGCCTGATAGTAGGGACGCCATCCAGCTTGGGAGATCCCATAGACAAGACGGACCAGGGCCTCTCCCACCCCTTTAACCAAGGCCTTCACCCGCCAAGCATGTCCCTGCCTCCAGCGGTCAATGCTCTCCTCCTTATCCTTTATCCGGTCCTTCAATCTATTCTGCTGAAGAGTAAGGGTGGCTACACGCTCCACTACACTGTCTAGCCTCTTATACGTGGCTGCTAAGGGAATCTTCTCCCAGGCCTTGTTATTTTTGAGATCCAGGAGGCTCTTGAGAAAATTTGACTGAAGCTTCAAAGCCTCTTCCCGCACCCTCAAGGCCTGGAGGTCCCCCTTCATCCTGTCCAATGCAGGGTCCTTATTCACTTTTTCCACCTTGATGCTCACAAGGACCAAAGGCCTGTCCAGGGTAAGCCTGAGGGAGTCCACTTGAGCACTCTTAGGAAGGTACCCCAAGTCCACCGACCCTTTCTTGGCTACCACTTGGCCTTCCTCCACCACCGTGGCTGAAGAAGGATAAAGGACCGCCTGGGTCACCTCCAAGGCAAAGGAGACCGTCGAGAGCAACGTTAATGAGGCTGTCATTATAAGTACGGCCAACCTTCTCATTTTTTCTTTCCCAATGAGTTCCTTGGAATAAGCTCGGACAGGGAAGTGATACGATCTATAAATAACACCCCATTCAGGTGGTCTATCTCGTGCTGCAAAGCCACAGCCTCCAGATTCTTGGCCTCAATCTCCACATCCCTCCCTTCCGGTGTCCATCCCCTCACCACCACAATCCGGGGCCGCCTCACAAAGGCCACAAAATCAGGAATACTCATGCATCCCTCCCTGGTAACCTTCTCCCCTTGAGCCTCCACAACCTTGGGATTGATGAGAAGGAGCTTACCGTGATTAGCTCTCTTGTAATGGGGATTTCGGGTGACATCCACCAAAATTATACGGAGCCCCTCCCCGATTTGAGGAGCTGAGATACCTATACCATGGGGAGCAGTGTACATAGTCTCCACCAGATCACCCACCACCTTCATAACAGGACCATTAAGGTTCCTCACATCCAAGCTCTTTTCCCTTAAAACAGGATGGGGATAGGTTATGATCTTTCTCACACTCATGGATCACATCCTGGCAGTAGGGATCTCCCTGAGATTAATGTCCACGTCCAGTTCCTTGGCCGTATTCTCAAGGGCCCCCTGGAGTTCTTTGGTATCCACTTGGAGGGGGATATCGATTTCCAAAATCATGGCGTAGATGTTCCCCTCCTCCCTGAGAATCATTTTGGTTTTTACATTTGCTATATTGATTCTCCTCTCGGCCAAAATCCTGGAAACATTATAAACAATGCCTGCCTTGTCCGCCCCGAACACAGTAAGGATATATCTCTGGGCCTGATCCCACATACTGGTATCCAGCTCTTCCCCCCCAACCTCATTGAGGGTGATCCTGAGACCTAACTCTCGGCTCGCTTCCTTGAGCTTGGCTTCCAGCTCCCCTTTTTCTGTTTCAGGGCCGGGAGCAACTATAAGGATCATGGCGAACTGGTTCTTCAGAATGGTCATACTGGAATCCTCTATGTTACAACCCAATTGATAAAGCACCTTGGATACCCCGGCCACGATGCCGGGCCGGTCCTTACCCACAGCAAAAATAACCAGATGTCCCCCTGCCATCACTTCCTCCCCCTTTTACTGTGGCCGGGAGTCTACCAGGGAAACTTCATCCTGATCAAGAGAAGAAATATCCATCATCTATTACCTAAATTGAGCGGTTTCGCCACCTTTTTCCGTTGGGGCTCTGCCCCAAACCCCTATCGCTTAGCTCGAATCCCGTGTTCTTGCAACTCTCTACCTAACCTGAGTGGTTTTTAATAGTTCAGGTTAGGTATTATTTAACAATCCTGGACCTTGCCAAGAGAGATGAGAAAATATTAAGGAAGAGGATGATCCTTTCAAGAGGTGCGAAGGATAAAGGAGGGCCTATCAGATGAAATGGAGATCCCTATGTTAGCCGTTGTCCTCGCTGGGGGCAGGGGAACAAGGCTCTTCCCATTATCAAGGAAACACTTGCCTAAGCAGTTCTTAAAGATAGGAAGCCACGAATCCTTGCTTCAGAAAACCATCAAGAGGATCCTAAAAATTATAGACCATAGCAACATTGTCATAATAACGAATAAGGACTATCAATCCCACATAAAAACCCAGTTAAAAGAGATAGGAATATCAAACAAAGAACATATTATCCTCGAACCAGCAGGAAGAAATACAGCACCAGCAATAGCCTTGGCAGCCAAATACGCCATAGATAAACTGCATTATCCACCAGATGAAGTGCTCTTCATCTGCCCATCAGATCACATCATTTCCCCCTATGGCAGGTTTGTTAAATATGTAAAACAAGCAGAAAAAATAGCAAAAAGAGGTTACATAGTCACCTTCGGTACAGAACCATATAAACCTGAAACGGGATACGGGTACATAAAGAAGGCCGAGGAACTTACTGAATGGCAAGAAGAAGGGATAGAGGCTTACAAAGTGGAAAGATTTGAGGAAAAACCTGACTTAAACACTGCTCAGGAATACCTGTTAAGCAACAATTATCTATGGAACTCAGGCATGTTTGCCTTTACCATTGACATCTTCTTCCAAGAACTTAAGAAATACGCCCCTACTGTATGCGAAAGTATAGAGGGTAAGACATATACCAAAGTATTAAAGGGTTTTGAAGGAATGCCCAGCATATCCATAGACTATGCTATAATGGAAAAATCAGACAAAATAGCTGTTCTTCCGATAGATGTGATGTGGTCGGATATAGGATCTTGGGACAGCATGTATGATGTTATGGAAAAGGACGAAAACGGAAATGTAAAAGTAGGGAATATCATAGAGATAGACACTAAAAACAGCTTAATAATTGGGGATAAAAAGTTAATAGCTACTATGGATGTTGAAGATATTATAATTATAGAAACAGGAGATGCGCTTGTAATTACCAAAAGGGGAAAGAGCCAGAAGATCAAGGAGATCATGGATGCCCTTTCAAAGGATGATCACTTCACGAGTTGAGCTTCTTCCTCCTGAAATGGAAGAGAGGCTGGGATAGTATGGGACATCGAGAGATCACTCTGGGGTTTTCCCCCTGTCCCAACGACACCTTCATCTTCTATGCTTTGGCTCAGGGCAGGATTGAAATACCAGGCATAGAATTAAAAACCCTAATCCGGGATGTGGAAGAGCTGAACTCCTTAGTGGTTCAGAGAAATTTGGATGTGAGCAAGATCTCCTTTCACACCCTGGGATACATCCTGGACTCCTACGTACTTATAGATATCGGGGCCGCCTTAGGTAAGAGATGCGGGCCCCTCCTGGTAGCCATGTCAGGGAAGGATCCGAGTAACATCAGGCGGGTGGTGGTTCCAGGGATCCACACTACCGCCACCCTCCTCCTAAAGATCTTTTACCCCTACATAGAAGAGCTGGCGGTAATGAGATATAATGAAATTATGCCCACGGTGGCCTCGGGGAGAGAAGAGGCAGGCCTCATCATCCATGAAGGAAGGTTCACCTATCCTTCCCATGGCCTCACTGCCTTGGCCGATTTGGGAGAACTGTGGGAAAAGGAGACGGGATTACCCATCCCCTTGGGAGGCATCGTGGCTAAAAGATCCCTCGATATTAAGGTTGTAAGGGCCATCCAGGAGGCCATATCTAAGAGCCTGATATACTCACAAGGCCATTTCCAAGAGGCTTGGGAGTATATCAAGGAACACGCCCAGGAAATGGAGGAAGAAGTGACAAGAAAACACATCTCCCTCTACGTAAATGAGTACACCACATCCCTGGGAGAGGAAGGGAGAGAAGCCGTGGTGAGACTTTTGGAAGTGGCCCGGGACAGAAAAATCCTGCCCCCTTCTCCTTACTCCCCCTTCCTGGAAGGATGAGAGTGCCAGAGAGAATCACCGTCGGTGTGGATACTGGTGGAACCTTCACAGATTTGGTTTACAGAGTGAAGGGACAATGGGGAGTCCACAAACTCTTATCCAGCCCCTCTAAGCCGGCCTTGGCTGTTCTCCATGGGCTGGAAACCGTGGCGAAAGGGAGGGTCAAAACCGTGGTACATGGCTCTACCATAGCCACCAATACCCTTTTGGAAAGGAAGGGGGCCAGATGCGCCCTTATTACCAATAAGGGGATGGAAGACATCTTGGAGATAGGCCGCCAGAACAGGGAAAAGCTCTATCAGCTCACCTGGTTCCCATCTCCTCCATTAGTACCTAAGGATTTGAGAATAGGAATTCAGGGTAGGATCCTCCACCAGGGAGAAATCATAGAAGAGTTGAATGATGCAGAAATCCAGAAGGTGGCTGAAAAGCTAAAAAACCTAAGGGTGGATTCGGTGGCCGTGTCCCTTCTCTTTTCCTGGCTCCATCCCCAACACGAGTTAAGGGTGGGAGAGATCCTGGAAGAAGTAGGGTTTCCAGTCTCCCTTTCCCACAGCATCCTCCCTGAGTTCAGGGAATACGAGCGGACTTCCGCCACGGTGATTAATGCTTACGTGATGTCCATAGTGAGGAGATACATCTCCCATCTTAAGGGTAAGCCTGGTATCCGGGGCACCCTAAGGATCATGCAGTCCAACGGGGGATCCATATCTGCCGAGACAGCTATGGAGGAACCTGTACGGACCATTCTTTCTGGACCGGCCGGTGGAGCCGTGGGAGGATGGGAATTGGCTCGAGCTGCAGGATTTGACCGGGTCATCACCTTCGATATGGGGGGCACCTCCACGGACGTGTCTCTCATGAACGGCAAACTGGCTGTGACCACGGAAGCCAAGGTGGCTGGCTTTCCCGTGAAGGTACCCATGCTGGAGATCCACACCGTAGGCTCTGGGGGAGGCTCCATCGCCTACGTAGACAAAGGGGGATCCCTACGGGTGGGACCCCAATCGGCAGGGGCAGATCCCGGACCCCTTTGCTATGGAAAGGGGGGTAAAGAGATCACCGTCACTGATGCCCACCTCTTTTTAGGCCGACTGGTACCCTGCTACTTCTTAGGAGGCAAGATGAGACTCCACTCAAGGGCCATAGAGGAGCCATTCAAGGATATGGCTGCCCGTCTTGGGATCAGCCAGATGGAGCTGGCTGAGGGGGTCCTATCTGTTGCCAACGCCAACATGGAGAGGGCCATAAGGGTCATTTCCGTGGAGAGGGGACACGATCCCGGGGAATTTGTATTGGTGGCCTTTGGGGGGGCAGGAGGGCTTCATGCCCCCTTCTTGGCCCAGGCCCTCCATATCCCCAAGGTGCTCATTCCTCAGAACCCTGGGACCCTTTCCGCTTTAGGTATGCTCATGGCGGATATAGTGAAGGACTACTCCCTTACCACCATGACTGGGGCCACCTCGGAGATGGAAAAGGAGGTCCGAGAATGGCTGGAGCCTCTAATGGAAAAGGCCCAGGAGGACCTGGATAGAGAGGGTGTGTCCCAGGAACACAGGTTAATGGAGCCGGCTTTGGACATGAGGTACAAGGGCCAATCCTTCGAAATCACCGTGCCCCTCACATCCCATCCCTTAAACGCTTTTCACAGGGCCCACAAGCGGCTCTATGGCTACAGTAATGAAGGCAAACCTGTGGAGATAGTGAATGTCAGACTCAGGGCTAAGGGGATCACTGACAAACCTCGGCTCCAGGAGATCCGGGAAGGGGGAAACACACCCCCTGAAGGGGCCTTCATATCCAGGACCAAGGCTGCTTTTGACGCCAAGGAATGGGAAACACCGGTTTACAGAAGGGAGAAGCTCTTAGCCAACAATGTAATCCCGGGACCTGCCCTGGTGGTAGAGTATTCAGCCACCTTGGTGATACCACCCTTCTCCCACAGCCAGGTAGACAGGTTCGGGAATATCATGTTGGAGATAAAAGGATGAGAGCCAGCCCCATCCTTTTGGAGATATTCAAAAATCGCCTCTCTTCCATTGCTGAGGAGATGGGTGTCACCCTGCAACGCACGGCCTTTTCCCCCAATATCAAGGAGAGGAGAGACTACTCATGCGC
>CAZBOO010000073.1:0-6641 GCA_964493535.1 uncultured Aquificales bacterium
ATGAATACTTAGAGCGGGCGATACAGCTCTTTCTTGATGAATATCCCAAAATCAGGATTGAACATGTGCAGTATGGAACTATCCCAATCTACTTTGGAGAATCTGCAGTGGGACCAAAGTGGGAAATTGAAAAAAGCATTGTCATTTTTTATCAAGAAGGTGGAGTATAATACTCAATGAAGGAGGTGTTTATATGAGACAAATTAAGATAGTCGTAGAAAAACATCCTGATGGCTATGTTGCCTATCCCTTAGGGTTTAAAAGAGTTGTGGTTGGACAGGGTGATACTAAGGAAGGCCTTCCAGGAGATGATAGTCCCTGAGCTCGAACTCATACGCCAGGGATACATGGAGATAAAAACCGCGCAGGAACTCACCAACAAGCGCTTAGACGATATGAATGCCCAGTTGGTGGATCAAAGCAGGCGCATCGATGACACAAACAAGCGGATCGGCGAGACAAGGGTTGAACTCAAAGGTGAGATAGCCAGCACCAGGGCTGAGCTAATGGACGAGATCAAGGCACTGAACCAGCGGATAGACAAAACCGATGCAAAAGTAGACTCTATCCACACGGATCTCATAGCGCGTATTGACGAGACAAACAGGCATGTCAACGAGGTAGCGCTTGGCTTAGGCCGGCTTTATGAGGTGATTGTCCGTCGTGAGGAGCATAAGGAGCTGAAGGAGAAGGTTGAAAAGATCTCCCAGCAGATTGGATTGTAAACGCTTAAGGTTTAAAGGCTTATGTAGGGCTTGAGGAAAAAGTGCAGATTGATTTTCATTATCACCTGATTTATGTCCTGGCAGAACAAGCCGGTTTTAACAGAGACTCAGGAAATGGAGAGATGGAGGCTGGGATCATTGCTTACGCAAGTCAATACGTGGACGACAATAACGACAATCAGGTGATTGGGGCAGAGGAAGAGCCCTCTTACATTAAGGGCGACTCAGACGGGTCACCTCGGATGGTGAAGACAGTATTCGCATCTATCGGATATGTGGGGATTGTGAGAAGTTTGTAGAGATTTTGGGACGTGGAGAGTCTACGAAGCCGCCAGAGGTCTACATTCTGTGAGCGCGGGGTAGAACTTTCCAGTGGTCATCAAAGCAGAGGAGGTTAGTATTTCGATCCCTCGCAACGCAGGAGCTATCCGTGTTGCGAGAGTAGCTATTTGAAAGCAAGTAAGAGTCTGAGGACGATTGAAACCATTTGGGAAAGGATTGAAGGATTCAGGGGTGAGGATGAATTGGAGAGATTTGAAAGTGTGGCAGAAAGCTCATAGTGGCAGAAAGCTCATATTAGAGTTGTTCTGCCTTGGGAATGATTACCGTTACCCTTGTGCCTTTGCTCACTTTGCTTTCTATCTCCATCCTTCCCCCATGGAGCTGGACAATGTGTTTCACTATGGCCAGTCCCAGCCCTGTGCCTCCAGAGGCCCGTGAGCGAGATGGGTCCACCCTGTAGAACCTCTCGAATACTCTATGAAGGTGTTCTTTGGGTATACCCACTCCCGTATCCTGAACTATCACCTCTACCTGGCCATTGATGCACTCTATCTTTAGGGATACAGAGCCCTGGTCTGTGTAGTTTATGGCGTTGTCCAGGAGGTTTGTTAAAAGCTGCTCCAAAAGATGGGCCACCCCTTTCACTTCCACGGGTCCTTCTGGGAGGTGGTACTCTAACTGGAGGCCCTTCTTTTGGGCCAGAGGCCTGGCCCACTCTATGGCCTGTTGGGCCATTCTCCTGAAGTCCACAGGTTCCTTTTTGTAGCTTCTCCTCTCCTCTATAGAGGAGAGGAGAGAGAGGTCAGAGACCAGGTTGATTATCCTGTCCATGTGCCTCTTTACCACCTGAATGAAGCCTTCGGCCTCCTCCAGTGATGAGGCCATCTCCATGGTCTCGATGTAGCCTTTCATCACCGTCAGGGGGGTCTTCAGTTCGTGGGAGAGGTTGGTCACGAACTCTGTCTTCATCTTGTTCAGTCGGGCCCTCTCGGTGATGTCGTGGAAGAGAAAAAGCGCCTCCCTCTTCGGCACAAGGACAAGTGCCATAACTTCGTACTCTGTATCCTCCATGGGTATCTCGCCCCTGGCCTCACCTTCCTTCCAGACCTGGGAGAATAGGTCCACCAGTAGGGGACTGCGCATTGCGCCCCAGATGGAGGCTTGTTCTTTGCTGTGCAGGGCTTTGAAAGCTTTGTTGGCGAACAGGATGTTGCCCTCCTTGTTGGTGACCACCACCAGGTTGGGAATGGCTGAGATGAGGGTTTCGAGTTTTCTTCTCTCTTCCTCCACCTGCTTGAAGGTTTCTTCGAGTGAGCTGGCCATGGAATTGAAGCTCCTGGCAAGTATGGACAGCTCCTTGGTTTTATGAATGGGGGCCCTCACCTGAAAATTTCCTTGGGACAATGCCTGGGCGGCCAGGGCAATTTGGGTGATCCATTTGGTTACCCCCCTGGACAGAAGCAATGCTAGAAGGAGGGTAAAGAGGAGCAGTACCATGAGTCCGCTTATGATCTTTCTCTCCAGATAGATTAGGGGCCTTTTCAGGGAGCTGAGATGGAAGGAAAGGCGCAAAACACCCATGAGGTTTCCCGTTTTCCCTTTTAAAGGGGTGGCTACATAGAGTAGATAGGTGTTCAGGGTAACACTGTAGCGCTTGGAAGCTCCCACATCTTTCTTTAGGGCTTCCTGGACCTCGGGGCGATTCCAGTGGTTCCCCATGGTCTTTGGGTCGTGCTGAGAGTCTGCCAACACCTTCCCTTCTGGAGCGATGAGCGTGATCCTCACCCCTGAGGCGGACCCCATCTTTTTCACCCAAGGCTGGGGGTCCTGATGGTTATTCAGGAGATTGGTAAAGAAGGGAGCAAGGATGTGACCCTTTTGGAGAAGGCTCTCCTTTTCTCTCTGTATGTAAAAGGTTGTAAGCTCTCTTGAGACAAGTGTGTAGATCCCTACACAGGAGAAGACGATCAGAAGGGTGAAGAGGAGAAATACCCTGGCCCCCAGGCTGTGAACCCATTTCCTCATGAGAGTTTATATCCCCATCCCCTCATAGTCTTTATCCTTTTCCCCATCTCTCCCAGTCTCACTCTGAGGTTTCTTATATGTACATCCACGGTTCTCTCTGTCACCGCTTCCTCTCCCTCCCATACCAGTTTCAATAGTTCTCTCCTGGAGAGCACCTCTCCCTTGTTGGCCGCCAGCACTCCAAGCAAGCGGAATTCCGTGGGAGAGAGGGAGATCTCCTCATTCCCTACAAAGACGGTTTTCGCCTTCTTGTCTATTCTCAATTCATCCATGGAGATGACGGAGGGCTCTTCCCTGGCGCTTCTCCTTAATATGGCCTTCACCCTGGCCGTGAGTTCTCTGGGACTGAATGGCTTCACCACGTAATCGTCTGCCCCCAGTTCCAGTCCCAGCACCCTATCCATCTCTTCCCCCTTTGCTGTGAGGATGATCACAGGAATGGGGGCTGTGTCCTTTCTCTTTTTCAAGATCTTTAACACCTCCAGGCCGCCTATACTGGGGAGCATGAGGTCAAGGATGACAAGGTCGCAGGAATTTTTTTCAACGAAGGCCAGGAAAGAATCTCCATCGCCAAAGATGAGGGGGGTGAAGCCTTCTCTTTCCAGGTGGAAGGAGAGCAACTGAGCTACGTCTCCTTCGTCCTCTACTATTACCACTTTCCTGTTTTTCATCATGGTTTGGTGTGTTTTATGATCTTCCCCTTTTCCAGGAACACGGTCTCCTCTGCGATGTTTGTGGCAAGATCGGCGATGCGCTCTAAGTTCCTGGCAATGGATGTGAGCTTCAACCCCCTGTCTATGGTGGAGCTGTTGCTCACCATGTAGGTTATGAGTTCCCTGCGCACCTGCTCCAACAGGTTATCCACCTCGTCGTCTCTCTCTATCACCCTGAGGGCCTCCTCTGCGTCTCCCTTCATGAAGGCGTTTATAGAGTCCTTGAGCATCTCCGAGGCGATCTGGGCCATGCGAGGTATGTCTATGAGGGGCTTAACCAGGGGCTTGTCCACCAGATCCAGGGTGTATTCCGCTATGTTCACGGCGTGGTCTCCAGCGCGCTCTAAGTAGCGATTTATATTGAAGATGGCCAGGGTCATGCGCAGGTCCCGGGCCTTGGGCTGGTATCTGGCAAAGATCCTGATTACATCTTCAGTGATTTCCAGATCCAGAAGGTCCAGCTCCTCTTCGTCCTTCTCTATCACCTCTCGGGCCAATTCACCTTTTCTCTCTTCCAGGGCCTTTTCGGCTTTATTCACCATGCCCTCAGCAAGGAAGGCGGCCTTTCTCACCTTGTTTTGGAGATCCTCCAGGGCCTTTTCCAGCATTCTTTATCCTCCTATTTTCTTACCTATCCAAACTTTCCTGTGAGGTACTCTTCGGTCCTGGGATCTTTTGGTGCAGTAAACAGAGTCTCTGTGGTCCCGTATTCTATCAACTCACCAAGGTACATGAAGGCTGTATAGTCTGAGATCCTTCCTGCCTGGGCTATATTGTGGGTAACTATAACAATTGTAACCTGCTTTTTCAATTTTGCCATGAGTCTCTCTATGTGGTCTGTGGCCTTGGGATCTAAGGCCGATGTGGGCTCATCCATGAGAAGGGCCTCAGGCTTAACGGCTAAAGCCCTGGCGATGCATAAACGCTGCTGCTGTCCCCCCGATAGGAAGGTACCCCTCTTATGGAGCGCATCTTTCACCTCGTCCCACAGGGCGGCGCTTCTCAGGGCCTCCTCTACGGTTCTGTCGGCCTCTCTCTTTTTCAACCGAATGCCGTTGAGCCTGTATCCGGCCAGCACATTGTTATAGATGCTCATGGTGGGAAAGGGATTGGGCTTCTGGAAGACCATGCCCACCTTCCTTCTCACCAGCATGGGATTCATAGAAAGGAGATCCTGATCCTTAAGCCATATCCTTCCCGTTAGCCGTGCCCCAGGGGTCGTTTCATGCATGCGGTTTAGGCACCTGATGAGGGTGGTTTTTCCGCATCCAGAGGGTCCCATGATGGCCGTCACCTTGTTTTCCACAATGGAGAGGTTCACCTTCTTGAGCACCTGCTGTTTCCCGAAGTAGGCGCAGAGGTTTTCTGTTTTCAGTGTCACGTTATTCATTTGTTACACTCCCACCCATCCTCTTCGCAATGGCCTTGGCGGTGATGTTCAGGAGAAAGACCATAGCCACCAGAATGATGGATGCTCCCCACGCCTGCCTCCACCAGTCTTGGTAAGGACTAGTGGCGTAGTTGAAGATCACCAGGGGGAGGGCGTTTACAGGTTCTGTCACCTTTAAGGCGAGGAAGGGGTTTCCAAAGGCGGTGAATAGAAGGGGGGCCGTCTCTCCTGCTATTCTGGCTATGGATACCAGGATGCCCGTGGTGACTCCTGCCAGGCCAGTGGGTATGACCACCTTCAGGATGGTGCGCCATCGGGACGCCCCCAGGGCCAGGGAGGCCTCTCTCAGTTCCTGGGGCACAAGTAGTAATACCTCTTCTGTGGTCCTCACGATGATGGGGATCATGATGATGGCTAAGGCTACCCCTCCTGCCAGGGCATTGAAGCCGTGCATGGGCAATACCACCCAGGCATAGGCTATGATACCCACCACAATGGAAGGGATGCCCTGGAGGAGGTCGGCGGCGGTGCGCACCAAGCCTGGGAGGGCTTTGCCTTTGAACTCGGAGAGATACACCCCAGCCATTACGCCCATGGGTACGGCCAGAATGGAGGCCAGCACTATGAGCATGGCTGTGCCCACAATGGCGTTGAAGACCCCCCCTCCCGTTTCGCCTGGAGGCTTGGGCAGCGATGTCAAAAAGGACCAGCTCAGAGAAGAGATCCCCTTGGATACAATGAAGAAGAGGATGAGGGCCAGGGGGATGAGGGGGAGGAGGCTCAGGAACCACACGGTTCCTGTGGCCAGGCGATCTTTCCATATACGTATATGTATGCCCTTCATGCTGTCTCCTTTTGTCCTACTTCCAGTCTCTTCATCACCCATTTGTAGATCACGTTCACCACAAAGGTTATCAGAAAGAGCACCAAGCCAATTTCCACCAACGACGAAAGGTAGATTTTGGAAGTGGCCTCTGTAAACTCGTTGGCTATGACACTGGCCATAGTGTTGGTGGGATCAAAGATGTTCTTGAGGAGGGCGTTTCTGTTTCCCACCACCATGGTGACCGCCATGGTCTCTCCCAAGGCTCTACCCAGGGCCAAAAATAGCCCTGCCACAATGCCCGATCTGGCATAGGGTAGAACAATATAGCGCATCACTTCCCATCTGGTGGCTCCCAAGGCGTATCCGCCCTCCTTGAGCTCACGGGGTACCATGGCGATGACGTGCTCTGCCACTGAGGTGGCGTAGGGCATGATCATCACTGCCAGGATTAGGGATGCAGTGAAGGCTCCCACACCATAGGGAGGTTCTTTTAATGCTATTTCTAGCTTCCTTACCAGGGGCACCAGAAAGAAGATGCCCCAGAGCCCGTATATCACAGAAGGAATAGCTGCTAAGGTCTCCACCAGATTGGCCATGGTGCCCCGCACTTTGGTCGGGGCATACTCTGCCAGGAAAAGGGATATACCCAAGGAAAAAGGGATGGTTATGATGAGGGCCAG
>CAZBOO010000074.1:0-6489 GCA_964493535.1 uncultured Aquificales bacterium
CCCTTATAAGGGCAATGACTCTTCCCCTATCCTCCAGGGTTTCATAGCCCGTGAAGATGATGGGACCCTTCTCTTTATCGATCTCTCCGTAAATGGGGGGAACCCCCATTCCCTCACCTGCCCAACTGGCCCGGGCCTGTTCCCTTTGCCGGGCCATCTCCCTGTCAAAGCCTCCCAAATCCACGTCTAACCCCTGTTCCCTGGCCACGTCCTGGGCCAGGTCCAATGGGAAACCAAAGGTGTCATAGAGCTTGAAGAGGGCCTTGCCTGGAAGGACCTTGTCCCCCCGGGCCTTGACCTCTTCCACCAGCTCGTCCAATACCTTGAGGCCGTACTCCAAGGTGTAAGCAAACCTCTCCTCTTCCATGCGAGAGATCCTGGTGACCAGCTCTTTGGCCTCCACCAGCTCGGGGTAAGGACCCTTCATGGTCTCGATCACCTTCTCCGCTACTTTGTAGAGAAAAGGACCCTCAAACCCCAAAAGCCGTCAATGACGGGCGGCCCTCCTCAGGATCCTCCTGAGGACATAACCCCTCCCCTCATTAGATGGAAGGACCCCGTCGGAGATGAGGAAGGCCGTGGCCCTGGCGTGGTCGGCTATAACCCGAACAGAGATATCAGTGGTTGAAGATGCGCCGTAGGGGACTTCAGAAAGATCCTCTATGAAACCTATAAGGGGTTTAAAAAGGTCGGTATCAAAGTTGGAGCGGACCCCTTGAAGAACGGCGGTGCTCCTTTCCAGACCCATGCCCGTGTCTATGCTGGGCCTGGGCAAAGGCTCCAGATTTCCCTCCTTGTCCCTGTTGAACTGCATGAATACCAGATTCCACAACTCTAAAAACCGGCCGCATTCACAGTAGATATCGCACGTGGGGCCGCAGGCCATATCCTCCCCCTGGTCTATAATGATCTCGGAACACGGACCGCAGGGACCCGTATCCCCCATGGACCAGAAGTTGTCCTTCTCCCCCAACCTGACAATCCTTTCTGCAGGGAAACCCACCTCCTTGTTCCAAAGGTCAAAGGCCTCGTCATCGTCCTGATATACGCTTACCCAAAGCTTGTCTTTGGGAAGCTTGTAGATCTCGGTTAAAAGTTCCCAGGCAAAGAGGGTAGCCTCCCTTTTGAAATAGTCCCCAAAGGAGAAGTTCCCCAGCATCTCGAAGAAGGTGTGATGACGGGCCGTATAGCCTACGTTTTCCAGATCGTTGTGTTTACCTCCGGCCCTGACGCACTTCTGGCAAGAGACGGCCCTCTTGTAAGGACGGGCCTCCTGTCCTAAGAAGGCATCCTTAAACTGGACCATGCCCGCATTGGTGAAAAGGAGGGTGGGATCGTTATGGGGCACCAGAGAAGAACTGGGTACCCGGGTGTGCCTTTTGCTTTCGAAATAGGCCAAGAAGGCCTCTCTCACCTCTCCCGTGGTCATCCTTCCTCCCCTCAGAATTTTTCTATCTTCAATTTCATCTTCTCTTCATCCTTCTCCCGTTCATCCCTGGCCTCCTCCAATTCCAGCTTGGTCATCTCCGCAGCGGAAAGGATACCCCGGATCCTTAGCTTGAACTCATCGGAGTTGCTACACTGGAGAAGGGCCTCCTCCAAGGTGATAAGCCCCCTCTGATAAAGATCGAAGAGGGACTGGTCAAAGGTCTGCATGCCGTATTGGGCGTAGCCCTCGGACATAAGGGTTCTAATGGTTTTAAACTTGTCTGGCACAAGGATGGCTTCCCTGATAGCAGGGGTGGCAATGAGGATCTCCATGGCCGGCACCCTTCCTTCACCCCTCCTCCTCACCAGCCTCATGGAGATGACGGCCTTCAATACGGAGGCCAACTGGATGCGTATCTGTTTCTGATGGTAAGGGGGGAAGACGGAGATGATACGGTTCACCGTCTCGGGGGCATCCAGTGTGTGGAGGGTAGAGAGGACCAGATGCCCTGTCTCTGCGGCGGTGAGGGCCGTCCCCATAGTCTCCAAGTCCCTCATTTCCCCCACCATGATCACATCGGGATCCTGCCTCAAAGCGCTTCTGAAGGCTACATGGAAATCCACTACATCGGCACCCACCTCCCTCTGGGAGATGATGCCTCTTTTGTCCCTGATGAGGAACTCTATGGGATCCTCAATAGTGATAACGTTAGCGGTCTTATTCTGGTTGATATGTTCAATCATGGTGGCCAAGGTGGTGGACTTTCCAGAACCTGTGGTTCCCGTCACCAGGATAAGCCCCCTGGGTTCCATGGCAAGGTCCTTCAAGATGGGAGGCAGGTTCAGCTCTTCCATGGTGGGGATTTCCATAGGGATGTGGCGCATGACAATGGAAACAGTACTCCTTTGAATATAGACGCTCACCCTGAAACGACCCAATCCCTCCACCCCGTAGCCACACTCGGCCTGGAGTTCATTCCTTAACCTTTCCTGGAGCCTGGGAGGAAGAACCTGCCCTGCCAACTCTTTGACCGCTTCACTGCTCAACACAGGATACTTTTTCTGGCGATAAAGGATGCCGTCTATCCTGAAAACGGGGGGATTGCCCGCCTTGAGATGAACATCAGAAGCCTTCTTCTCTACAGCTCCCTTTAGAAGGGCATCCAGATCAACACCGGTAGCCTGGGCTTCTTTCACTGCCATACCTTACCCCTCTTTCTCCTCCTCCTCTTTCTCAGGCGACTCCAGGCCCAGTTTGGCCTTTATTTCCCCCTGAATCTTTTCCATCACCTGAGGATTGGCCCTGAAGAACTCTCTCACATTCTCCTTTCCCTGTCCCAGACGCATGTCTCCGTGAGAAAACCAGGCCCCGCTTTTCTGAATAATCCCCTTGTCCAGGGCCATGTCTATTACGCATCCTTCCTTGGAGATACCCTGTCCATAAAAGATTTCTAACTCTACATCCCTGAAGGGGGGGGCCAGCTTGTTCTTCACTACCCGGACCCTTACCCTGTTGCCCATCATTTTCCCTTCCCTGTCCTTCAGAGAGGATATGCGCCGGATATCCAAGCGGACGGATGCATAAAACTTGAGGGCCATCCCTCCTGTGGTAGTCTCTGAGGGTCCCCCAAAACCGAAAGTGGATATCTTCTGCCTCATCTGATTGATGAAGATGAGGGCCGTCTGGGATTTACTCACGGCCCCCGTGAGCTTCCTCAAGGCCTGGGACATAAGCCTGGCCTGGAGGCCCACGTGGCTGTCCCCCATGTCTCCTTCCAGCTCCGCCTTGGGTACCAGAGCCGCCACAGAGTCTATCACTACCACATCAACGGCACCGCTACGGACCAGAGTCTCGGCAATTTCTAAGGCCTGTTCCCCTGTGTCGGGCTGGGATATGAGAAGCTCCTCTGTGTTCACTCCCAAATTTCGGGCGTAGACGGGATCCAGAGCATGCTCGGCGTCAATGAAAGCGGCTACCCCTCCCTCCTTTTGGGCCTCGGCTACTACATGTAGGGCCATGGTGGTTTTCCCCGAAGCCTCAGGCCCATAAATCTCGGTGATCCTTCCCCGGGGGATACCTCCCACCCCCAAGGCCAGATCCAAGGGAAAGGCTCCGGTGGAAATCACCCTCACGTCAAGGAGCTTCCCTTTGGCTCCCAAGCGCATAATAGAGCCTTTACCGAACTCCCTCTCTATCTGAGCAATGGCTCCGTCTATGGCCTTCTCTTTCTCCTTAGATACGGGCATATTCGTCCTCCTGGTGAACTTTGGAAAGTAAGGCTACCACAGGGTTTGATTCAATGCAACCTAACCCACCAGTGGCAAAAGCCCACAAAAAAGGGCCTGGAAAGTATCCAGGCCCTTTGGGGCCTGCATCAAACCCTATCTCCTCCAGAAAACCCTAACGAACTTTTCCCCCTCATTGTAATTAAATTCCAAGTGTCCCTTATGGGCGGAATTCACCTTCTCGCCGATGCGGCGGGCCAGATGGGGATAAGTAACGTAAATGGTTAAACCTTCATCGTCCTCTTCTATGGTCATAATGCGCTGGAGGGGCCTCAACGCCTTGGTGCCCTCCACCTCATTTTTCACCAGATTCATGATCTCCTCTTTGCGCTCCAGAAAATAGGGGCCCTCCAGTCTCACAATCCCCCCTGGATACTTATCTTCAATCCTCCTGCACGCTGGGCAGAGTTCTTTGTTCACCTCCCCTTGGGAAAGGGGGCTCCAGGTCCACCTTCCATTCTTAAAAACCGATCCACATTTGGCACAAACGGTAGGTTCAGTATACTTCCGGTACTCATAATAGGGAGTACCAGGATCATCGCCGCCATACTCCTTTCTGATAGCTGCATGAATAAGCCTGCCCATGGCTCCTCCCACTTTTTTAATGATATGAAAGTTTCTATTTTAAAATCTAAGTTCCACACGAGGCCTTTTCAATGTGGTAGAGGAGAAACAAAAACCCCTTATCTCCGGGAACAAGCTTCAAAGATACATATCCCTTATCTGAACAGCGCTCCTTTTTTCAGAAGTTCCTGGAGAATAGAGGTGTCTTTGACAATAAGCACAGGACAAGGAGCCGCTGCCGCTACTTTGGAAGCTATGCCTCCCAGGGTACCCCTCATAATGCCCTTTTCGCCCCTAGACCCCATAATTAGAAGATCTACCCCCTTTTCTACAGCAGCCATAACCACGTTCTCAGGTACCGATCCCATTTTCAAAAGGGTTTCGCATTTTACCCCTTCCCTATCAGCCACAGTGGAAGCTTTCCTTAGGATGGCTTCTCCCTTCTCCTTGAGTGCCTTGTCAAAGGGAACGGATGCCAATAGCTCACTGATAAGGGAGGGAGAAGTGACCACATGGACAACATAAAACTGTGCCTTTAGAGCCTTAGCCAAATCTACGGCGTACTCTACTGCACTCATAGACCAAGAGGATCCTCCCGTAGCCACCATTATAGTGTTAATCATCATCCCACCCCCTGATAAATGTTTTCTTCACAAACAAATATAATTCTTATTAAGGGGTCCTACCAGGGGGAAAATCGTGTAACCGTAGCGGTGAGCCAGTAACAGAGTCCTTTAATATAATCTTCACAACAATCCTGCCCTTGGAAGCCATTGTAAAGATCGTTTCTTTCAATTTAGATGGGATTCAAGGGTACCAGCCAAATCTTTGGATACCAAACCCCTGACCGAAAATCAAGTTACCTGCCCTGGAAGCTGGGCTTTCTCTTTTCCAAAAATGCCTTGGTCCCTTCGATTTTATCTTCAGTGGAGCAGGAAAGACCAAAAAGATCCGCCTCGATGCGCAGGCCCTCCTCCAAGCTCACCTCCAGGCCCCTGTTCACCGCCTCCATGGCCAGCTTTACGGCCGCAGGGCCCTTGCTCATGATGGTCCTAGCCAGCTTCTCTGCCTCCTCCATGAGCTTTTCAAGCTCTATTACCCTATTCACTAACCCCATCTGATAGGCTTCTGGGGCATCCACCATGCGTCCTGTGATAAGCAACTCCATGGCCCTCCCCTTACCCACTAAACGAGAGAGCTTCTGGGTGCCCCCATAGCCGGGGATGATGCCCAGGTTCATCTCGGGCTGGCCCAGTTTGGCCCTGGTAGAGGCTATCCTTAGTGTGCAGGACATGGCTAGTGTACTGTCACGTAATTAACTATCATTATGTTTCGCGTTGTATAAAGGGGCTAATTTTTCTAAAATCTCATCTGCTTTTTTCGTCCAAACAAAAGGCTTTGGTTCCTCGTTATGTTTTTCCAAATACTCATACCTGAATCCGTGACAAAATTATCAACTATTCCCGTTCAACCCATTGAAATAACTGGCGATATGTTGCATAATCCCCTGTCAAGAATTTCACCTGGGGGGTGATGGTATGAGACGATTCATTATTGAGCAGTCCCAAGAGGAATTTTACTCGTCTCACTCTGGTCTGGCCCTGGTGGGTCTGTGCCTGAACAAGTTCACCTGAAAACCCATCATGTACCTTTGGACATAGACGTATTTCCCATGGACAACTCTAACACGAAAAAGGAGGGTGTCTCCCGCACTTATCACAACTATGACGGGTATACCTCCATGGCAGGCTATCTTGGACTTGAGGGCTGGTGTCTTGAGGCAGAGTTCAGACCCGGCAGTCAGCATAGCCAGAAAGGGTTTTTGCCCTTTCTCGACCGGGTGATCAAGAAGGCCAGGAGCATCACAAAGAAGCAGTTGCTGGTGCGATTGGATGCTGCTCACGACTCCATAGAGACCGGGGTGGCCCTGGAGGGGTACCCCAACGTGTGCTATGTGCTCAAATGGAACCCTCGGAAGGTGAGTAGAGCGGAGCTTGCATCCAAGGTCTTTCGGGAAGGGAAAGTGACAAGGCCCAGGTCTGGCAAGAGGGTTGGCCTGATCACCGTCAAAAAAGAGCAAGAATACAAAGGCGAGAGTTATACATTCACCAAGGTGATCCGTGTGACCGAGCGGACCCGCGACAAGAGAGGACAGCTTTTTCTATTGCCGGAGATCGAGGTAGAGGGGTGGTGGACGAACCTGGCATTACC
>CAZBOO010000075.1:0-6446 GCA_964493535.1 uncultured Aquificales bacterium
GCCCCAATAAATCCCCCATAAAAGGCCAATCCCCCCTGCCAAAGATAAAGGGCCTCCCATGGTTTTCCTCTATAAAAACCCCAGTGCTCCGCCACAAAATAAAACCTGGCCCCCACCAAGGTGCCCAAGAGAATGTAGAAGGCCAGGTCCGTTATAATCTCAGGATCTATCCCCTCCTGATGGGCCCTCCTCACAGCCAAGGCCACACCCAAAAGAAACCCGGCAGCCACAAAAAACCCATAGGCAGGGATGGAGATGGGACCAACCTTAAGAAGAATGGGATGCATCCCTACCCCTCTCCCTCCAAATAACCCCCAAGCTTTCTCACCTCCTCCATATATCGCAGGGCCAAGGTGTTGTAAGGCTCCACCTCTAATATAGCCCTGAGATTCTCCATGGCTTCGGCTATCCTTTGGGACTGCATATATACGAGGGAAACGTCAAAACGGGCCTGGATGTACTTTGGATTAAGACGAATACTGGCCTCCAAAAAATCTATGGCCACGTCCCTCTCCCCCTTCATGTGATGGGCCCAGCCCATCTCCCTCAAGGTTTCAGAGCGGTAGGGATCCAAGGCAATAGCCTCTTCCCACAGGATCAGGGCCTCATCCCACTCTTCCCGATGGGCCTGGACCACCCCTAAGAAATGATAAGCCTCGGCATTGGAGGGCTCCAGCTCCAGGACTTGCCAGAGAACCTCCTCTGCCTCCTCCAACTCCCTCTCCTCCAAGTAGCAGCTACCCAAGGCCAACAGGGCCTCCACCATATCGGAGGCCATCTCTAAGGCCATGGTGAAGTGGGTGACGGCTTTCACCTTATCCCCCAGCTGACGGAAGCAGAGTCCTATGTTGTACTCCAACTCTGGAGAGGCCTGCTGGAATCTCTTAGCCAAAGCATAGTAGCGCAAGGCCTTTCTATAATCCCTCTCCATATAGTGGGTATTCCCTAAGAGAAGGTTGCAGTCCGGATTCTTGGGGTGGTGTTTTAAAGCCTCCTCCAATACCTCCCTGGCAAAAGAGTAGTGGCCCCCTTCCCAGGATATAGAGGCCAACTCCCTGTAACCGGGCAGAAAGTCTGGATGGGTCTTTACCAGCTCCAATAGAATCTGGAAGGCCTCTATCCAGTTTTCACGATGGAGGGCCGCTAAGGCCTTCTGGTATAGATACTCACCTTTCAACTCTTCTCCCAAAATAGCCCCACAGGGCCAGAACCAATCCCAAAGTGATGGCCGCATCCGCCGCATTGAAAGCAGGCCAGTGGTAACCCTCCCAATGAAAATCGATGAAATCGATTACTCTCCCATAGATAAGCCGGTCTACCAGGTTCCCTATGCCCCCTCCCAAGACGGCACCCAAGCTCCATCGCACCAGCCTCTCCTTTGGGGAAAGCTTCCTCAACAAGGATATGATCACCACAATGGCCACCAAGGAGGCTATTATGAAGAAAAAAGAGGATCGGTATCCCCCCTGGGAGCCCATACCAAAGACCCCGCCAGCGTTCCTCACATGGACCAGATTGAGAAAAGGCGTCAACACCACCAGGGCCCCTTGGGGAAGGGAGTGGACGATCATAATCTTGGTCCATCGATCCAGGATCAGAATCCCCAAGGCCACAATCAAAGGTCCCCTCCAAGGGATCTTCATCTCCTCAGTACCTCCACGCACCTTCTACAAATTAGGGGGTGCCGGGGATCCTCCCCCACGGTAGTGGAGTAAACCCAACAACGCCGGCATTTTTCTCCGGGGGCCGGATCTACAGAGATGGAGAGGAAGGGCAGATCCTCCCCCGTGATCTTTCCTTTCCCTTCATGGGTAAGCTCCACCTGAGATACGATAAAGAACTCCCTGAGCACCCCATGATCAAAGGTCTTTAAAAAGTCCAGTTTTCCATAGGGAAAGTGAAGGGTCACCTTGGCATCAAAGGGGTGGCCTATATCCCCTCCCTTCCTGGCCGCCTCCAAAGCCCTTGTCACCTCCCTTCTCACCTCCAAAAGGCCCTCCCAGGCTCTAAACCTCTCCTCCTCCATGATGCCCTCCTGGGGTAGAGGAAAGGAGGTCAGATGAATGGAAGGGGCCTCACCCTCTCCTTTGGGCAGATGATCCCACGCCTCCTCCGCAGTGAAGGCCAGGATGGGGGCCAAGAGACGGATAAGGGCATGGGCTAAGTGGTACATGGCCGTCTGGGCGGAATGCCTCTCCCTGGAGTCCTGTTCATAAATGTAAAGCCTCTCCTTCACCACATCCAGATAAACGGAAGAGAGATCCACAGTACAAAAGGCATGGAGGGTGTGATGAACCTTATGAAACTGAAAGGAATCATAGGCCCTCCTGATACGCTGAACAACCCCCTGGAAACGCTGAAGGATCCAAATGTCCATCTCCATCATCTCCCCGTACTCCAAGGCATCCCGGGCGGAATGGAAGTCGTAGAGATTCCCCAAGAGGAAACGGACAGTGTTCCTTGTCTTCCTATAGGCATCCACCAAACCTTTGAGGATGGTATTAGATATACGAATATCCTCGGTGTAGTCCTCGGCGGCCACCCACAGGCGAAGGATATCGGCACCATATTTATCAATAACATCCTGGGGGGCGATAACGTTCCCTGAGGACTTGGACATCTTCTTTCCCTCTCCATCCACCACGAAACCATGGGTGAGAACCGTCTGGAAGGGGGCCCTATCCCTGGTTGCCACGGCCTCTATGAGAGAGCTTTGGAACCAACCCCTGTGCTGATCCGAACCCTCCAAATACATCTGGGAGGGCCAATCCAGCTCTTTTCTTTCCTCCAAAACGGCGGCATGGCTGCTCCCCGAGTCAAACCACACATCCAGAATGTCCTCCACCTTCTGGAACGCTTGGGATCCACACTCAGGACAGACAAAACCCGGGGGAAAAAACCTCTCCACAGGATATCGGAACCAGACATCCGCCCCCTCGGCCTCTACCTGCTCCACCACCCTGTCAAAAAGCCCCCGGGTGGCCACCACGTGACCGCAGCCCCCGCAGATAAGAGCCGTAATAGGTACTCCCCAGGCCCTCTGACGGGAGATGCACCAGTCGGGGCGTTGCTCCACCATGTCCCTGATCCGGTTTTTACCCCAGGCAGGCACCCAGGCAACCCTTTCTATCTCATCTAAGCACCTCTTTCTTAAATCGTTATTATCCATAGAAATGAACCACTGGGGTGTAGCCCGAAAGATAACGGGTTCTTTACACCGCCAGCAGTGGGGATAAGAGTGGGCAATGGGTTCCTCCAAAAGGAGGAGGCCCCTCTCCTTCAGCAACTCGATGACCAAGGGGTTGGCCTCCCACACCTGTACCCCTTGAAAATGAGTCACCGTGTTGTTGAAGGTACCGTCGTCCCTCACGGGATTGTACACATCTAAACCATAAGCCAGGCCCGACTCGTAGTCCTCCTGCCCATGGCCAGGGGCCGTATGGACACACCCCGTACCCTGAACCAGGGTGACATAATCGGCTAAGATAATCACCGACCCCCGATCTTCAAAGGGATGAGAACATTTGAGACCCTCCAGGTTCCTACCCTTCACCTCTCCCAGCACCTGGTATTTCTCGATACCCAGCTTGCCCATCACCTCCTCCAAAAGGCCCCGAGCCAAAATCCACACCTCCCCACCCACTTCCACAGCCACATAATCAAAGTCGGGATGTAGGGCAATGGCCAGGTTGGCTGGGAGGGTCCAGGGGGTGGTGGTCCAGATAAGGACATAGACCTTCCCTTCCCGGATCTGGGGGAAGGCCCCTCTAAAATCACTAACAGAGGGAAACTTCACATAGATGGAAGGAGCGGAGTGATCGTGATACTCCACCTCAGCCTCGGCTAAGGCCGTGAGACAATTGATGCACCAATAAACAGGTTTCTTGCCCTGGTAGATTTGCCCTTTCTGAAAGAACCTGCCCAGTTCCTTCACAATAACGGCCTCGTAGTGGTAGTCCATGGTGATATAAGGATTCTCCCAATCCCCAAAGACCCCCAAACGCTTAAACTCCTCCCTCTGGATATCCAGGTATTTCTCCGCGTACAACCGGCACACCTTCCTGACCTGGTCCTTGGACATCTCCCTCTTCTTATCCCCCAGTTCCTTCTCCACCTGGTGCTCTATGGGCAAGCCATGACAGTCCCATCCAGGCACATAGGGTACATCATACCCCTCCATGAACTTGGCCTTATTTATAAAATCCTTCAGAATCTTATTTAAGGCATGCCCAATGTGGATGTGACCATTGGCATAGGGAGGGCCATCATGGAGGATGTATTTGGATGCTCCCCTTCGGGCTTCCCGGATACGCCTGTAGATCTCCATCTTCTCCCATTTTTCCATCAACTCGGGCTCCCTCTTGCTCAGCCTGGCCTTCATGGGAAAATCCGTCTTGGGGAGATTCAATGTCTCTTTGTAGTCCATCTTGCTTTCCTCCTCCCTTGGGGGCTCCAGCCCCAGAAACCCCAAATTCAAAGATTCAACCAAAAGCCTTATCCTAAACGTGACCTCTGCCCTGCTTAGGATGAAGGACAGGGGGAAGGTAGCACCCGCCTCAAAAACCTGTCAATAAGAGGCTATGGAGGAAGGGGGCATGGGGACGAGCCCACCTGAGCCCCATCCCTTTATTTGGATAAAAATAAAACAGCTTTGGTGGTTGCAGGAGAAAATATGTGATATAAATTAAATTTCAGCCTGATTCACCATTCTAATCAGAGAGCTCATCCGAGGGCCATGAAGTCTTCGGCAGGAGGGTCACCTACAAAGGCCAACCCGCCATCCTGGGAATGGTAATAGACATAACCGAGAGGGTAACAAGGGAAGAACAGCTTCAGAAAAGGGTGAGAGAAGTGGAACAACTAAAAAGGGTTGCCCAAAAGCTCATCGGCTTTAGAACCCAGGAGATATGGATTGATAAGGCCCTGTCCCTCACAGAAGAAGTGGCCGATGCCGATAAGGTAGTCCTTTATCAGACTGATAAAGGAGGACTCTCCCTGGCAGGGGTCTATCCCAAAGGCTCTATGGGTTGCCTCAAAAACCTCTTTCCTGGAGAGTGCATATGCGGATACGCCGCCCAAAGGAGAAGACCCCGTTTTTCTTCCAATATCCTCAAAGACCTCCAATGCATCCTCGAATTCTGCAGGAAAGGGGGCATTATCTCCCTCGTAGCCCTTCCCTTGAAGGCCCATGACAGGCATCTTGGCGTTCTGGGGATAGGCTGGAAACATGAGCGCTCTTTTGACAAAGAAGAACAAAGATTCTTTGAAACACTGGCCGGAGAGGTGGCCTTGGCTTGGGAAAACGCTTTGCTCTACCAGGATATCCACCACCATGCCCAGGAACTGGAGGAAAAAGTCTCCCAACGCACCCGGGAACTCCAGAAAAGGGTGAAGGCAGAAAAACGCTGAACGCCACCCTTGCCGATATACTGAAGAATCTGAATGAGGCCAACCGGGAGCTGGAGGCCTTCGCTTATGAGGAAGTTCAGGAGAGAAAGGGCAAGCCTGCAAGCCCAGCTCATCCAAACCCAGAAGATGCAAGCCGCGGGAAGTGCCCTTCAACTTCAATAAGACCATCCATCGGGATTAAGAAGATTACTGATCAAGGAGAAACCCTGATCTCTTTTAGACCTGGTGGATGTATCCCCTGGATATCATAAAATCCAGGCTAATGAGGGCGTCTTCCTCCGTACGGGCCTCAATGACCAACAGGGGATTGGTACCTGCCCTTTCCACCAAGGAGAAGACCTTGTCCCAGGGGGCTATGCCCAGGCCCATGCCCATATGGGCGTCTTTATCCCCCTGATTATCGTGGAGATGCAACTCCACCAGTCGGTCCCCCAAGGCGGCAAACCACGTCTCCAGGTCTGTCTCGCCGAAAAGGAGAAAATGGCCTACATCGAAGCAGTGGCCTACCCGAGGATGATTCACCCTCTCCAAAAGGGCCTTTATGGTCCACGATTCCTTCTCAAAGATATTCTCCACAGCCACTGTGACATGGGAGGGATACCCCTCCATGAGATCCGAAATCGTCTCAGCAGCCAACTCCACCCATTGCTCTACAACAGTACCGTACCTCCAATGGTCGAACCCGGGGTGAACCACCACACATTGAGCCTGGAGAAACTCCACCATAGGCCTGAGCTGGAGCCAACGTTTCAGGGTGAGCCTCCGAACGGCCGGATCCACCGAGCCAGGGTTCAGATCCATAAAAGGGGCATGGATAGTGAAAGAGAGGCCCCCCTCTTTAAGGGGGGCCAGATCCCCAATAGTCTCTTCGGTGCCATGCCCTTCCAGGTCCAGAGCTGAAAAATAGATCTCAGGGGAAATGCCCAGCTCCAGAAGCCTTCCCCTCACCTCCCTCAGTTTCCTGTAAGGTACGTGGACAAATAGCCGCTTCACACTCCCTCCTTTTCATGGGTGAGATAGCACACCCTCCATTGAAA
>CAZBOO010000076.1:0-5551 GCA_964493535.1 uncultured Aquificales bacterium
ACCCTACTCCCTGGATTCATGGTTGTCACTCCCATAAAATTCAATGGTAGACCCCGAGAATGGTATAATGCCTATCGTATTGAAATTAACGGAGAGTCTATGAGAAAAGAGAGAGGCAAAGTATCCAGTGAGAGGTGAAAAACACATGCCAGAGTCAGACTGTCAGATGGGAGGGGTACTTTCACTGGAACAGGTGGGGATTTTCACTGGAATATGCATAGGTCGAGATTGCATTCATCACACACTATTTAAAGGGGAGGTTACAAGTTACAAGTGATCATCGGCATACCGAAAGAGATCAAGGATAATGAATATCGCGTGTCAATCACGCCAAGTGGCGTACATCAGCTTAACGAGCATGGACATACGGTATTGGTTGAAACCGGAGCGGGCGAAGGTAGCTATTTCTCCGACGAAGACTTTGCCGCCGCAGGGGCCAAAATTATCACCTCGGCCGAGGACGTGTGGACCCAGGCCAATATGATCGTCAAAGTCAAGGAACCGTTGCCCGCTGAGTACAAATATCTGCGCCCCGACCTGGTGCTCTTCACTTACCTTCACCTGGCCGCCTCGGAGACACTTACCCGCACTATGATGAAGAGTGGAGTGACCGGCATTGCCTACGAAACGGTTGAGCTGCCCGATGGCAGGCTTCCTCTGTTGGCACCTATGAGTGAGGTCGCCGGACGAATGGCTGTCCAGGTGGGGGCGCATTACCTGGAACGACAGGCCGGTGGTCGCGGTAAATTGCTGGGAGGGATTCCCGGTGTACGACCGGCCAAAGTGGTCATTATTGGTGGTGGCGTGGTAGGGACGAACGCAGCGCAAGCGGCCCTGGGAATGGGCGCCAGAGTCATCCTCATAGACATCAATATAGACCGCTTGCGCGTTCTTGCTGAAATCCTACACGGCAACCTCGAGACTCTGGCTTCGAACCCCTACAACATAGCCCGTACTGTGCGCACTGCAGATTTGTTGATTGGAGCAGTGTTGGTCAAGGGGGCAAAAACACCTAAGGTGGTGACCCGTGAGATGGTCTCGACCATGAAGCCCGGCAGTGTCATCGTGGATGTAGCGGTAGATCAGGGCGGCTGCGTGGAGACAACCCACGCCACCACCCATTCCAATCCAACCTATTGTGTGGATAGCGTTTTGCACTACTGTGTAGCCAATATACCGGGGGCCGTACCACGTACCAGCACCAACGGCCTCTCCAATGCCACCCTACCGTACGTTATCAAACTGGCCGACCAAGGTTTTAAGGCGGCCGTTGCCGCCGACAAGTCCCTGGCCCTGGGCATCAACATCTACCAGGGTAAAGTGACCTACCGGGCCGTGGCCGGAGCGTTTGGCTTACCCTACACGCCGCTGCGAGTCTAACTTGAGGGCAGAACCGCTCCCGCCGTGCAGGATACGGTGGGAAAGGAAATGTCGTGAATAAGGTGTCGCGTCTCAACAATTTACAAGATAATTCGAGCATAGTAGTGGAATGTCCATCAAAGAACAGATGCGGAAAAGACAGCGGGAATAGAAAAACCTTTACGAGTCCAATACCCTGGGCGGTCTTTTCCCTTCTACTGAAAACTTCCCCATCGAATTTGTCGCAGGTCATGCACCACATCAGTCGTCTCGCTGTCAATAGTTGAAACACGACACCTTATGAATACATCCTGTGACATTGGACACCTCCTTCTTGTTCGTTGCCGTTTTATCCCAAAACAGTGTCCAAGAAAACTGTGGGGCGGGGCAATGCTGACTTCTGGGTAAGGTCCTGAACCTTCTTATTTTCAACAAAAAGGGGCCTTCCTTTTGGAAAGGCCCCGGTAAAACCCGTCAAAGGCTCAAGAGATTTTAATGGTGGGATACTTTTCCTCCTTGTCCCACTCCTTGAGCTCTCTTCTCAAGAGCTTGCCAGTAGGAGTTCTGGGAAGCTGATCGCAGAATGCCACGGCCCTCGGCAACTTATAGATGGCGACATGATCTTTACAAAACTCCACAAGCTCTCCGGCCAAGCTTTCAGAGGGAGAATGGCCTTCCTTCAAGATTATGTAAGCCTTGGTAATCTCTCCCTTCATGGGATCGGGGGAGCCAATAACCCCTGCATCGGCCACTGCCGGATTCTTCTTAAGGGCATCTTCCACCTCAGAGGGGCCGATTCTGTAACCGGAGCTCTTTATCATATCGGATTCCCTGGAAACGAAGAAGATATAGCCATCCTCGTCTTCGAATACAGCATCACCCAGCTTTATCCTCCCATTCACCACAGACTCTTTTTGGGTCTTCAAGAGCCTTTCATTATCGGCATAAGGCTTCCAATAGAGAGACCCTGTTGGACCCACGACCGTCAACTTCCCCACATCCCACGCCTTGCATTTTTCTCCTTCCTCGCTCAACACCTCGATATCAAAACCAGGAACAGGGATACCAATGGAACCAGCCTTGGGCTTCATATCCACTGCATTGGAAGTGATGAGATGCACCATCTCCGTAGCCCCCAACCCCTCATAAATAGGCTGTCCTGTCTTCTCCAACCAAGCGTTGAAAGTCTCTTCTCCCAGGGCATCACCACCAGTGGTAGACATCCTGAGAGAGCTGATATCATATTTGTCAAAATCCGGGAATCTCAACACTGCCCTGTAAGCAGTGGGAAGGCCTGTGAGAACAGTTACCCTCTGTTTCTGAACAGTATCCAGGAGCACATCGGGAGCAAACTTCCCGATAAGGCAAACGGTGGAACCAGCGTAAAAGGGTATGAGGGCGAATGTGCCAAAACCAGCGGCGAAGGAAACGGGAGCAGACCCACCCAGGATATCACCCTCCACCAGTCGCCAGACGTACTTATTAACCAGATAGCTTTCGCACAGAAGCCCCTTAACGAAGTGAATGCAGCCCTTGGGAGGACCAGTGGTCCCAGAAGTGTAAAGGAGCACCCCCACATCATCAAAGTCAACCTTTTCTGTGAATAGCTTTCCACTGCCCTTCTCCAGGAGACCAGTATAAGAGAGATACCCTTTGGCTTCCCAATCTTTGGAACTGCCTCCCACCACCACGATGTTCTTGGTAAACTGGAAATTGTCCTTGGCCCTCTCCACTTCCCCCATAAGAGGCGCAGAAACAACGATATACTTGGCCTCTGCGTTGTTCAGGGTGAAAGCTATTTCGTCCTTGCTCCAGAGGGGAGACATGGGTACAGGTATGACTCCCAATCGCATAAAAGCAAAGATGACAGCCAGAACTTCGGTGCAGTTAATCATTCTGATGGCTATTCTGTCGTTCTTTTCAACGCCCAGTTCTGCAAGACTGCTGGCAATACGGCATGAGGCCTCTTGGAGTTGGGCATAGGTCATCACCTCATCCCCAAAAATGATAGCAGGCCTCTTTCCCTTCCCCCCGTCAACATGCCTGTCTAACATGCAATAGGCCAAATTGGCGTTGTCCGGCATCACGAACTCTTGGGGCAACACGTACTTGGGCCATAGTTCCTGGGGTGGGAAATAGTTCTCTGGTATCTTGGCCATGATCCACCTCCTAAAAAAACTTCTCTGAAATTTTTGTGTCGCAAACTGGATTTAGTAGTAGCACATTGTGTTTGTGGTGTCAAGATCTCAACGCCTTGACGGGAGACCCTTCAAGCCCATATAGAAAGGAAAGGCCCAAGGAGAAAAGGCTATGTCAATTCTGGATAAACAATGTGAGATAATTGTCCCTTGCAGCCATATAGACCAGCTTCCCTGTGTCCTCAACATGGATGTGGACGCTCTCTACTTCGGAATAAGGGGATGGAGCCGGTCCAACAGAGAGCTAGAGCTCTCCATCTTCCAAGTGGAGGAGTTCTGCCGAAAAAGCCATGGCAAGGGGAAAAGGGTCCTTTTAAGCTTCAACCTCATGCCCAGTCCCATGGAGGCAGAGCAAGCCTGGATCACCTTGGAGGAGGTCCTGCCAAAAGGGATAGACGGGGTTATATGCAGCGATCCCTCCTTGGCTATGAGGATCAGGGATAGCTTCCCCCACATAGAGGTCCACGCCAGCTTAGGCACCCTCATTCTCTCCTTAGAAGAGGCCCATTTCTGGGGTGATATAGGGGTAAAGAGGGTGGTTCTATCTCCCCACCTCACCCTTGAGGAAATCCAGGAACTATCCTTTTCCCTCTCAAGCCGGGGCATAGAAACCGAAATGATGCTATTCGGGGTCAGGTGCCGGGCTACCCTCCTGGGTATTTGCAGAATGAGCAGCTACTTTGATATGAACCTGGAAAATTCAGGCTTGAGAACGGTGATCTGGTCAGGAAGTTCGAAAAGAAGCGGTGTTTGCTATCGCACTTGCGCCCAAGAGTGGAAGGAGGCTTCAGGGAAGGAATGGTTATGGTCTCCCCAGGTTTACTGGGATATAGAAAAGCTCCCATCCCTCCTTCAAGCAGGGGTAAAAGCCTTCAAGATAGGGTCCAGGGGCATGGATTGGAAGAGGCTAAGCACCCTGGTAAAAGCCCTTCGGGGAAAAATGAGGGAAGAGGAAAGCTATGTTTGAGCTGAGCACCCACATACCCACCTTAAGGACCCTGAAAGAAACAGATCTCTCCGCCTATCACACCCTCTATCTGGGGGATCCCACGTGCCCCCAGGTACCCGGCAATCTCTCCTCCTATCCAGATCTTTTGAAAGAAGCCTTATATCTGGCTAAGGAACAGGAAAAGGGGTGCTACCTCAGCCTCTATGCCGAACCCCGAAACAAAGACCTCCCTTGGATAGAAAGGCTTTTAGAACATGCTTCCTCCCTTCCTTTGAACGGTATCGAGGTCCACAATCTGGGTTTGGTAAGACTGGTAAAAAAGATGAGCCTCCCTTTCCCTGTCCACTTAGGGATCTTCGCCAACCTTTACACCCACGAAACGGCGAAGCTCCTTCATAGAATGGGGGTGACCAGGGTCTTCCCCAATCCAGAACTCTCCTTAGAGGAGATCAATTATATAAGGACCCATGCCCCCACCCAAGTCACCCTCCAAATCCACGGGAAAATACCCTTGGGCATCTCTGAAAACTGCTTCATACTGGAGTACCGACAAGGGACCTGTGAAGAACTCTGCTTCAAACCCTACTGGCTGACCTCAGGCAAATGGACCTTAAAAAACCTGGGCCGGGCCACGGTCAGTGGGAAAGACCTCTGTCTCATAGAATATCTGGGATCCCTCTATTGGAGAGGCTTCAGGACTTTCTATATTCAAACCCTCAGGGAATCCAAGAGATACATTGAAACCATAGGCACTATTTATAGAAGGGCCTTAGAAAAGATAGCCCAGGGAATTGACGACTACATTGACCAGTCTTCCATAGGGCTTATGTCAGAACTTTCCCCTTACGGTTTCTGCAACGGATACCTTTTCAGAAGGTCAGGCCACCGCTACATTGGCCGACTCTTCGGGGGAGAGGAGATCAGCCCTTTGGAAGTCCGCAAGGAGGAATGGAGTCATGGAGAATAAGATCTCTTTACTGGCCCCAGGGGGAAGCCCCGAAATGGCCGAGGCGGTTTTTTTAGCTGGAGCCGATGCCGTCTATGT
>CAZBOO010000076.1:5561-6247 GCA_964493535.1 uncultured Aquificales bacterium
CCTTGGGTTGGAGTAGAAGGACAGCGCGGTATGAACTCCCCGATCAAGAAATATGGAGCATCAACCGCCTTGCTCAAGATATGGGAAAAAGGGTACGGGTAGCCCTCAATACCAACTTCTCTCCTTTAGAGATGAACCTCCTCCTGAAAAAGGTGGAACGCTTTGCCCAATGGGGTGTTCATGGGCTTATCCTCACTGACCCAGGGGCCATGTTTCTGGTTAAGGAGAGTTTCCCCCAACTGGAAGTCCACGTGAGTGCGGGAGCCAACGCTATCAACCTGGAAGATCTCCGTTTTTACAGAGAAATCGGGGTGGACATGGTGGTAGCTCCATGTAACCTTACCGTGGAAGAGATCACTGAAATCAAAAGGTACGTAGATGTAGGCATTGAAGTGTTCCTCCACTCCAACACATGCTTCACCTACTTAGGGAAATGCATCATGTCCAGCTATTTCAGGTATCAGTGGCATTGGGACCAAGAAGGAAAAAATCACTTTTGGGGATCCCCGAACAGGGGCGGCTACTGCCACAGGGTGTGCAAAGCCCAATGGTCTATGGAAAAGGGAGACCCAGCCCTTTTCAAGAACGACATGTTTCTGGCTTTCTCTAACATACCCAACTACTTAGAGTCAGGGATAGACTGCCTCAAAATCCAAGGCAGGGAATACTCTATAGACCTCATAAGA
>CAZBOO010000077.1:0-6231 GCA_964493535.1 uncultured Aquificales bacterium
AGTAGGGGTAATCACCCTCTGAAACCCCGAGGCCCGGAAGGTATCCAAGAGGGCCTCCCTCACCCACTCTCTGCGGTGAGCAGCCTGGGGAGAAAGAACTTTCACCCCCCGGGGCAATTGAAAGAGACTTATCTCCTTTTCTTTCAAGAGAGATCTACCAGCTTGGCATAAGTGATGTTAGGCAATGCTCTCACCTTCTCCATGACTTCCTCGGGGATGGGAGAATCTACGTTGAGAATGGCTATGGCCAATTCACCAGGCTCCACCCTACCCAGCCTCATTCCCGCAATGTTCACTCCAGCTTCACCCAGGATAGTTCCAATCCTTCCTATGACGCCAGGGCGGTCGTAGTTGGTGAAAAAGAGCATATACCCTTGGGGTTCCGCTTCTATAGGATAACCATTGACCATAACGATTCTGGGTGCATCGCTTTTTATAAGGGTGCCCGAGGCGCTGGTTTCACCCTTGTCCCCTCTAAGCCTCAAACGGATAAGGCTGATGTACCCCTCGCTCTGTTCCGATTTACTCTCCACCACTTTAATACCCCGCTGCTTGGCTATTACAGAGGCGTTCACCATGTTTACCCCATTACCTAAAATAGGCCTCAAGAGCCCCGCCAAGGCAGCAAAGGTCAAAGCAGGATAGATCCCTTCTTCCAGCACCTCCCCCGCATACTCCACAGCCAACTCCTCCATGCGCCCTTCAAAGATCTGGGCGATGAAAGAACCCAGTTTCTGGGCCAAGTGGATGTAAGGCCCAGCCTTAGGTATGAGTTCGGGTTTGATAGAAGGCACGTTAACGGCGTTCCTCACCATCCCTTGCTTGAGGTAGTCAATAATCTGCTGAACAATGGCGATGGCCACCACCTCTTGGGCCTCCCGGGTAGATGCCCCCAAATGGGGGGTGCATATCACTTCATCCAGCTTCAGAAGCCTGTAATCCAGGGGAGGAGGCTCGTGGGCATAAACGTCTAAGGCAGCGCCAGCAACTTTCCCCACGGCGATAGCCTCGTAAAGGGCTTCTTCGTCCACAATGCCACCCCGGGCACAATTGACTATCATCACCCCTTCTTTCATCCTTTTGAAGGCTTTTCTGGAAACCATGTTCCGGGTCTCATGGGTTAGAGAGGCGTGAATGCTAATGAAATCCGCCTCATCCAAAAGGGTGTCCACATCAGTTAAGGCAACCCCCATCTCCTTGGCCGCCTTTGCAGAGAGATAGGGATCAGAAGCCATGACCTTCATACCCAAACCCAAAGCCATTTTAGCCACCAAAGAGCCAATACGGCCTACTCCCAAAATACCCAGGGTCTTGCCATGAATCTCCACCCCCATAAACCTTTTCTTCTCCCATTTTCCCTCCTTCATGGAAGCACAAGCCTGGGGGATTCTCCTGGCCATGGAAAGCATCATGGATACGGCATGCTCAGCAGCGGCCACCGTGTTAGCCTCTGGAGTATTCATAACCACGATTCCTCTTTCTGTGGCAGCCTCCAAGTCGATGTTGTCTATTCCTGTCCCTGCCCGACCTATCACCTTTAAACGGGAAGCAGCCTCTATAATCTCCCAGGTCACTGCAGTTGAACTCCTCACAACAAGGGCATCGTACTCCCCTATAATCTTTTTCAACTCATGGAGGGAAAGACCTACCCTGACATCCACCCCCATGTCAGACTCCATTTCCAGGATTTTGATCCCGCTATCAGCAATCCTGTCGCTCACCAAAACCTTAAACAAGGCTCCCCCTTATTCACCAAATTCACCAAAGAGAATCCCTTGGGCTTTACCTACTCCCTTGCCCAGATCCACGGAATAGCCCAACACCTCAAGAACCACCTCCACCATGCCGATAGCCAGGAGCATATCCGCCTTGGACACATACCCCATATGGGAAAGGCGAAAGATCTTGCCTTTAAGTTGGGACTGCCCCCCAGCAATGGTCACTCCATACTTATCCCTGAGGGTTGAAACAATATCCCCTCCATCTACCCCATAAGGCACCTTAACCGCTGTAACAGCGTCGCTGGGAGACTCAGGGGCCAAAAGCTCCAAACCCAAGGCCTTCATAGACTCCCGGGTCGCCTTGGCCAACTGGGCATGACGGGCAAAAACCTCTCTCAAACCCTCCCCTTTTATGAGATCCAAGGAAGCCCTTAACCCCATAACCATGGAAACGGCAGGGGTATAAGCACCGTCCCCCTTCTCCTGAGACCTCCGTTCCTTCTCCAGATCGAAGTAGTATCTGGGACATTTCCCATGCTGAACCATCGTCCAAGCCTTCTCGCTCATAGCAATAAAGGCCAGTCCCGGGGGCAGCATAAAGGCCTTCTGGGAACCGCTCACCACCACATCCAGCCCCCACTCATCCATGGGCACATCAAAAACCCCTATGGCTGTTATACCGTCAACCACGGAGAGGGCACCATACCGCCGACAAAGGACAGCCAACTCCCTGGTAGGATGTCTAACCCCGGTAGAGGTTTCACTGGCCTGCCACATCAGGGCTTTGGCTTGAGGATGGGCCTTGAAAGCCCCTTCCACTATCCCAGGATCCACGGCTTTACCCCATTCCACATCTATGTTCACGGGGTTTACCCCGTATACCTCGCAGATCTCCGCCCAGCGCTCTCCAAACTTACCCCCTCTCACCACAAGGACCTCATCCCCCGGAAATAAAAGGTTGGATACAGCTGCTTCCATGGCACCAGTGCCGGAGGATGCCAAGACTATAACGGGCTGCTGGGTCTGAAAGACATACTTAAGGTCCTCCAACACACCCTTGAAGAGCATCCGGAATTGGGGGGTCCTGTGATGAATGATGGGCCCGGCCATAGCCAAGAGCACCTCAGGGGGAATAGGAGTGGGCCCCGGAGCAAAAAGGTAAGTCTTTTCCACCATCTCACCTCCAGTGTTGTGGCTTACCAGGGGGCTTTTAGCAACAGAAATCTCCCTTTGCAAGGGGCACCAAAATAAGTTACAAGACAAAAAATTCTTAATGAAGGGGGCAAGCTTTGAGGAAGGATTTATCATGGATAATTACTGTAGCTCTTCTGGCTATGTTCCTGTTGACACCCGGCATGGGACACGCAGCTAAGAAGATGGATACCACCGCTGTTAAACAGGTCCTAAAACATTTGGGGGTTTCTAATGCGGAGGTCCTTGGCGTTGAACCCTCCCCTATCGAGGATTTATGGATGGTTTATGTGAGATTGGGGGGGAAGCGTATGGGGGCCTTTCTTCTCACCTCAGATAGCAAGTATCTTATGACAGGCAAACTCTTGGATTTATCGGCAGGAGGTAAAGACATCACCTTTGCCACAGGGGTAGAAAAAGGATACTTTCCCCTTCCACAAGGAAAGAGTCTGAAAGAGAGCAATGTGGACATAAACACCACAGGCTCACCCACCTTCGGCCCGGCCAAAGCCCCCCGGGTCATCGTCTACTTTGATCCCCTTTGCCCTCATTGCCTGAGGGAGCTTAAAGAGTTGAGGCCCATGGCCAATACAGGGAAAATCTCCCTCGTTCTCAAGTACTTCATAGTCCACGGGGATAAGGCCAGAGAACTCTCCAGAAATGCCCTTTGTCTCTATCAGCAAGGAGATAAGGAGGCCTTCTGGAGCTATCTGCTCTCCCAAGGCAAGCCGGGAGCCCCTCAAGGGAAGAAATGCGACGAGGGCCAGATAGAACTAGTCCTCACCAGAGACGGAGAAGAAGCCAAAAAACTGGGGCTCAGGGGAACCCCTGCCAGTGTCATAAATGACAAACTTTATTCAGGATACTTGGGCAGGACAATTATAAAAAAGCTGTTGTTGACAGGGAAAGTAGTTAAGGGTAAATAAGAAAACAGGGACTCTACAATCAAAACCCTTTTAGGAACTGACTATCGGATAGAGAGGTGGCAAATGAAGGAACTGGTGGAGGTCATGGCAAGGTCCATGGTAGAGAAACCCGAGGAAGTTAAGGTAAGCGAAATTGATGGTGCCAAGACTGTAGTTTTGGAACTCCGGGTGGCCCATGAGGATTTGGGCAGGGTGATTGGCAAGGAGGGCAGCAGAGCCAAAGCCATGAGAACCATAATCAATGCTGCCAACAAGAACCGGGAAAAGAGGTATATTTTAGAAATTGTGGAGTGAAAAGGGGGGGCATCCGCCCCCCCCGTGATTTATTTGCCCATTCCTTAATCTTCTAAGGAAGGATTAGTTACCGCCCATGGAGGGAAGATCCCCCTTTCCACTTTTACTCTCCTGCCTTGGATCTTTAGCCTCCCTTGTGCAAAAAGCTGGACCGCCCGGGGATATATCTTATGCTCGTACTCCAAGATCCGGGCCGACAGAGTGTCTTCGTCGTCATCCGCCAGAACGGGCACGGCAGCCTGAATGATGATAGGGCCGTGATCTACATCCTCGTCCACAAAATGGACGGTGCATCCCGATATCTTTACCCCATACTCCAAGGCCTGCAACTGTCCATGCAAACCTGGAAAAGAAGGGAGAAGGGCGGGATGGATATTTATGATCCGCCCATAGAAACGCTTCACAAAATAGGAAGACAACACCCGCATATAACCCGCCAAACAGATGAGTCCTGCCCCCCTCTTCTCCAACTCATCTCCCACGGCCCTTTCATGGTCCTCACGGCCGGGATAGGCCCGGGGATCTATAAAGAGGGCCTCTATACCATGCTTCCTGGCCCTCTCCAAGGCATAGGCATCCTCCTTGTCCGATATAACCACCACCACTCGGGCATGGATTTCCCTCCTTTCCGATGCGTCAATAATGGCCTGGAGATTGGACCCCCTTCCCGACACCAACACCCCTACCTTCAGCAGTTCACTCCCCATATCTTTACCTCCCCCTTGCCTTTCACAATTTCTCCCACTTCCCAAGCCCTGTACCCCTTAACCTCTGAGATCTTTAAGGCCTTAACAACCTTTTCAGCAGGCACCACCATCACCATGCCCAACCCCATGTTGAAGGCCCGATACATCTCCCCCCATGGTATATCCCCCTTTTCTTGGAGATAGTAAAAAATAGGCGGAATCTCCCATCTTTTTGGATCCAGTTCCATGGCTACATGGGGAGGAAGGATTCTTTTGGGGTTCTCCCACAACCCTCCTCCAGTTATATGGGCAAGACCCCTGAGGGTAATCCCTGCCTCCTTCAATCCTCGCAAGGCCTCCGCATAGATCAAGGTGGGCTCCAAGAGTTCCTGGGTTACATCCTTCCCCCAAGGGAAACTGTCGGCAATGGATAAACCCTCCATTTCAAAGACCACTTTCCTGACCAGGGAGTAACCGTTGCTGTGAAGGCCGGAGGAAGCCAGACCCAGCACCCTGTCCCCCTCCTCTATAGCGGATCCGTCCAGGAACTCACTCCGATCCACCATCCCCACGGCAAAACCTGCCAGATCATACTCCCCAAGGGGATAAAAGTCGGGCATCTCTGCCGTCTCTCCCCCTAACAAGGCACACCCTGCCTCCCGGCAACCCCGGACTATACCCCTAACCACCTCATAGGCCTTCTCCACTTCCAACTTCCCACAGGCAAAATAGTCCAGGAAGAACAAAGGAAAAGCCCCCACAGTAATGAGGTCGTTCACATTCATAGCCACCAAATCAACGCCCACGGTATCGTGTTTATCAGCCACAAAGGCCACCCTGAGCTTGGTACCCACCCCATCGGTACAGGCCACCAAAAGGGGATCCCTGAACTCCCGCCAGGGTGGAGAAAAAAGCCCACTGAAACCCCCTAACTCTGTGACCACACCAGGGATTATGGTGGTTTTGGCCAGGGGTTTTATAAGATCCACCAACCGGTTCCCCAATTCTATATCTACACCTGCCTCCTTATACCTCACTCTCTTCTCCTCTTCTCCTCTTCTCCGGCTCAATGCCATAAGCCCTGAGCTTCTTATACAGATGGCTCCTCTCTATACCCAAGAATTCTGCCGTCCTGCTGATGTTCCAGCTAAACTGCTCTAAATGCTGAAGGATGTAGTCCCTTTCGAAGACCTCCCTGGCCTCCCTCAGGGTGGAAGGTGCCTGTTCCTCCTCGGAAAAGATGGGCCGGGGGAGGTCATGGAGTTCTATCTCATCCTTTGGAACCATAATCACCAGCCTTTCCACTGTGTTTCTCATCTCCCGCACATTCCCAGGCCAGGGGTACTGAACCACACGGGCCATAGCCTCAGGGGAAAGACGGGGAGGCCGTCTGCCATACTTTTTGGAGAAGTA
>CAZBOO010000078.1:0-6212 GCA_964493535.1 uncultured Aquificales bacterium
TCACCGTGTTACTCGGTATTATCCTTTGGCAGTCATGTGGAACATCCGTTACAGGGTCTGGCTAAGGGAAAAGGGTGGCGCCCCTGTCTGTATCAGTGTGTACGGTGCCCTTGTAAAGGACGAGAAGGGAAACACCCTTTACTACCACGGCACGGTCCTTGATGTTACCGAAAGGGTAAAGGCCCAGGAGGCTTTTTGGTGAAGGAGCACGACGGCATGATCCACGTCTATTCCGAGGAAGGCAAAGGGGCCACCTTTAAGGTGTATCTCCCTGCAGATCTCCAAGGAGGTCTAACCGCAAGTCCCACAGGCCTAGCATAGGTGACCCAGAAAGAGGGCCATGAGCCTGTGACCCTGCTGGATGGTGTAAGGCTTTAGATGTGCCAGAGAGGCCTCGTTGTATCCCTTCTCTCCATCCCATTCCTGATGGCTCTTCCAAATCACAAAGGGAACAGGATCGGCAGTGTGGGTTTTGATAGCTATAGGAGTAGGGTGATCGCAGAGGAGAAGGATGTTTAAAGGCCCAAGATCCCGGACCCCTTCCAGTATGAGAGGCAATACCCGGGAGTCTATATTCTCTATGGCCCTTATTTTGGCATTCACATCTCCCTGATGACCTGCCTCGTCAGGGGCCTCGATGTGGAGATAGACGAAATTCCCCCTCTCCCTCAAAAACCCCAGGGCTGCCCGGGCCTTGCCCTCATAGTCGGTGTCCAGATACCCTGTGGCCCCGGGCACAGAGATGGGTTCCATGCCCAGCAGCACAGCAATTCCTTTCATAAGGTCCACGGCAGAGATTACAGCCCCTTTTACTCCATAGGTCCCTTCAAAGGAGGGAAACTGGGGCTTCTTACCCTGTCCCCAGAGCCATATCACGCTGGCAGGCTCTTTGCCCTCTCGGATCCTCCTCTCATTCACAGGATGATGGGCCAGGATTTCTCCGGATTTCTCCATCAGGGTCCTCAACTCCCCTGCACCATCACCCTTGGGAAGATGCTCTCCTACAAGGCACCCCGAAATGTCGTGGGGTGGAGTAGTCTGGGGAGAATCCTTTCCCTCCTTCCACACCAAAAGATGGCGGTAGCTCACGCCGGGAAAGAAGGCAAAGGTGTCGTTTCCTAAGGTCTTGCTGATGGCCTTAATAAGCTCTCTTGCCTCCTGAGAGGAGATGTGACCAGCGCTATAGTCAGCCATGATCCCATCCCTGACGGTCACCAGATTGCAACGATAGGCCACATCCTGGGGCCCCATCTCCACCCCCATGCTGGCCGCCTCCAAAGGGGCCCTACCTGTATAGTAGGTGGCAGGATTGAATCCTATCACAGAGAGATTGGCCACATCGGAGCCTGGAGGCATACCTGGAGGCACCGTTCTCACCCAGCCACATGCTCCCCCTTGGGCTAACCGGTCCATGTTTGGGGTATGGGCCGTCTCCAAAGGTGTACGCCCACCCAAAGCCTCCAAAGGCTCATCGGCCATTCCATCTCCCAATAAGATCAAATATTTAGCCATACACATCTCCTCTGAAAGGGGTTGATTAGAATCTATTTTAAATAACAATTATTTTTCAAGGGCCAAAGGATTTTCACCAACCCTTTCCATCCTCCACCCTTATGAGGACGGTTTTGCCCCCTATAATATCCAAACGATCTATTTCCGCTAAGGCTTTCTGGACATCCATCTCCCTGGCCTCATGGGTCATCATCACCACAGGCACTGTCCCCTCTTCCCTCCGCCCCTTCTGTATCACTGACTCGATGGAAATCTGGCGCTTGGCCAGAATCCCCGAGATGCGGGAAAGGACTCCGGGTCTGTCCTGGGCAGTGAAGCGCAGATAGTATCGGGTGAACACCTCTTCCATGGGTTTCACCTTCACATCCCGCTCTAAGCTTTCATAGGAGAAAGGTGGCACCCTTCTTGTCCCACCCTTTAAAAGGTCCCTGGCGATATCTACCACATCCGCTACCACGGCACTGGCCGTGGGCATCTCTCCTGCCCCCTGGCCATAGAACATGGTGGGACCTACCGCGTCACCCTCGATGTAAACAGCGTTAAAGACCCCGTCTACCTTGGCCAGGGAATGCTCTAAAGGGATCATGGTGGGATGAACCCTGATTTCCACCTCTTGGCCTCCCTTGATGAGGGCCAGAAGCTTTACCCTATAGCCAAACTCCCGGGCATAGCGAATATCCCTTAGATCCACCTCCTCTAACCCCTCTACATACACCTCGCCCACACTGAAATAACGTCCAAAGGCCATGGTAGCAAGGATAGCCGCTTTATGGGCAGCATCCATGCCGCTGATATCCAGGGTAGGATCGGCCTCGGCATAACCCTTAACCTGGGCATCCGTTAGGGCATCTTGAAAAGAGAGATCCTCTATCTCCATCAGGGTAAGGACATAGTTGGCTGTCCCATTGATGATCCCATAGATCCGATTGAACCCATTGGCCACCAAGCTCTCCCTTATGGCCTTGAGAATGGGGATGCCCCCTCCTACGCTGGCTTCAAAACCGAGATCCTGCCCTGTTTCTTTAAGGGTCCCCAAGATATCTTCTCCATCCTGGGCCAGTAAGGCCTTGTTGGCTGTCACCACGGGCTTTCCTGCCCTTAAGGCTTCCAGAATGAGGCTCTTGGCAGGTTCAATCCCCCCTATGAGTTCAATGACAATGTCCACCCGGGGATGATGGATCACCTCCAAAGCCTGGGTAGTGAAAAGCTCAGGGCTCACTTCCACACCCCCGGGACGATCAAGATCTATGTCAGCGATTTTCACCAGGTTCAGGGGGACCCCTACCCTTTCTTGCAGGAGGCCCATTTTCTGGGTGAGAATTTTCACCACCCCCGTACCTATGGTGCCAAAGCCCAAAAGGCCTATCCCGATACGGCTATCCATTCCTTCCTCTCCCCCAGGGTGAGGGCCTTTCTCATGCCCCGGAGGGCCTGGCGGATGCGTTGCTCGTTCTCCACCAGGGCAAAACGGACATAATGGTCTGCGTTGTAGCCGAAGCCAATGCCGGGGGAAACTGCTACCTTACCCTCTTTGAGAAGGAACTTGGCAAATTCCAAAGATCCCATATGCTTATAGTCATCGGGTATCTCTGCCCAGACAAACATGGTACCCTTGGGTTTCTCCACTTTCCACCCCATGAGGTTGAGTCCATCTACCAGAACGTCCCTTCTGTTCTTGTATATGGCTACAATTTCCTGGACACACTCCTGGGGACCATTGAGAGCAACAATGGCAGCAATTTGTATGGGCTGGAATATGCCATAGTCGTAATAGCTCTTCAGTTTGGCCAAGGTCTCCACCAGAACAGGATTTCCCACCATGAAACCCACCCGCCATCCTGGCATGGAATAGGACTTGGAGAGGGAATAAAATTCCACAGCCACCTCCTTAGCCCCGGGCACCTGGAGGATGGAAGGAGGCTTGTAACCGTCAAAGGCGAGCTCTGCATAGGCAAAATCATGGGCTACAATAATGTCGTGCTCCCGGGCAAAGTCTGTAACCTTCTCAAAGAACTCCATGTTGACCACCTTGGTGGTGGGGTTATGGGGAAAACTGAGGATAAGCATCTCGGGGACAGGCCAAGTTTGGCGTAATGCCTTCATAAGGCTTTCAAAAAAATCGGTGCCGTTGACCAGGGGCACGCTTCTCAAATCGCCCCCAGCAATAACCACGGAATAGGCATGGATGGGGTAGGTAGGTGTAGGTACCATAGCCACATCTCCGGGGCGCATAGCCGCCAAGGTGAAATGGGCTACCCCCTCCTTGGCCCCTATGGTGGCGATGGCTTCCCTTTCTGGATCCAGATCCACGTCAAACTTCCTCTTGTACCAGCTGCAAACGGCCTCCCGGAGCTTGGGAATTCCCCGGGAGCTGGAGTAGCGGTGATTCCGGGAATTCTGGGCCGCATCCACCAGTTTTTGGATAATATGGGGAGGGGTGGGAACGTCGGGATTCCCCATTCCCAAATCTATAATGTCTTCACCCCTGCGTCTCGCCTTGTATTTCAGGTCGTTCACAATGGCAAAGACGTAAGGGGGAAGCCTCTTGATCCTCAAAAACTCCCTTTCTAACATTCTCTCTTGATCCTCCAATAAAGATGATTTGTCTTGTGAGCATACTCCTCAAGCCAATATTTTCAAGAGGAAATCCACCAGGAGTTCCCCTAAAAATCAACATCACTTGCATCCAAACCCTTTAAACAGTGAAGACTGCCCCATTAAGCAAATGAACGGCAGGGCGTTTTTTCCTGGTGCTCCACCTTCCCTTCCACGGTCCTCCCTGATAAAGAGCCCATTTTAAGTAGTCCGCCATTTTTCAAAGGGAAAATGAGAAGACACTGGCACAAGGAAACTCTGGGGCGTTACCCCAGGGTTCTAAGCCGCAGGGGTGAGGTCGAACATCCCCCGGGGGTCATCAGGTGATCCTTCCTCCTTTCCTATGGTGGGTAAGCATTCTGTCAGGGGCCCTCTTCTTGGCTACCTTGATAGCTGTCCCCATATTCATAGCCCTCATGCCGCCAGACTATTTCTCCCGAGAAAGACCCTGCCTCAGGAAGATTCATCCCACCCTCAGGTGGATATTGTTGGTATTCAAAAACCTCTTGGGTCTTATTCTTCTCATATCAGGCATAGCCATGCTCATTCTGCCAGGTCAGGGTATAATCACTATCCTTGTGGGCTTTTCCCTCTTGGACTTTCCCGGCAAAAAGAATATAGAAAGGCGCCTAATTTGGGATCCCAGGGTGTTCAAGACCATGAACTGGATCCGTGCCCGTGCCCATAGACCACCTTTGGAATACCCTTCATTATCTCACGACCACAGAAGGCAGCCATAATACAACCTGGGGGTTGACAAGAAACTTTCTAAAAGCTATTCGTGTTAACAATGATTCTTAAAGAGTGCGGAAGGTGAAAACTATGAGGGTAAAGGAAGAAGTGATCCAGAAGCTCAGGAGCAAGGGTTTGAAGATAACTCCCCAGAGAATGGCTATCGTCGATGTGCTGAAGGATAACCATACCCATCCTTCTGTGGAGGAGATATACCGGAAGCTCTCTCCCCATTATCCCACCATATCCTATGCCACCATTTATAAGACCCTGGAAACCCTGTGTAAGATTGAAGAAATCGTAGAGGTAAACATTGAGCCTCACAAAAAGCGTTATGACCCTGTTACCCATCCCCATTACCATTTTCGCTGCCTCTCCTGCGGTAAGATCGAGGATATTCCCCTTGAGGAGGTGGCCTTTCCCCAGATACCTGCCAATGTGAGAAAGAAATACGGTATTACGCATGTTACCTTGTATTTGTATGGCCTTTGCCCGGCCTGCAGGGCAAAGGCCATACAACACTCAAAGGAGGTAAAGAAATGAAGTACGTGTGTACGGTGTGTGGTTATGTCTATAACCCTGCAAAAGGCGATCCCGATAATGGGGTGGCACCGGGCACCCCATTTGATCAGCTTTCCGATGACTGGTCTTGCCCTGTCTGCGGGGCTGCAAAGGACATGTTTGAAGCACAGGATAATTGAAGATGGGTGTCTACAAGTGCACAAGCTGCGGATCCACCAAGGAATCCAGGTGTAAACCGAGGAAATGTAGAGAGTGCGGCGCCACAGAGTTTGAGCGGCAGGACCCTCCCCTCTCCAGGCGGCCTTTGCTGGGCAGGCTCATGCCGGGAATCATTTCAAGGCTATAGGATACTTAGGCTCTACTGGGGAGAACCTGGAGGACGTCACAAAGGGTGAGAACTTTGAGGTGGAGGAGATGTATCCTGCCTATGACGTCGTGGCTAACCTTCAAGAGGAAAAGGGAGCCATGAGATCTATCCCCAGAGGGTTTTTGTAAGGTTCTGAGACAACTCCAGGGGGCAGGCTGAAAGTCTGTCCCCCCTTTTCTAAGGTTTGCCTGGTCAAGCCCCATTCATTGCCTTTTTGGAGACATTGTGGCAAGGGGAGATTCATGGCGCTGGCTGACATTGTTCAGGCCTTTTCTGGGAAAAAGGTGGTGGTCTTGGGGGATCTGGTAGCAGACCAGTATATCCTGGGCTACACCTCCCGGGTCTCCAGGGAGGCACCGGTGCTCATCCTCCGGTACGATTCGGAAAGGATCCTTTTAGGGGGCGGGGCCAACGCCTTTCACAACATCCACACCTTAGGGGGCACCCCTCTACCCGTGGGCGTGGTGGGAGATGATTCTATGGG
>CAZBOO010000079.1:0-6200 GCA_964493535.1 uncultured Aquificales bacterium
GGTTGAGGGGGGGATCCAAGGGTTTGGGGAGGTCGGGTAAGGCATTGTACCATTCCTTGGGCACCTCATGGGTTTCTAAGGTGATCATTCTCTCCATGACTCTTTCCTCCTCCTAAAAAGTTTTCCCCCTGGCCGGGGACCTTTTGGAAGGTTTTAATGGATAGAAAAAGGCCGTGGGCCAGGAGGGTGCTGCCCACGGCCTTTAAAGGCACAATCGGGCAGGCCCTAAAGGGTCTGCCACCACCAGCCAAAATTAAAGCGGCTTTTTTCTATCATAGGTTTTACTAATAAAGAACCTTATGGTGGCGTGTCAACGGGTCAGTGTTGACTAAAACTGTTTTGTAAGTTAAAAGGTTTTTAAAAGCTTTCGGAGGTGAAGGTGTTGGCTTTCAATGGTAGTCCCAGGCAGGTTGGGTGATAGCTGTCATTTGCTCCTCCAACGGGTCAATCTCCAAAAGGGGTAGTATTTCCCTTTCGGTTGGAGTAACCTCAAAAAAAGGAGGTGGGCCGTGATTGCCAGATCCTTGCCCTATGGAATGTCTTTTATATTACTCTTAATCTTTCTGTTTTTCGTGATTGCCTCCATTATCAAGGTCCTTAGGGAGTACGAAAGGGGGGTGATCTTTCGTTTAGGGCGGTATGTGGCTACCAAAGGCCCCGGTCTCATCATCCTCCTTCCCGTTATAGACAGGATGGTGAAGGTGAGCCTCAGAATATTTGTCTTAGATGTGCCTCCCCAGGATGTGATCACCAAGGATAATGTGTCGGTAAAGGTGAATGCCGTGGTCTATTTTAGGGTGATGATCCCAGAGAAGGCCATCATAGAAGTGGAGGACTACATGGGAGCCACCTCCCAACTGGCTCAGACCACCCTCAGGAGTGTCCTGGGGGCCCATGAGTTGGACGAGCTTCTGTCGGAGCGGGAGAAGATCAACAGCCAACTTCAGGTCATCCTGGACGAACACACAGACCCCTGGGGAATCAAGGTGAGCACTGTAGAGTTGAAGCATATTGATTTACCCCAGGATATGCAGAGGGCCATGGCCCGTCAGGCTGAAGCAGAGAGGGAGAGGAGGGCCAAGATTATCAGTGCTGAGGGAGAGTATCAGGCAGCCCAGACCCTGGCTTCAGCAGCAGAGATCATTGAGGAACACCCTACAGCCCTCCAGTTGCGGTTTCTCCAGACCCTTATGGAGGTGTCATCGGAGCGTTCCACCTTTCTGGTTTTGCCCATCCCCATGGAGATTTTTAAGGCTTTTATGCCTGGAAAGGACGAGTCCTCTTGATTTTTTGTTGGGTGATTTAGTGGGACTTAGGCACCTTAGATGTGAAGGAAAGGGATGAAGCAGGAAGACATGGCCTTTGGGAACGTCTTCTTCTTTTTTGGGGGATGTGCCCAGAGGCATTGGTGCATGTGTCAGGGCCGTGGGCCTGAAGCCCACGGCCCTTCTTTATTATGAAAAACTGAACAGCGGAGGTGGCCGAGGATATGGGAGTAGGTCCTCACCGCACAAAGCTTCGGATAGGGGTCCTGGGTGCTGAGCCTTGGACGGATGAAGCTGGTGGAACCCAGGACCACCCAGAGGTTTGAGGGGAAAGCCAAAAGGGTTATAGACAATAGAAAGCTCTCTTAGAGGAGGGGGATATGAAGGTAGAGCAATTTTCCGTCTTTTTAGAGAACAAAGTGGGGCGTTTGGCTGAAGTGGCCAATGTCCTTGGGAAGGTCGGGATCAACATCAGGGCCTTGTCCCTGGCAGATACCACGGATTTTGGGATTCTGAGGCTCATAGTGAACGACCGAGAGGGGGCTAAGAAAGCTTTAAAGGAAGCGGGGTTCACTGTGGGTATCACCCAGGTTATTGCCGTGGAGGTTGAGGACAAACCGGGAGGGTTGGCCAAGATCCTGAAGCTCCTGGCTGATGAAGGCATAAATGTGGAGTATATGTATGTCTTTGTGGAGAGAAGCTCGGGGAATGCCGTGCTCATCTTTAAGTTTGAAGACCTGGACAAGGCTATAGATGTCTTGAATTCCCATGGGGTGAGGGTGATTCCTGGAGAGAGGGTTTACAGTCTATAACTTCCTGTTCCTTCAGGGAGGCGGTCTTTCCAGGATTGTTCCCCTTTTTATTTCCAGATAGGAAAAGGTGATGGCCAGGGTTACGTAGGGTGAAACCAGCATTACCGCTGCAAAGGATACAAAAGGGGAGATCTTGCTGGCTCCTCCTTCCAGGAAGAGGGCTATGGATGTGAGATAGAAGAAGAGAAAGAGGATTTGTGAAAAGTGGGCCTTTACCAAAGCCACACTTTCTTTGATGGCTTGTATCGGTCCTTTTTGGCTTAAGACTGCTTCCTGGAAGGCAAAGAAGGTGAAGACGAGTACAATAATCCCTGGGACTATGAGGAGGAGGAACCCTGCCATGGCCACCACAAAGATTATGGCAAAGGCCCCTAAAACTACGGGAAACCTTTTCGTGGCCTGGGGCAAGGCCCTGGTTATGGAGGAGGGCTGTCTCTGGTATCCCTTAGGGGCCATGGCTATGATGATGGTGGAGGATAGAAGCCCCATGAACATCTGGATGGCTATAGAGAAAGTAAAGGTTCTCTGGTCAAGATGGCCCTTGGCCATGAAGGCAAGGCCTACCGATGCAGGGAGCAATGGAGGCAGAAGATAGACAGGATCCCGGATTATGACCATAAGGGGCAGTATGACAATCTTGGAGAGATCCATGGGATCTAATAGTCTCCTACAACCACAATCTTTTTCAGCTTCCAAAAGCCATCCACGTCTATGGTTACTGGGCCCCTGGCCTTGAATCGGGTGGATAAGAACAGGGTGATATCCCCCTGTTTCACCTTTATATCTCTCCGTAACCATGGGGTTCTTTTATGTCCACGAAAAACCTCCCCTTAGTGTGGCTTACATAGTATCGAAGGCGAAGGGCGGTGTCTATACGTGAAGATTGGGGTGGGATTCTTTACCTCATGGGGGGAGATCCCCGGTTTCCATGAAATAGGTGGGTCTGGCAAAGGGTATCAACTCTCTTCCCGCCCAAATCGACAGTGAAACTGGAGGTCCAGGAGATAGTAGAGAAACCCTTTTCCCTTGCATCTCTCCTCCAGAAGATAAAAAATGCCTTCCATGAAGAGGAATCCATGCCTCATTAGCGCCTGTCTGTTGGGGATAAACTGCCGGTACGACGGCACCCATAGGGCCCTGGACCCTGAACTCATCACTAAACTGACAAAAACATTCTACCTTATCCCCCTTTGCCCAGAGCAATGGGGAGGTTTACCCACACCCCGTCCCCCGGCCCAGTTCTTTGGGGGACCAGGGAGATACCTTCTCCAGGGAAAAGCCAAACTGGTGGATGAAGATGGAAGGGAAACAACCTCCTATGTTTTGAAAGCCGCCAAGGAGATTTTGAAACTAACGGATCTCTTTGATATAAAAATGGCCATCTTCAAAGACAAAAGCCCTGCCTGCGGCGTATGGCAGGTCTACAGGGAGGGACAAATCGTTTCTGGTGAAGGAGTAGTAACAGCAGCCCTTCGGACCCGCGGAGTAAAGATTCTATCGGGGGATAGCCTTTGATACCCCTCAAAGACGAAAACCCCGCCGAAACCTTCCCCTACGTAACCATTGCCCTTATCGTAGCCAACACCCTGATCTTTTTTGTAATAGGCCCAGTAATCGGCTCCAAGCTAAAGCTTCTGGTTTTCTACCATGGAAGACCCCTCCTGATGAAAGGATCCCAGGCCCTGGCCTTCGTATACGGAGCCATCCCCTATGAACTCTTCCATGGGGTGGAACTCACCCCCCAATACTCCTTTCCCATCCCCCTCACCGTCATCACCTGCATGTTTCTCCACGGAGGATTCTTTCATATAGCAGGAAACATGCTCTTTCTATGGATCTTTGGAAACAACGTGGAGGACGAATTGGGCCACTTCAGATTCCTTCTCTTTTACCTGATTTGCGGGGTGCTGGCCACCTTCGCCCATGCCGCTGTGGACCCCCCCTCCCGGGTCCCTATGATAGGGGCCAGCGGCGCCATCTCCGGCATTTTAGGGGCCTACATAATTTGCTTTCCCTGGGCCAAGATAAAGACCCTGGTCTTTCTCTTCTTCTTCATCACTGTTATAGACATCCCAGCCCTCATCTTCTTAGGATTTTGGTTTCTCATCCAGTTCCTCAATGGCACCACCGCTCTGGGTATGGGCAACCCTGGTGGGGTAGCTTGGTTCGCCCATATAGGAGGATTCATAGCCGGCATCCTTCTATTCCGCCTCTTCCCCAAGAGGAAAACGAGGGTGAGAATAAGCTACAAGATCCAGTAACCAAAACCTCCACCTAAATTGAGCGGTTTTGCCACCTTTTTCCGTCGGGGCTCTGCCCCAAACCCCTGTCACTTGGCTTTCCATAGGTCCCTCTCGCCAGGTAATACAGACCGAAGACGGGAGACAGGAAACCGGAAGACAAAAAAGGACACCCTAACCCACCTCCCCGGACCCCGGCAGAGCAACCACCAGAACAGCGGTAAAGAAGGCTGGGAAGACCTTTGGATCTCAAGCTACTGCTGGCTTGTCCCCTTTTCTGGGAGGACCGGTTTAATAACCTGAATGGGGGCCTGGATGGTCCTTTTCATCACCCCTAAGATCCCAGAGCCCACAGCCGAAGGGTTGATTGGGATCACCTTAGGATCATCCAAAGGTCCTTTCACCTTAAGGGGAATCGAAATAAAGGTCTTGCTCTTACCTGTAAGAATCCAACCCACAAGGGGCACCCTGCTGAGGATGGCATCCAGGGTCTTCAAAGGGGCCACCAAAACAGTGAGGTCCACCTTCTCCTTCACCAGATCCACTGTACCCGTCCCAAAAATCTTCATGGGCTTACCGTCCACCACCAGTTCCTCTACAAGGAGACGGCCGTTCTTTAATTGAGCCTTTCCTTTGATTGAATTGTAGGCGAAACCCTCCTTGGTCAAGTCGGGAAGGCGACCCCTAAAAATCTCCATCACATTGAGGACCGAGAAAATCTTGGAAAGGATAGTGAGCCTGTAAATCCGCCCCTTTCCAGAGGTAAGAGATGCCTCTCCTGTAGAGTGCTCCGCCAAGGGATCCTCCTTCCCTGTAGCCTTCATTCTCCCCTGCAAATCAAACTTGCCCTTGGCAACACCCTCCTCTTGGAAAAGACAGGTGAGGGCACGATCCCAGGAAGCCTCTTTAGCCCAGAAGTTGAACCTGAAAGAGGTGTTTCCAGGAACCACTATCACCATCCCAGGGGTGGAGATGCCACAGAGATGAGCCCTCACCACATCCACCCTCACCTCCCGGGGATGAAGATGAACGGTACCCTCTATAGGACTCCATGTGAACCCTTCATAAAAGAAAGTGGTCACCTTCATTCTGATGTCACCATCAAAGGGGAGGGTCCACTCCCCTCCCTCTTCCCCCGCGCCCACAAACTCTTCAATGTCCCTCATATCCAGGGAAGGGGCTGTAGCCCCTAAAGAGAGATGAATGGTATCGTCCCCAGAATCCACCCCACCTTGTAAGAAAACGGTGGATCGGCCGAGGCCAAGACGGGCCGAGTGGACGGTAAGCCTCTCTCCTTCAGCTTCCAAAGAAGCGGCCTCGATGTTCAAAGGCATCTTCACTCCCCATAGACAGGTAAGACCCTTCACCTCCAAATTCCCCTGGGCATTAAAGTTGGCCTTATCGTTAAGGAGAAGGCGGGTTTTGAAATCTCCCTTGGCCCAACCCTTCAAAATAGTGTTTTTTTCCAAAAGGCGGTCCAGTATCTCTCTGTTCACCATCCCCTTGAAAACCAGATCCAGACTGTTCCCATTGAGATAGACAGAGAGATGACAGTATATGCCCTTACCCTCAAGATCTATCTTCTTTATGGAAAAACCCTTGGGCAACACATCCATATCCATGGAGGCCTCAATCCCAGCCCTCTCCAAAAGACCATCCAGATGGGTCTTCCCATCCCTTTCCCAAACAAGATGCACCCCCTTTGCCTTAACCGGAGGCTTCAATCTGTACTCCTGGGGCAGATCTATAAAACCATAAAGCCAATGAAGGGCCTTAGCACCCGCTTTACCATTCAGGGAGAGGACAAGCTTCCTCACCCCTTCTTTGTAGCCCACCAGCTTGCCTGAAGCATGAAAGGAGGCATCCTCCAGGAAAGCAGCGCA
>CAZBOO010000080.1:0-602 GCA_964493535.1 uncultured Aquificales bacterium
CAATATCCTTACCCAGCTTGTTGATAAAGTGGTGAACTGGGCCAGAATGTCTTCCCTTTGGCCCGTGACCTTTGGTTTGGCGTGTTGTGCTATAGAAATGATGGCCGCTGGGGCCTCTCGCTATGATTTCGACCGTTTTGGGGTCATATTTCGGGGTACTCCCAGGCAGTCCGACGTGATGATAGTAGCGGGTACCGTGACAGTGAAGATGGGTCCGGTCCTTCGGAAGATCTATGACCAGATGCCTGAGCCCAGGTGGGTCATTTCTATGGGAACATGCGCCAATACAGGGGCCAATTTTAATACATACCATGTAGTCCAGGGAGTAGATCAGATTGTGCCTGTAGATGTTTATGTTCCCGGTTGTCCTCCCCGGCCAGAGGGACTTATGTATGGCGTTATCAAGCTTCAAGAGAAGATTGACCAGATGAAAGTTTTTAGGAAGTGAGGTTGGGTATGGCTGAGTATGAAGAGAAGAAAGAGGCAGTGAAAGGGGAGGAGCAGGGTGCTCCCAAGAAAGAGGCTAAGGAGGAGGCTCCTCAGGAGCCCCGGGGGGATGTGGATACTCTTCCCTTAGTGAAAAGGGTCAAAGAGGCCAGGGG
>CAZBOO010000080.1:612-6105 GCA_964493535.1 uncultured Aquificales bacterium
AAGATGTCAAATACTTCAGGGACGAGATTACCTTGGTGGTGGAAAAAGAGGGCATTTTGGATCTGTGCCGTTTTCTTAGGGATGACGAGGAGACCCGATTCGACTTTCTCACCGAGGTGATCGGTGTTCACTATCCCAAACGTGAGAAGCCCTTTGAAGTGGTATACCACCTCTACTCCATTCCTAATAAGAACAGGGTGAGACTCAAGGTTCAATTGGCCGAGGACGAAGAGGTGGAGAGCGTCTATCCCGTCTGGAGATCGGCTTCATGGTATGAGAGAGAGACTTATGATTTGGTGGGTATCAGATTTGCAAATCATCCGGATCTGAAGCGCATTCTGTTGCCCGATGATTGGGAGGGCCATCCCCTGAGGAAGGATTACCCTCTCCAGGGACCTCCTGGATACAGAGAGGCGTGGCTACGCTCCCATTGCGCCAGCACCAATAAACTTTGAGGGGAGACCCATGTTAGAGAAAGGTTTGTTGGATAAGGGTTCTATTGAGGGCCAGGTTGCTGATGACCTGATGAAAAAGACCCTCAAGACTAAAGAGCTGTGGGTCAACATGGGTCCCCAGCACCCCAGTACCCACGGGGTGTTGAGGCTTGTTCTGGCCTTGGAGGGTGAGAGGATCGTGGATTCAGAGGTGGTGATAGGCTATCTTCACAGAGGGATGGAGAAATTGGCTGAATCCCTTACCTATCCCCAGTTTCTCCCTTATACTGACCGGTTGGACTATATCTCCTCCAACGCCATGAACTTTGGATATGTGCTGGCCATGGAGAAGCTTCTGGATTTAGAGGTGCCTGAGCGGGCCCAGTACATCCGGGTGATGATGGCTGAGTTGACTCGTATCTCCAGTCACTTGGTCTGGTTAGCTACCCATGCCCTGGATATAGGGGCCATGACGGTGTTTCTCTACTGTTTCCGGGACAGGGAAGCCATATTAGACCTCTTTGAGATGGTCTGTGGGGCCCGGCTCATAACCAGCTACTTCCGGATTGGCGGTGTGGCCAATGACCTTCCCGAGGGTTTTATAGAGCAGACCCGGGATTTCTGTAAAATCTTTCCCAAAAAGGCCAAGGATTATGACGATCTTATTCTCAAGAACAGGATGTGGCTGAGCAGAACGGTGAATGTGGCCAACATATCGGGGGAAGAGGGTCTCAACCTGGGCCTCTCCGGTCCGAACATCCGAGGCTCAGAGGTCTATTGGGATATCCGGAAGGACGAGCCTTATTCCAACTATGATAAGCTGGATTGGGAAATCGCCGTGGAGCCGGGCTGTGATGTGTATGCCCGGTATCTGGTGAGGCTCAAAGAGATGAGGGAGTCCTGTAAAATAGTGGAGCAGTGTCTGGACATTTTGGAGAGGGACGAAGGGTCTGTCACAGCCAAGGTGCCCAAGGTGATGAAGCCTCCTGAGGGTGAGGTTTATGCTTCCGTGGAGGCCCCTAAGGGGGAGTTGGGTTTCTATATTGTGAGTGATGGATCCACAAAGCCCTATAGGCTAAAGATCAAGGCCCCTTCCTTTGCCAATCTCATTTCGCTGCCCACCATGGTCAAGGGGCATTTGGTGGCCGATGTGATCGCTGCCATTGGGAGCATAGACGTAGTCCTGGGCGAAGTAGACAGGTAAGGGAGGGAAAGATGGTACAGGAATTGGTGCTGGTCGCTATTAAGATGATAGTGGTGTTTGTCCTGGCCCTCTTGGTGGTGGCTTACCTTACATACCTGGAGAGAAAGGTGATTGGCCACATGCAACTCCGTTTGGGACCCATGAGAGTAGGACCCCACGGTCTTCTTCAACCCATTGCTGATGGTCTTAAGCTCTTTGTGAAAGAGGATATAGTTCCCCACGATGCCAGTAAATGGACCTATTATTTCGCCCCTATTCTCACCCTGGTGATATCCTTGGTATTGCTGGCAGTTATTCCCTTTTCCCATAATTTTATGATTACCCGACTCAATATTGGTGTGCTTTACATCCTCTCCTTGGCCTCTGTAGGGACCATAGGCATCCTCTTGGCTGGTTGGGCTTCCGGATCCAAGTACCCCATCTTAGGGGGGTTGAGATCGGCGGCTCAGATGCTCTCTTATGAGATCTTTTTGGGTTTTTCCATCATAGGTGCCCTCATGATCTCCGGCTCCTTGGACTTAGTTAAGATCGTGGAGGCCCAGGGCAGAATGTGGAATATTGTCTATCAACCTGTGGCCTTTGTGATCTATGTGATAGCCGCTATAGGGGAGCTGAACAGGGTCCCTTTTGATCTTCCCGAAGCGGAAAACGAGTTAGTAGCCGGTTTTCATACAGAGTACAGCGGGTTTAAATTTGCCTATTTCTTTCTGGCTGAGTATGCAAATATGATCATTGTCTCTTGCATGGCGGTGATTCTCTTTTTGGGAGGATGGAAAGGCCCTGTTCTTCCAGGGATTGTCTGGTTTCTCATAAAGATATGTGCTTTCTTCTACTTCTTTATATGGGTGAGGGGTACCTTTCCCAGGTACAGGTATGACCAGTTCATGGGGATCGGCTGGAAGATCATGTTGCCCGTTGTCCTGGCCAATATCGTGGTTACGGGCGTGGTGATGATGTTGGTGTAGGAGGTGTGAAGGTGGGGCTGGTGAGCAAAATACTTATGAAAGACCTGGCTATAGGCTTAAAGCGGACGGTGACCTATAACTATCAGAAGGCCATCACCATGCAGTATCCCAGGGAAAAGTGGATTCCCTATCCCGCTTTCAGAGGTATCATCCGCCTCGCCCATGATGAGGAGGGAAACCTGAAATGCAACGCCTGCGGTATGTGTGCCCGGGTCTGTCCCGTGGGGTGTATCACGGTGAAGGGAGAGGGGAAGGGCAAAGAGAGGAAGCCTGTAGAGTTCACCATAAACTTTGGCGAGTGCCTCTTTTGCGGCTTATGTGTGGAGGCCTGTCCCGTCAAGGGAAAGGCCATTGAGATGACCAGTTACTATGAGGCAGCTACCTACGATAGAGAGGAGCTTGTCTTTGATATTCAAAAGCTTCAGGCCGATTACAAGGCCTGGGAAAGGACCTTCAAAAAGTGAGAGGGGTTGAGGTATGAGCTGGATACAGCTTTTCTTTTACGTCTTCGCTGTTCTTGCGGTGATCATGGCCCTCATGGTGGTCACCAGGAGAAGGGCGGTACACAGCGCCATTTTCCTTATTCTCACTTTCCTCTGCTTCGCAGCCACCTATGTGATTATGGACGCCGAGTTGCTGGCGGCCATTCAGGTCTTGGTTTATGCCGGAGGTGTGGTGGGCCTCATCATCTTTGTCATCATGCTGGTGGGGGCGGAAGAGAGAGAGGTGAAGCAGGCCCATGGCCAGTGGCTTATCGCTGCTTTTGTAGCCCTTCTCCTGGTAGTGGAGGTGGCTTTCGTCGTGGTGGGTACCCTTTGGAACCCTACAGGGGCCCTGGCTTCTAAAATGGTCCCTGCTGGAGGCAATACGGAGGCCCTGGGGGTGGTCTTGTATACCACGTACCTTTTCCCCTTTGAAGTGGCTTCCATCCTCCTTTTGGCAGCCATGATCGGGGCCATAGTCCTGGCCAAGCATAAGCTGGAGAGGTGAGAGAATGATCCCCTTGGGCCATGTCATAATCTTTTCCCTGATTATTTTTGCCATCGGGGTGGTTGGGGCTTTGAGCAGGAGAAACGTTTTTATTGTCCTTATGTCCATTGAACTCATGCTCAATTCAGTGAATATCGCCCTTATTGGTATCTCTTCTGCCGTGGGGAATTTGGTGGGACAGGTCCTGGCTATTTTCATCATAACCGTGGCGGCTGGTGAGGCTGCTGTGGGTATGGCCATTGTGGTTGCCCTTTACAGAAACCGGTTTACTGTCAACGTGGATTCTTTCAACTTGATGAAGTGGTGAGGGAGGAAGAGAAATGGTAAAATATGCTTGGTTGGTTCCTGCCTTTCCCTTGTTGGGTTTTGTGATCAACGGCCTTTTTGGCATTAAGTTTATCAAGAAAAAGGCCCATCTCATCGCTGTGCCTGCCCTGGGACTCTCTTGGATATTTTCCCTTTTGATATTATTGGATGTAATCTCGGGTAAGACGGCCTATATTCATCTCTTTGATTGGATCACAGCAGGAAGCTTCACTGTAAAGGCGGCCTTTTTGATTGATCCCCTTTCCGCGGTAATGATGGCCGTTGTAACCACTCTTTCCTTTTGGATTCACGTCTATTCCATTGGGTATATGGGCCATGACCCTAGCTATCCCAGATTCTTTACCTATCTGAACCTCTTTGTCTTTTTTATGCTCATTCTGGTGATGGGGAGCAACTACGGATTTATGTTTGTTGGTTGGGAGGGGGTGGGTCTCTGTTCCTATCTGTTGATTGGCTTCTGGTACGAGAGGGACACTGCATCAGATGCAGGGAAGAAGGCTTTTCTGACCACAAGGACAGGTGACCTTGGCTTTATACTGGGCATGATTGCCCTGTGGTATTATCTTGGAAGTGTGGAGTATAACGTGGTCTTTGAAAAGGCCCAGATGCTTTCTCCTCAAATAGCAACTGTAATAACACTGCTGCTGTTTTTGGGCGCTGTTGGTAAATCCGCACAGATTCCTCTTTATGTGTGGTTGCCCGATGCCATGGAGGGTCCCACCCCTGTTTCTGCCCTGATCCATGCCGCCACCATGGTCACCGCAGGTGTCTACATGGTGGCCAGAAGTAATGTACTCTATAATTTGGCGCCTCTTTCTATGGAAGTGGTGGCAATTATAGGTTGTCTTACTGCTTTCTATGCTGCCACGATTGGGACTAGCGTATATGACATTAAGAGGGTGCTCGCTTATTCCACAGTCAGTCAGCTTGGCTATATGTTTCTGGGTTGCGGTGTAGGGGCTTATGCAGCAGGCATATTCCATTTGATGACACACGCCTTTTTTAAGGGACTTTTATTCCTGGCTGCAGGTTCAGTAATGCACGGTATGATGGACGTGCTTGATATCAGAATAATGGGGAATCTAAGAAGATGGCAACCTATAACTACTGTCACATTCATAGCCGGCGCCCTGGCCTTAGCAGGTATCCCACCCTTTGGCGGGTTCTGGTCTAAGGATGAAATACTTGCCCATTCATTTTATTCAGGGAATTACTTCCTGTGGTTTTTGGGTACCTTTACCGCTTTTCTTACAGCTTACTATACCTTTAGGGCAGTCTTTTTGACCTTTTTTGGCAGGGAAAGAGTTCCTCATGAGATTGTCCATCATCTCCATGAGTCTCCACCTGCAATGACTATTCCCCTTATCGTCTTGGCAATTGGAGCGACTTTTGCAGGTTTCTTCGGCCTAAAAAACGCTGAGCATAAGCCTTATTTTGGTGCCTTTTTGGCGCCAGTGATCCAGGAGTATCATCCTGGCGTCCATCCCGAGACCTATAGAGAGACTGAGGCAGTGGTCCATGGAGCCGTTCAGGGGGAAAAGGTTGGGGGGGAGGCTGCCGGAGCCCATGAGGC
>CAZBOO010000081.1:0-6027 GCA_964493535.1 uncultured Aquificales bacterium
TCATCACTCTGATTTTCATATTTGTCATCTTTTACTTGCTTCTCATTTTGCCCCAGCAGAAGAGGCAGAAACGACACAGAAAGATGATAGAGGCTTTGAAGAAGGGGGACGAAGTCATCACCATGGGAGGAGTCCATGGGACCATTGTCCAGTTGGACGAAAGCACAACGGTCCTCAGGGTGGACAAAGAAAAGGATATAAAGATCAAATTGAACAGAAGCGCTATAACAGCGATCAAAAGCAAGAAAGAATAAAACCTTCGGTCCACGATTCCTTATGAGGGCTTCCCAAGAGGTTGGTGAATGACAGATTGGCGTAATCTTAGGGTATTGGTCATTGCCCTGCTTATAGCAACAGCGGCTTGGTATTCCTATCCACCATCCAAGAGGATTCGGCTGGGTCTTGATCTCAAAGGCGGTATGCATCTGGTTTTAGGGGTAGATTTAAAAAAGGCCTTAGACGCATCATTAGAGAAAGAGATTACCCTTTTGAAGGGTGATCTGGAAGAGAAAAAAGTGGATCTGGACACCATAGAAAGGGTGGGGCTTTCGTCTTTCAAGCTAAAGCTGATCATCCCAGAGGATCTGGAAAAGATGGACAAGATCCTCCGCCAGTATCCGGAGCTTGAGACAAAGGAAGAAGGCCACGATTATCTTGTGTTGGCCTTAAAAAACTCTGCAATTAAACGCATAAAAGAGAACGCCATCAACCAGACCTTGGAGGTGATCCGCAATAGAATAGACCAGTTTGGTGTGGCAGAACCCACCATAAGCCGGGTGGGGAGCGACAGGGTGCTGGTTCAGCTCCCTGGTATCAAAGATTCAAAGAGGGCCATCAAGATCATCGGCAAGACTGCCAGGTTAGAGTTCAAACTCATGGACGAAGGACACAGTGTCCAGGAAGCCATCAACAAGGGGGTGCCTCCAGGGGATGAGATCCTTTATGGGAAATTGATGAACAGGGCCACAGGCCGAACAAGCCGGGTACCCTATCTTCTGAAAAAGAGGGTGCTTCTCACGGGAGACCACATCACTGACGCCAGGGTAAGGATAGACCCCATGTATAATGAACCCTACGTAGCCCTCACTTTTGACAAGGTAGGGGCAAAGATCTTTGCCCGTGTCACCCGGGAAAACGTGAAAAAGCGGCTGGCCATCATCTTAGACAAGGTAGTCTATTCCGCCCCCGTCATCCAGGAGCCTATACCCAACGGAAGGGCCCAGATAACGGGGCGTTTCACCTCCCAAGAAGCCCATGACCTGGCAATTGTCCTCAGGGCTGGGGCCCTCCCCGCTCCCGTCCGCATCCTGGAAAACAGAACGGTTGGCCCCTCCCTGGGCCGGGATTCTATCAATAAAGGGGTAAAAGCCGCCATTATAGGTCTCATCCTGGTTCTGTTCTTCATGGCCATCTATTATCGCCTCTCTGGTGTATTAGCCGATATAGCACTTCTCATCAACATGGTCATCATAACAGGGGCCCTGTCGGCTTTCGGCGCTACCCTTACCCTTCCTGGCATCGCCGGTATCATACTCACCATCGGGATGTCCGTGGACGCCAGCGTCCTCATCTTCGAGAGGATCAGGGAAGAGTCTCGCCTGGGCAGAACAGTAAGAGCAGCAGTGGATGCAGGCTTCTCCAGGGCCTTTATCACCATTCTCGACGCCAATGTAACCACCATCATAGCTGCCTTAGTCCTCTTCCAGTTCGGCACAGGCCCCGTAAAAGGCTTCGCCGTCACCCTCAGCATTGGTATAGCAGCCAGCATGTTCACAGCTATCGTCTTCTGCAAGACAGTGTACGACTTGGTCCTGAACAGGTTCAAGATCAAGTCCTTGAGCATATAAGGAGGAAAAGATGGGCTCTTTCCAGTTTATCAAAACCGGGACCGCCCTTGACTTCATGGGAGTCAGAAAGATCGCCGTCCCCATTTCTGTACTCCTCATCATACTGGGTCTGGCAGCTATGTTCTACAATAAAGCCACCATGGGGAAACTGTTCAACTATGGCGTCGATTTTGCAGGGGGGACCCTGGTTCAGCTTCGTTTTCAGAAACCCGTCGATCTGGATCAACTGAGAAGCTCCATGAAAAAAGTGGGACTAAAGGACTTGGTGATCCAGGATTTCGGAAGCCCTCAAGAGGTACTGATCCGCATGGAAAAGTCTTCCGCTTCCCTGAAGGGTTTACAAGACCAGGTTTCTGAAGGCATCAGGAGATACTACCCCAACAACCCCTTCGAAGTCCGAAGGGTAGAGATGGTGGGTCCCAAGGTGGGAAAAGAGTTGAGGGAAAAAGGGCTGGAAGCCATCATCTTTGCCCTCATAGGCATTCTTCTCTATGTATCCTGGCGCTTCGAATTCCGCTTCGCTGTGGGAGCAGTGGTAGCCCTGTTCCACGATGTCACTATAACCGCAGGGGTCTTTGCCCTTCTGCATAAACAGATGGACCTCCAGATCCTGGCAGCCCTCCTCGCCATCGTAGGGTACTCCCTCAATGACACCATTGTGGTCTACGACAGGATCAGGGAGAACATGGCTATGCGGAGGGGAGAGGGATCCGTGCCTTTAGTAAACAGGAGTATCAACGAAACCCTGTCCAGAACCATCCTCACCTCCCTCACCACCCTATTAGCCGTTTTGACCCTTTACGTTTTGGGAAGCGAGGTGATAAAAGGCTTTGCCTTTGCCATGATAATAGGTATCTTTGTAGGTACTTACTCCTCCATTTACATCGCCAGCCCCTTGGTAGTGTGGTGGGAAGAGCTAAGGAAGGGCGAGGACCTCAAAGTGAAGGAGGCAAGATAAAAAGATGTATAATAAGATCAGGATGATGAACGAAGCCCTTTCCAATGTGGACAGCAGGTACCGACTCACGGTGATAGTCTTCAAGAGGGCCCGTCTTTTGGCAGCAGGAGACGAGTCTTTGGTAAAGAGCCGTTACGCAAAACCCGTCACCATTGCACTGGAAGAGTTTGCCAAGGACTATCTGGAGTCCAGGGTACCTGGACAGGAGAACTGGTCGGAATAAAGGCTGGATGATGCCCGGCCCCAAGGCGGTCTGGTCCCTTCTCTTCTCATTCCTCTTTATCTTGGGAAGCTCAGGACAGCTCCAAGGGGCCCAATCTACTTGCCCATCCTACGGCGATGCCCTGATTATGGGGTCCATCGGAGAGCCCAAGCGTCTCTTACCTCTCCTGGCTTCGGATTCGGCATCTGCCACCATAGCAGGATTCATCTTCAACGGTCTCCTAAAATACGATAAAAATGGGAACCTTACTGGTGACTTGGCCCAATCCTGGGATATAGAAAAGGGTGGCAAGGTGATCACCTTTCACCTGAGGAAAGGGGTAAGATGGCAAGACGGAGCCCCCTTCACCGCCTGGGACGTGCTCTTCACCTTTCAGAAGCTCAGGGACCCCAAGGTAGCCACCCCTTATAGCGGAGACTATTTAGAGATAAAACGGGCCAAGGTGGTAAATGATCACACCTTCAGGGTCTATTATCCCAAACCCTTTGCCCCTGCCCTATCCAGCTGGACCATGGGCATTATCCCCTGCCACCTCTTAAAGGAGGAGGATCTCAACACCACCTCTTTCAACCGGCACCCCGTGGGCACGGGGCCCTATAAACTGGTGGAATGGATCACGGGTCAGAAGCTGGTATTAGGGGCCAACCCCACCTATTTTGAAGGGAGACCGTGTATAAATCGCATCGTCTATCGCGTCATCCCTGATACCTCTACTATGTTCATGGAACTGAAGGCGAGCAATATAGACTATATGGGCCTCACCCCTTTTCAATACAAACGGCAGACCAGCTCCCCCCTCTTCAGAAAGGGTTTCGGGAAGTTCAAATACCCCTCTTATGGATATACCTACCTGGGTTACAACCTGGGGCTTCCTATGTTTAAGGACAAACGGGTGCGTCAGGCCATCACCTGCGCCATAGACCGAAAGATGATAGTGGACGTGGTTCTCCTGGGGTTAGGGCAGGTGAGTACGGGCCCCTTCCCTCCATCTTCTTGGGCCTATAACCTCCACATAAAACCCTATCCCTACAATCCCAAAAAGGCCATAAGGCTTTTACAAGAGGCAGGTTGGAGGGATACTGACGGCGACGGCTTCCTGGACAAAAAGGGCAAAACCCTTCAGTTCACCGTGGTCACCAATCAGGGAAACCTCCAGAGGAGCGCCGCGGCAGAAACCATCCAGTATCAGTTGGCCCAGGTGGGCATAAAGGTAAAGATCAGGATCTTAGAGTGGCAAGCCATGCTCCACTCCATCATGGAACGTAACTTCCAGGCAGTGATTCTGGGATGGTCCTTAGGCTACGAACCGGATCCATACGACATTTGGCACTCCAGTAAGACGGGGCCGGGGGAATTCAACTTCGTGTATTACAAAAACCCAAGGGTGGACAGAATATTGGAAGAGGCCCGCTCCACCTTCAATCAAAAAGTGAGGCAAAGGCTGTACTGGCAGTTCCATGAAATCATTGCTAAGGACCAGCCTTACACCTTTCTTTACGTCCCTGATTCCCTGTCCATCCTGAGCTCCCGGTTCAAAGGGGTGAAACCGGGAAAGGTAGGTATATGGTATAATTTTATCCACTGGTATGTTCCCAGGGATAAACAGAGGTACCATATAGAAGGAGAAAGACCTTGATGATCCTTGCCATAGAGACCTCCTGCGATGACACGGGAGTAGCCCTTTTTCAGAGGGATAGGGGCGTCCTGGCCAGTGCCCTTGCCTCCCAGGTGGACCTCCACGCCCTCTTTGGGGGCATCGTACCCGAATTGGCCGCCCGAAAGCACTTAGAAGCCTTATTTCCCTTAACCCAGCATGTCTTAAGGGAGAGTGCTCTTTCTTTGGAAGAAATAGATTGCATTGGGGTAACTGTGAAACCCGGGCTGGTACCCTCCCTCTTAGTGGGTCTCTCCTTCGCTAAGGCTCTGGCCTTCGGTCTTAACACACCCTTGGTGGGTGTGGACCACTTGGAAGCCCACGCCTTCAGCATCTTCCTGAGGGAAAAGGTAGACTTCCCCTTTCTATCTTTAGTGGTTTCTGGAGGCCACACATCCCTCTTTATGGTGAAAAATGAAGGTGAGATGTACCTCTTGAGCCAGACCAGAGACGATGCGGCAGGAGAGGCCTTCGACAAGGTGGGCAAACTCTTGAAGCTGGGCTACCCTGGAGGTCCTGTTATAGACCAACTGGCCAGAGAAGGGGATCCCCAATCCATTCCCTTTCCCAGGCCCCTCACAGGCGAAGGTTGGAACTTCAGCTTCAGCGGTCTCAAGACGGCAGTGGTCCAATATGTCCGGGAATATGGCAACGAGATTCGGGATAGACGGCATCTGGCCCACGTGGTAGCCTCATTCCAGAGGGCCGTAGTAGATGTGCTAGTGGAAAAGACTTTGGACGCAGCCCGGTATTTAAGGGTCCCCAGGATAGTGGTGGCAGGGGGTGTAGCAGCCAACTCGGCTCTGAGGAACATCATGGGAGAGAGGGGTGAAAGGGAAGGCATGAAAGTCTACTTTCCGCCTATGACCTTATGCATGGACAATGCAGCCATGGTAGCCTATGTAGCTGCCTATCATTTTGCTAAGGGGGAGTGTCATGGATTAGATCTGGACGTCTCCTCTCGATCCATTTATCCCCGATGGAATCCATGAAGGTTGAATGGTATCAGGGACACGGGCTGGTAAGGCCACTGGCTTTGTGGAGAGGAGGAGAACGCCTCTTGGTGGTGAAATGGAAACCGTTAGCCATCAGGAGGAACCATGACAACCGGGAATACCGGGAGTTCATGGTAGAATTGGAAGAGGGCTCGGTTTACAGGGTCTCCCTTCATCCCGATGGGGAAACCATCATCATGGCCATACCTAAAAGGGACGATTCAGCCTCATTCTCTTGGGATATTTGACGGAAAAGGAGTAGCTCACCTGGGCCTTGCCCTGAGGAGGTACCTTTATCATCCATCTTAGGAAACACTTCTTATCTGCCTGGATCTCGGGCTTTCCCCCTT